>CAZCGG010000012.1:35928-45350 GCA_964498135.1 uncultured Candidatus Moduliflexus sp.
TTGGAACAGGGCGCGGCGATTCCGGTTGAGGATAATAAGTAAAATATCTCCGCAATTTCACCGACGGCAGACGCAGCGCTTTGGCAATCATCCGACCGATCTCCTTTTGAGACGCGGCCTCGCGCCCGGAAATCGCTGCGCCCGATGCGCGGACAAAGCCCGCTGCGGGCAGATCGTGCAGCGCGGCTTCAAGCATGCGCGGAAACGGGGCGGTGTCTTGCAGCAGCAGCAATTCAGGCTCGGTGTCATGCTGCGGCTTCGGCGCGGGCGGCTCGCCGGGGCGCGGCGCATGCTGCGACGAGAGGCGTTTCGAGAGCGACAAATAGGTTTCATCTCCGGCGCGGGCGTCCTGAAAATATCGCTGCCCCGCGTCCGGCGCGATGTTTTCTTTGACGCGCTGCGGCTGAAAATCCCGATAATACGACGAAATTTTATGCAGTTGCGCCGACGACACGCTCATGGCGCGGGAAATCTTGCGAATCATGTTTTCGTCAAGATAACGCTGCTGCATGAGCGTATGCTCCAGCGTGCGCGTGATTCCGCCCGGAATCGCGCGATATTGGAACGCCACTTTTTCAGATTGGGTAATCGGCAGCAGTTGCACGTGGATGTACGACGAGAAGAGCTTATCGAGGTCGGGCAGCAGGATGATTTCGTCGCGTTCTGTCACCATGCCGTGCAGCAAATCCGCCGGAAAGCCCGCAATCGAGAACGGCGGGAGAATCTCTTTTTCCGCAAACTGCTTGAAATGCGAGATGGATTCGACTAACACGCCAATCATGCCGGTGGAAAATTTGGCGACAATCATCGTGGTGCTGGGATTCAACGGCAGCGGCGTCAAGCCGAGCCGTTTCCGCAAATCCGCAATCACGACGATGTAGTCGCGCATCTGCGTCAGGCCGATGATATACGGCAGCGGCATGGGAATCTCGCGGAATGAGCCTAACCGGACGATTTCCAGAATGTGATCGGCAAAAATGCCGAATTGAATATTGGCAAGCTGAAATTTGATGATGCCGTTTTCTGTCATAAGCGTGTCGTCCGTCTGCCCGCCGCGCGGAGCGGGGCTACCGTTTTGCCGGAAGGTGGCGAAGCGTTTCGATGAGGCGGCGCATGTCGTCCGGCAAGTCCGTCGTGAAACTCATGCGCTCGCCGGTGGCCGGATGAATGAACCGGATCGTCTGCGCGTGCAGGGCTTGGCGCGTCATGCCGAAATTATTTTTCGTCGCAAGGCCATACACCGGATCCCCGACGACCGGATGAAGCAGATATTTCAGATGCACGCGGATTTGATGCGTCCGCCCTGTCTTGAGTTCGACCTCTACCAGCGCGTGTTCGGGGTATTGCTCCACGACGCGGTACAGCGACAGCGCGGGGCGTCCACGTTCAAGGTCAACCGCCATTTTCTGCCGATCCGCGCGGTGGCGTCCAATCGGCGCGTTAATGCTGCCGCTCAAATCCCGAAAACGCCCGTGCGCGACCGCGATATAGATGCGCGTCAGTTCCCGCGATTTCAGTTGCGCCGACAGCCGGGCGTGAGCGTCATCGGTTTTCGCCGCAAGCATGACGCCGGACGTGTCCCGATCCAAGCGATGCACGATGCCGGGGCGCTGCACGCCGCCGATGCCGGAAAGATCGCCGCAATGATGCAGCAAGCCATGCACGAGCGTGCCGCTGTCATGCCCCGGCGCGGGATGCACGACCATGCCCGCCGGTTTATTCAGCACGATCAAATGCGCGTCCTCGAAAAGAATCTCAAGCGGAATCGGCTCGGCGGTCACGTTGAGCGGGCGCGGCGGCGGGAGTGTCACGGCGATTTCGTCCCCGCGCCGGACGGCATATCCGGCTTTGACGATCTGGCCGTTGACGGTGATGTTCCCTTCGTCAAGCAGTTTCCGCACATGCGACCGGGAACAGGCGATTTCCGGCTGTGCCGCAAGGAACGCATCGAGGCGGAGCGTCGCCGCGTCGGGCTGAACGATAAATGCGAGCGTCTCCGGTGATTGTTCGACGGTCTGCGTGGTCATGGCAACGCCTCGTCTTCCGCAGCCCCGCCTGCTCCCCAACTTACTTAGAGGAGGAATGGGGCGAGCGCGTTGATTCAAAGCCTATAAAAAAAAATTACTTCTGTCAACAGAAAATAGAGATGAAAACGCGAAAGCTCTGCGCGAGCGGTTAAGTTTCACGAGAAACGCGGCGCATGTCAAGAAAAATGCTCGGAAACCCGCGCGATATTTTCATCAAGCGACGCAAAAGTTGACAAGAATCGCGCCGCGTCACATCAATTATTACGAAACTGACTTGCCTCGCCTTGGCGTCTTTGCGCCTTGGCGCGAGATCAAAAATTATTGTTCATCTCGCAGGAACACGCAACGATGAAAACCAACGGACGCATCGTGACCGTTCTCGCGGTCATGCTCATGTTCGCGGCGGCGCATGACGCGCGCGGACGCATCATGATTTTGCAGGCGCAGACGCCGGAGACGCTCCGCCTCGCCTTTTTTGACGGCCAAGCCGGGCGCGTGATGACATTGCGCGCCGACGGCGCGGTCAGCGGCGAGCGCCGGTTGGATGAGAGCGTGACGACGCCGTTAGGCAGCCTGTGGAAGCTCTTCGTCTATATTTACCTGACGGACGAGCGCATCGCGCCGCCGCCGTATGTCTGCGAGGGGCGGCTGCAAGACGAAACGTTCTGCTGCCAGCACGGCAAACGCATTTTCATGGACGAGGCGCTGTCGCGCTCCTGCGGCCTGTTTTTCGAGCCGAAACGCCTCAATATTTCGCCGCAGGCGTGGAAAAATTACTGGACGCGCACGGTCGGCGTGTCGTTCGCGTGGCTGAACGATTTGCGCCGAATGCAGCCCGACTCCGCCGCGCCGGTACGGGAATTGCTCGCCGCGCTGCATCGCATTAACGCCCGCCCGCTCGCGCTGCGCGCAACGCGGGACGCGCTGGCCGACGTGCTGATCAACGGCACGGGACGCGGCGCGGTGCGGCATCTCGGCCGCGCGGCCGCGCTGAAAACATTCACGTGGCGACACCCCGACGCGCCGGGCAAATTGGCGGGCGGCTTCGCCGGATGGCTGCAAGACGGCTCGACGGTGTGGGCGATGGGCGCGGGGCGCAGCCATGACGTGCTGGAAGCGTGGAGCGCGGCCGTTGCGCCGCTCTTTGTCCGAAAACCGGCGAATCTTGCGCCGGAAATGGTGAATGTCGCCTTTTTCGCCCGCCACCGCATCGCCCGCGTGATTGAGCTTCCGGCGCAGACGGACGCCGTGCCGGGCTGGCTGCGCGGCGATTTCCGCATTCTTTTCGCCAGCGGGCAGACGCTTGATTTTCACAGCAATCACGACGTGTTTTATGAGGTGCGCGACGGCTTGCCGCGCATTTCCGGCGTGTTTCCGGTCAACGATTATGTGGCGCGGGTGATTGACCGCGAAATCAGCGCGGCGCCGGTCGAGGCCGCGAAAGCCTTTGCGGTCGTGATTCGCACCTATCTGCGGCAAAACGCGGCGCGGCGCGGCGAAACGCTGTTCATCGAGGACACGTCGCGGTTTCAGCGCGTCGGCATTCACGCGCCTTCCGCCGCTGCGCAAGCGATTAGCGCGTGGACGGACGGGCTGGTGTTGGCGGGCGTGCCGGATGTGCGCTATCATGCGACGGACGCGGGCTTGAATCGGCTGTCATGGACGCAGGCCCAGGCATTAGCGGCGCAGGGGCTTTTTTTCGATCAGATTTTGCAGACGGCCTATCCGGCGGCGCGGCTGGAACTCATGACGTTAGGGCGGGCGCAGGAGTGCGAACGCTTGCCGGAAATCGAGGCGTGGTTAGCGGCGCGGGCGAAAGCGTGGAACGCCTGTCTAATGCGGCTACCGGGCTATGAGCCGCCGGAGCGTGTGACCGTCTGCGCGCTCTCGTTCGGCAATGCGTATGCCGAATATGACGCGAACCGCATTTTTGCCCGCCCGCCTGCCTCGCCGGACGATGAGATCGCGCTCGCGCATGAATTTCTGCATTTGGCCTTCAAATATCATCCGTCCGGCGCGGACGAGTCGTTCATCGAAAACCTTGCGCGGCAATTGCTGCTTTTCCCCGCCGATTGCGCCGATTAAGCGGCATTAAACTTGCAGGGCTTTCTTATTTTTCTGGAAGAAATCATTGACAAAGTCAACGCAATGAGAATGATTAGAAGGCGAGTAACCGCGTAAATGCAGGTTTCAATAAACGACTTGCGCATTTCCGGCGGAATTTTTTCCGCCCGATCAGGGGAGAAAACAAGTATGAAGAAACAATTTCTTTTGTTCATGATGTTCTATCTGTCAAATGCCTTGGCGCAGGCGGAAGACGGAATTACGATTGACTTGCCGATGGCGGGGTGGCGGTATTCGGAAGGCCAAAAACTGCAATTTTCGCAGCAGGTGAATTATCCGGCGTCGTCCGTCAATACGCCCGAAAATCAAAGCGCGGCGGCGATGATTGCCGGGCATGTCGCCGAACAGGTCAAATCATCTAACCCGTTCACGCTGATTGTCAACGGCGTGCCGATGCCGATGCGCGTAGAGGAAGACGCCTTTTCGCGCCCGTATATTTTCGGCCCCGGCTCAAACAACGTGGAAGTGAGAAGCCCCGATGGCAAGGCCGTTGCTCGGACGCAATTTTATGAAGCGTATCCCGGCGTCACGCCGCCGCGCCTGCGCGTGCTGCTCTCGTGGGATACGGACGGCACGGACTTGGATTTGCACGTCGTCACGCCGGACGGCGGGCATTGTTTTTACGCCAACCGCGTGCTTGAAAACGGCGGCGCGCTGGATGTGGACGTGACGAGCGGCTACGGGCCGGAAATTTTCGGAACGCCCGCGCCGCTGCCCGGCACGTATTTGGTCTTTCTGAATTATTACGGCTCCGGCAACGAGGGCGACATCACCGTCGCGCAAGTGACGATCATCACGAACGAAAATACGCTGGACGAAAAAAAACAGACGTTCATCGTGCCGATGCGCTCGCCCGGCGAACTCACGCTCGTCAACACATTCGTTTATCCGTAAATCGATCACAACCATGATGTTGAATTTCAGGAGGTTTCGCATGTTCACACGCTTGTCATGTTTCGGCGCATGTCTCGGCTCTCTTTTTTCAATATTCGCTTGGGCGGAAGCGCCCGAATTTCCAGTGTTCTTCACGGAAAAGGCGCAGATCGCCGTTGACGGCAAGGCCGACGATTGGCCGGTCACGCTCCCCTGTTTTTTGGAGAGCGATTCGCAGATTCGCAGCGGCGGGCGCAAAACGCCGCAAGAGTTCGCGGTCAAGGCGCATCTGTTTTTCGACGCGCAAAACGCCTATATTTTCGCGGATGTCACGGACGCGACGCCGTTGAACAATCCGTTTACGGACAACGAGATTTACAAAGGGGATTCGCTGGAAGTCTATTTCGGGTTTCACCGCGAGGACGAAGCCGCGACGTTTGGCGCGGATGACGCGCAATTCGGCATAGGTTTCGGCGCAGCCGCGCAGCCGACGTGGATGTGGACGAAAGGGCAGGAGCTTGCCGGGCAGGAAATCGCGGTGGCGCGGACGGAACGCGGCTATGCCGTCGAAGCGCGGATTCCGCTTGCGAATTTCACGCAGACGCCCTTGAAATCGGGTGAACCGCTCTGGTTCGATTTCGGCGCAAACAATAATAGCGGCGACGCTGACCGCACCGCGCAGTTGATTTGGCAGGGCGACGGCACGGGCTGGCAATCGCCGAAAGTCTGGCAAAAAGGGCGGCTGTTCGATGCGCCCGACGCACTGAACGCGGCGCGAATATTGACGCCGCCGCAATTTTTTACCGACGCCGCGCAGCGCGTGCATGTCTGGGTTGACGGCCAACCTTGGCACGGCACGGTGACAGTCGGCGAACAAACCATGACCACAGATGAACAGGGCGGAATCACCGTGATTCCAACGCAAAAAGGGCAGCAGAGCATTTCGGCGGATGTGAACGGCGCAAGCGTCACGGCGCGCATTGACGTGGAAAGCAAAAAGCGCGAGAAAATCATCAAGCTGCCCGTCAATCCGCTCAAAGTCAATCAATGGGGCTATCTGCCAAACGAACCGAAACGGCTGGTCTTGACCGTCGAAGACGCCGCGCCGCTTGCGTCGAGCGTTTTCCGTGTCACGCAGAACGACAAGGCCGTATTCGAAGGAAGACTCGAAGGACCGATCACGGATGAAACGACCGGCGACACGGTGTATTCCGGCGATTTCTCCGCGCTGACCGCGCCCGGCAAATATAAAATCGAAGTGGACGGCTTCGGCAAATCGTACAATTTCGCCATTGGCGAAGCTGTCCATGCCACGCTGTTTTACACGGTGACGCGCTCCTATTTTCTGCAACGCTGCGGCGTGGAAATTCACGACAGCATCAGCAAGGTGCATCATCCGATTTGCCACGTCAACGACGGCGTGATGCGCCAAAACGAGCAGGAAACGCGCGACGTGACCGGCGGCTGGCACGATGCCGGAGATTACGGCAAATACATGTCAACGGCGGGCGTGACGGTCGCGCAATTGCTGCTGCTGTACGAATCCAATCCCGCGAAATTTGCCAAATTTGCGCTGAATATTCCCGAAAGCGGGGGCGCGCTGCCTGATTTTTTAGCCGAAATCAAGTTCGAACTCGATTGGATGCTGAAAATGCAGGACAGCGACGGCGGCGTGTTTCATAAAATCAACACGATGAATTTCCCCGGCGGGGTGCTGCCGAGCGATGACACGCAGACGCGCTACATTTACGAAAAAGGGACGAGCGACACGGCGGTTTTCGTCGGCGGCGCGGCGGTGGCGGCGCGCGTGTTTGCGGCCGTGGATGCCGAATATGCGGGCAAATTGAAAGAAGCGGCGATTCGCTCCGGCGCGTTTTTGCTGAATGGTTTAAATAAAGAGGTGTTGTGGCCGACGAACGACAGCACGGGCGCGTATAAAACCAGCGCGATTGAAGATGACCTGTTCTGGGCGTTCGCGGAATTGTACCGGCTGACGGGCGAACCGCAATATCTCGATGCCGCGGCGCCGCTGCTGGAACAATTGAAAACAGCGTATGCCGAGGCGCTGCCGACGTTCAGTTGGGACAACACGGCCGCGCTTGGCTTTTACACGCTGCTGAACGCGGAAAAGACGCCGCAAGCAATGAAAACGGCGCTGCGCGCGTTTCTGCTTCAAGACGCGCAGCGCGCGGCGGCGCAGATTTTCAAGAGCGGCTATCGCATGAGCCTCGGCATCGGCGATTTCATTTGGGCGTCGAATAAAACGGCTTGCGCGAGAGGAATGCAGCTTATTTGGGCGTATCAGTCTCTTGAACGCGATGAAAATTTCCTGCTGGCGGCGCGCACGCAACTCGATTATGTTCTCGGCGTCAACGCGCTCAGCAAATCGTTTGTGACCGGCATCGGCTCGGATCGCGCGCGCTATCCGCATCACCGCATTTTGGAGGCGTCCGGCGTGGTCGTGCCGGGCTTGCTGGTCGGCGGCCCGAACAATAACGCCGAAGATGGCGCGTATAAGCAGGGACTTCAGGCGCGGGGCTATGTTGACGACGCGAAATCCTACGCCTCGAACGAATACGCGATTGACTACAATGCGCCGCTCGTCTTTTTGGCGGGCTATTTCATGAAATAGGGACTGCGACGTTTGAAGTCTTCAAGACTTCAAACGTCTATGATCAATGAACGCACCTGAAACGGCCTGGAAAAACACGCTCTATTACGGCGACAATCTCCCGATTTTGCGGGAATATTTCGCGGCGGAGAGCGTGGATTTGATTTATCTCGATCCGCCGTTCAATTCGGATCGGGACTATTTTGTCATTTTCAAAGATAAACATGGGCAGGATTCCGAGGCGCAGATTGCGGCGTTTGAAGACACGTGGCATTGGGGCATGACGGCGGAGGCGACGTATTACGAACTCGTCACGAAAGGCCCGGCACGGGTCGCCTCGATGATTGGGGCGTTGCGGGATTTTCTCGGCGCAAACCAGATGATGGCGTATCTCATCATGATGACCGCCCGGCTGCTTGAATTGCACCGCGTCTTAAAGCTGACCGGCAGCCTCTATCTGCATTGCGACCCGACGGCGAGTCATTATTTGAAAATCGTCTTGGATACGATTTTCGGCGTTGAGCATTTTCGCAATGAAATTTATTGGAAGCGGAAACATGGGCGAACCGGCCCCATCAACCGCTTTGGCACGGTATGCGACATTCTTTTTTATTATGCCAAAAGCGCAAATTTTACCTTTCATCCCCAATATGGCGAGAATAATCCTGAATATCTCAGCAAGATGTTTCGACATGTTGACGAAAACGGCCGTTTTTATCGGATTGATAATTTGGCAAGCCCCAATCCGAGGCCGAATTTAATGTATGAATATAAGGGATATAAGCCGCCTGTGAAGGGGTGGGCGATTTCGAAAGAAAAAATGGAGCAATGGGATCAAGAAGGGCGGCTTCATTTTCCCAAAACGCTTCACGGACGGGTTCAGCGCAAGCGATATTTAGACGAATTGAAAGGCGAAGAAGTGCAGAGTTTGTGGGACGATATTTTGCCTATCGGCTCGCAGGCGCAGGAGCGGCTTGGCTATCAGACGCAAAAGCCGATTGCGCTGTTGGAGCGCATCATTCAGGCGAGCAGCAGCGAAGGCGATGTCGTGCTTGACCCGTTCTGCGGCTGCGGCACGGCGATTCACGCGGCGCAGAAGCTCAATCGCCGGTGGATTGGCATTGACATCACGCATTTGGCCGTCGCACTGCAAAAATACCGGCTGAAAGACGCGTTCGGGCTGGTTGAGCGGCAGGATTACGCGGTCATCGGCGAGCCGCGCGACACGGCCGCCGCCCGGCAATTGGCGCAAGATGACCGCTATCAATTCCAATGGTGGGCGTTGTCGCTGATTCAGGCGCAACCGGTGGGCGGCAATCTCGGTGGCAAGAAAGGAAAAAAAGGCGCGGATCGCGGCATTGACGGCATCATTTATTTTCTCGACGATCCGAAGCAAAAGCCGAAAAAGCTCATCGCGCAGGTGAAAAGCGGCAAAGTGAAGAGCGGCGATATTCGGGATCTCGTCGGAACGCTGGAGCGCGAGCAGGCTGAGATCGGCGTGTTCATCACGTTAGAGCCGCCGACGAAAGAGATGCTGAAAGAGGCTGCCGCCGCCGGATTTTATGCGTCGCCGACGTGGCAGAAAACGTATCCGAAAATGCAGATTTTGACGATTGAGGAATTGCTCAACGGCGCGACCGTCGCCATGCCGAGTTATCAAACCACCTTCAAAAAAGCCCCCAACGGCGTTAAACCCGAAGGCGAGGCGGTGTCGCTGCCGCTATGATTAGACCTCTTGCATAAGTCGTTTTTGCCCCGTCATTCCGTTCGCCCTGAGCCTGTCGAAG
>CAZCGG010000013.1:0-12565 GCA_964498135.1 uncultured Candidatus Moduliflexus sp.
GCGCATCACGTGATTCTCAAGCAGCGGATGCCGCATTTGTTCGGCGGGAAATAAGCATTGAAAATTTCCCCACAGAAACGCATTTGAAATCACTCTGTGGGGAAATACTATAAAGAAAGCTATTTCGACAGAAATTATGGGCTTGAGATGTTGATATGATCGCATTACAACGAAAACCGACTCATCCGGGAGAGATTTTACGAGAAGATTTTCTGAAGGAATATCATCTTACCACGCAGCAATTTGCGCATCGTCTCAGACTCAGCCGCTCTACCGTACAAAAAATTTTGCGCGGGCAAGGGCGGATTACGCCGAATATTGCATTACGTCTGGCGCAGTGTTTTGGCACATCGCCGGAAGTGTGGCTTGGCCTGCAAAACGAATGGGATTTATATCGAGAACGTCGCGCGAACGACCACGCTCTTCGTGAAATCATCCCAATGGCAGCGTCAATGTAAAAAAATTAGGGAAAAGACTTTAAAAGTCTTGAAGACTTTTGAAGTCTTTTTAAATTTTTTTACGCCAGCGTCGGATAGTCAAACAGCAAATCCGCCAACACCAGCCTGCTGAACGCCGACCGCGAATCAACAAAATAATGCTTTAAAAACGCGCGTTGTTCGGATTCAAGCCTGTGTTCCGTTTTTTCGGCATCCGCCTCCAGCAGCTTGCCGACTAATTCCCCCATTGTTTCCAGCCGATTTTTCAGGGCTTCGCGGACAAGCTCTTCATAGAGCGACTGCCACGCTTCTTTGACGACAAGCAGATGAATGGCGGCCTCGCGGTCTGCGCTGAAATTGGGTTTCTCGGCATTAAACTGCCGGAACGCATAAAAATTATGCACAATGTTCAAATATGTCCGCGCGCTGGAGATTTCGGCCTGAAGCCCCCGCGTGTAAATCATTTTGGCTAAGGCGTCGGATTGCGCGTCATCCCATTCGTATAATCCCTTGATATACTCAAGCAGCATAGTATAGACGTTTTTCGTGTAGGGCATGGAAATCGTCAGGTTGAAAATCTTGCGGAAATAGTTGATGGCGAAGTTTTCTTGTAAATCTTTATAATGCGATTTGATAAATTGTTTGGCAACACGGGTATCAATGCCGCAGATGAAAATGACCTGACAATCTTGAATAACAAAAAGATTTTTTACGGCTTCCAACAGTTGAATAGCATCATCGGGAAGGCAACGATCTAAATCATCAAAAAAGACAATAATGGTTTTATTGGTATATTTCTTGCCAATTTCGTTAATTAAAGCCTTAAATTCGTTTTTGATAATTTGAATGCTATCCACGTAATTTTCATACGCCTTCTTTTGGCCTTTGTTCGCTGCGTTAAGTTTCCCTTGAATATCTTTGAAAAATTTTCCAACTTTCAAAAAATCCAATCCGGCCCAAATCCCTTCTTCTAATAAGACGTTAAACAAGATATATCCTTGCCGAACCAATTCATCAACAGCATCACGATGTTGAGGCTGAGCGGCCAAACTGCGAAGAAACGCAAGAACAATATTTTCCGTCTGGCGGTATTCCCACGGATTAAACCAGAATGTCGAATACTCGTCTTTCAAGCGTCGTTGCAGCAATTTCATGAGCGTCGTTTTGCCGCTGCCCCATAAGCCGTCAACAGAAATCGCAAACGGCGGCTGAATTGACGTTGTAATCAATTCATAAAACCGCTCAACAAATTGGTTCTCGCGGTAAAAGG
Source organism: uncultured Candidatus Moduliflexus sp. (assembly GCA_964498135.1). Taxonomy (GTDB): domain Bacteria; phylum Moduliflexota; class Moduliflexia; order Moduliflexales; family Moduliflexaceae; genus Moduliflexus. The sequence goes on from CAZCGG010000013.1 coordinate 1,708, forward strand.
CGTCTTGCAATTCTTCAATCGAATATAACGTCGGATCTAACGCTTTCAATTGTCCCATGATACACTCCTTTTTTAAGAAGCTGCGTTTTTATTAGAAATCGCTTCTCTATTATGCATACGAGATTAAATCTTCGTGGCTTTGGCGACACCGAACATGCCGGTCGGCTTGACGCTCAAAATAACCAACAAAATCGTGAAGGCGATTAAATCCCTGAGCGTCGAAGGAAAAAAGGCCACTGTCAGAATTTCGATAAAGCCTAACAGGAAGCCGCCGACAAACGCGCCGCGAATGTCGCCGATGCCGCCAAGCACGGCGGCGATAAAAGCTTTCCAGCCAACCATCGCGCCCATGTACGGCTCTAAAATCGGATACGCCGCGACATACAGCACCCCAGCGAGCGCGGCCATTGATGAGCCAAGCACGAACGTAAACATAATCACCTGATCCACCGGAATCCCCATCAGCGGGATCGCCATTCGGTCATACGACACCGCCCGCATCGCCATGCCGAGCCGCGTATGCCGGATGATGAATTGCAGCAGCGCAAACACGAGCAGCGCGGCCACAATCACCAAAATTTTGATGTTCGTGAACGACACGCCGCCGACTGTATAGACCTGTTTTTCAATCAAATCAGGGAAACTCAGCCGCCGCGCCCCTAAAATGGCGAGATTGCCGTTTTCCAACATCAAGCCGGTCATCAACGCCGTGATGACGACATACAGCCGCCCCGCGCCTTTGCGCCGCAGCGGGCGATAGGCGATCCGCTCGATGCTGACGCCGACCAGTGATGTCAAAAACATGGCAATCAGGATGCTGAGAATGAAAATCAGCGCAGGCGGCAGCGCAAAGGGGAGGTGAATCGCATACGCGCCGAGCAAAAACGCGGCAGCGAAAAAACCGAGATACGCGCCAACCATGAAAATATCGCCGTGCGCAAAGTTAATCAGCCGCAAGACGCCGTACACAAGGGTATAGCCGAGCGCAATCAGGGCGTAAAAACTCCCCCATTGCAGGCCGTTCAGCAGGTTTTGAATCGCGCTGTGCATGAAGATGCGCCGCGACTGGCGCGAACGCCTTATTTGCAAGACATTCGCATCATGCGCGGCTGAAACCTACGAAGTCATTTGCGTAAGAATGTGACCAATATCGCCCGGCGCGTCCGCAAGATGCCGCGCTCCGGCGCTCAGCAATTCGTCGCGGCTGCCATAGCCATACGTGACGCCGATGCCGCAGACGCCGTTCGCCGCGGCCCCAATCATGTCGAACTTGCGGTCGCCAACCATGCCGCAGCAGGCGGCATCAAGCCGCGCGGCGGCCAACGCATGCGCCAGCAATTCGCGTTTATCCGCATGCCGCCCGTCAGCGTCGCTGCCGAAAATTTCCTGAAAATATGGCGCAAGCTGAAAATGCTCAAGAATCTCTACCGCAAAGCCGCGCAGCTTGCTCGTGGCGACGTACAGCGCAATGCCCCGCGTTTGCAGGCGTTGCAGCGCGTCTGGAATCGCGTCATACACAGCGTTTTCAAATTTTCCAACCGCCGCGTACCGCTCGCGGTAATGGCTGACGGCGGCGTGAAGGAGCGCGTCGTCATGCGCGCGCAGCAATTGCGCGAAACTTTCGCGCAACGGCGGCCCGATGCACCAAAGCAAATCCTCAACCGATGGAACGGTCTCGCCTAATTTCTCCAGCGCGTATTGAAAGGAGCGCGTGATGCCGATTTTCGGGTCGGTTAACGTGCCGTCTAAATCAAAAAAGAGAGCTTGAATCGCCATATAGAGAGGACGAGACTTCAAACGTCTTTAAGACGTTTGAAGTCTTTTATCCATGATCAATGTTCAATCACGGGCAGACCGACTTATAAAACTCGAACGCGCCTGCGTCGCTGATTTTCACGATGACCGCGCATTTGCTCGGATCGTTTTGCCCATTAAAGACCATTTTGCCGGTAATGCCGTCAAACTCTTTCGTATTCGCCAACTGCTCTCTAATGGCGTCGCGGTCTTGCTGCAAATCGCCCGTCAAGCCGCCGGTGTTCTGAATCGCTTGCAGCAGCAGATTGATGGCATCCCACGTCAACGCGCCGACATCATCGGGAACGTAGCCGTATTTGGCATTGTATTTGTCAATAAATTCTTTGGTTTTGCCCTGCGCGCCAGCGGCGGCGTAATGCGTGCTGAAAAAGAGACCGTTGCAATCTGCGCCGCACAACCCTGTCAATTCCGCCGATCCCCAGCTATCGCTGCCGACAATCGGCTTGTTCCAGCCCTGTTCATGCGCCTGTTTGACAATCAACGGCACTTCGTCGTAATATTGCGGCGTGAACAGAATGTCCGCGTTGGATTTGACGATATTCGTCAACTGCGCGCTGAAATCGCGGTCTTTCGTCGTGAACGTTTCAAAGGCGACCACCGAGCCCGCGCCATGAATTTCTTCGAACGACGCTTTGAAAAATTCCGCCAAGCCTTTCGGATAATCGCTGGCGATGTCGTACAGGACGGCGGCGGTTTTCGCGCCGAGTTCATCGGTCACGAATTTTGCCAGCACCGGCCCTTGGAACGGATCGAGGAAGCAGGCGCGGAACACATAAGGGCGGTCTTTCGTCGCGTTCGGATTCGTTGACCAAGGCGTAATCATCGGCGTCATCATGCTATTGGCGACTTCTCCCGCCGGAACGGCCTGTTTGCTCGACTGCGGCCCAATCATTGCCAGCACTTCGTCGCTGGTGATGAGCTTCATCGCGGCGGCGGTGGCGGATTCGGCTTTCGCTTCGTTATCTTCGTAAATAAATTCTAACGTGTACGTTTTATCCCCGACTTTTAGACCGCCCGCGCCGTTGATCTCTTCTTTCAGCATTTCTGCCGCAAACTTTGATCCTTCGCCGACTTTCGGGATGTCGCCGGTCAACGGGATGTTCAAGCCGATTTTGAGCGTTTCGCTTCCGGCAGCCGCCGAGAACGCGAGAGAGACTAAGAACGCCAAGCCCATTTTTCCTGCGTTACGCATACAGCCTCCTCATGCTTATATGTTGTTCATGCTATCGCTCTGAAAGGCATTCATGCGCCTTTTCAGGTATTTTTCAGAAAATACGTTCACCACATTTTCCAAAAAATGATTTGTGTCAAGAAAATATCTCAGGCTTGCCGCAAGCGTTGACGGAATTCTCAAGCGATTATTTGATCTCGCGCCAAGGCGCAAAGACGCGAAGAACTTATTCATAAATAAAGAGTTCCGATAAGGCAGATCTTTTTTTTGCCTTTAGCAGACAGCAAGAAAGCCTGTTCCATCAACTTAAAATTCTCATTTATGATACTCTTCGCGTCTTTGCGTCTTGGCGCGAGAAACGGTTTATGACCGTGCCACTATCGAAGTATCTCTTGACAAAAAACGGCGCAATGAAAGAATTTAGCGCTATGCAACCCAATTCGATTTCATGGCTTATTCAGGAGGTGACGCAAACGGTCGAACAGCCGATCATCGCGGTGTACGGCGCGCATCCATGCTTCGACGCGCTCCTCAACGCGGCGCAGGACGCACTGCGGCAACAGGAAGGGCTGTTCTATGTCGCGCTCGATGTGGAAAAAGAAGTCTATCATCGCCCGGAAGACTTGGCATTCGGGCTGATGCGGCAGGTGATTGACGCCTTGATTGAAATCGCGCGGGAACATCAGGAACAAACGCGCCTGCTCGCCGTGTTCCGAGAGCTTTGGAACGCGCGGAATTACGTCGGAATGGCCGCGCCGCCGGAGCAATTGGCGGAATTCGTGCAGTTTACCGAATATGTCTGCGCGCCGATGCTCGCCGAAATTCTGCGCAGCCGCCGGATTCGCATGTATTGCGGCGTCGTGCATGCGGAACGCATTCCGGGCTGGCTGACGCTGCTGCATCATTTTGTCGTGGAACATCTGCTGTCAACATTGGAAGACGCCGCGCCGAAATTCGTCATTTTCAGCAACGGCGAGGCCAAGCCGCCGCTATTTTACGGGTCGGACGAAGAGGGCGCGCGCGCCCGCGTCCGTTTTCTGAATATCGGGCGCGAATCAGGCGAAACGCCGCAAGGATAGCCTCATGCAGTGTCATCATGTCGTGCGGTTCGATGAATCGCTGTTTGTCAATCGGGAGCGGGCGCGGCAGGAATTTGTCAGCGCCGTATTTTCCGCCGGGCTGCCGGTTTATTTAGAATTTCACGGCGTCGCCGGAATGGGAAAAACCGAGTTGTTGAAATGGATTGCCGCGAATCCGGGGCGCGAGCCTTATGTGGCGGCGTATCTCGATTTCGAAGACGCCCATTTTTATCAGCCCGGCCTGCATCCCATGCTTGCCGCCATTGCCAACCAATTGGCGGAACAGATTGATTCCGGCCTGTTTTCGCGCGTCCGCGCGCTGCTGCCGGAGATTATCGAACGCAAGCGCGCGCAGTATGCGGCGCGGCGCGACGCGGCCGCCGCCGATCTGCGTGAGATTGAAGCCCCTTTGATTCAGGCGTTTCTCGACGAATTGCGCGTGGTGCTGACGTGGCGGAAAGTCGCGCTGTGCCTCGACAGCACGGAAAAAGCGTATCGCCCCGCGCTGAATCGCTTTGAAGAATGCCTGCTGCTGCCGTTTTCCGCGCAGCCGAATTTTCTGCTCGTCGCCGCCGGTCAAGAGCGCGTTGCGTGGAATCATCAAGAAATCCGTCACCGGATCCGCCCGTATCCATTGGCAAATTTCGATTCGAAATGGGGGCGGATGCAGGTGGAGCAATTAGCCCGCGTGAAGCAGTTTCCGGTTGAAGACGGCGACGCGGTGATTGAGCGGATCGTCAACCTGACCGTCGGGCATCCGTATTCGACGTACAAACTCGTGGACATGCTGACCGACGGCTTTACGTCGTCCCTCGCGCCGCATGTTTTCGAACATCGCCTGACCAACTGCCTTCAGCAATTGCTCGATCTCGTCGTGGAAGGCCGCATTTTGGCGCGGACGCAGTTGGGCGATGCCTATCCGCCCGCCCGCAAAATCCTCTGGCTGCTCGCGCCGCTTCGCAGCATTGAATTGGGCGTGTTCCGGTTCGTGCTGTCCGCCTGCATGAAGCAAGCGTTTGAAGGGAAGCCGGTGACGTTTTTCGAGCGGCTGTTCGGCGCGTTTCAAACGACGGCGATCCTGACGCGCTGGCAGCTTGACAGCGGGTTCGTGACCGATCCGGTCGCGCGGAATCTGCTGCTGTGGGATATGCGCGTGAACACGCCGGAATTTTTCGTGCAGTTGACGGACATGCTGGAAAAGCATTACGGCGAGAAAGTCGGCAAAACGCACGAGGCCACGCAGGTCAAAAACCTGATTGAGCGGCTGTATCATTACGCGACCGCGCTACGCGTCACGCTGCCGAATTACGTCAATTCGCAGGTGCAGGAAGCCTTAGAAGAATCGCTCGCCGACTATTTCACGTTAGAATACGCGGGAGATGACATGACGTTGCGGGAGCAGTTCAATCGCCTGCAAATCGCCCTTGAACGCGACGAAGACCTGTCCGCGCTCGTGTATCTGCCCGATTTGCTGCGCCTCGTCGCGGAACAGAAAGCAAGAGTCTTACACGATTAATTTCCTATCCGAGAAACTCCGCTTTGGAAAAGCGGAGTTTCTTCACGGTTCGACGATAATCGCAATGACGTTCCCGTTATTCAGGGAGAGCCGGACTTTGGAGAATTGATCGTAGGGCGTCCAGACTTTCAGCAGGCTGCTGGTGATTGTCGGCGAAATCTGGCGCGGAATAATTCCGATATTTTTCAACGCGGCGGCTTCCTCAATCGGCGGCATGAAAAACATTTGAAAGGAGACGATGCGCTTCTTTTTCTTGTCGAAACTGATAGTTAACGTGTTCCCGCTATAGTTGTAATCCCGGTCAATCGTCTCCTCCCCTTCCACTTCATTTGTCGGCGCGCCGAGCAGTTTTTCGATCCGGTCGCTTTTCAGGCCGACCAAATCAAACAGCACGAGCTTGTCGGGCTGCTGCGGTTCGGGCGTGGGCGTCGGCGCGACGGGTTCAAGCGTAGGGGTCGGCGTCGGCGCGGCCGGGGCGGGCGTGGGTTTGGTCGGCGGCGTGTTCGCTTCATCCGCCGGAATCCGAATTTTCGCGTCGGATTGGGGCTGAAGCCCGCGCAGCATCACGTCAATCATCGTATTTTTCTGCACTTCGCTTTCCTGAAACGCGGCGCGATTATTCATGATGAAGCCAAAAAGCAGTTCGGCGTATTTCTGCGCGTCCGCCTTGCGAATGAGCATCCGCAGATCGGTCAGCGCGCTCTCCAATTGGCCGAGTTTGACGTTCACGACGCCGCGGCTGAGATAATTGCCCTCTTCGTCCGGGTTGAGCGCGATAGTTTCTTCAATTTCCTGCAACGCCTGCTCGTATTGCCCGTTGATGATGAGCAATTCCGCGTACACGCCCCGAAACGTCTGCATAATGCGCACATCGTCCGGCGAATGTTTCAGCGTGAAATCCCGCAGCAGTTTGGCTTCCCGCAGCGATTCCTGATAATTTCCGACGGCGGGATGCAGCAGCATCAATTCGCTGTGAATGGTGAAGCCTCGCGCTGAGGCGATCTTTTCAGGATCGTAATCCGGATCCGACGCCAGCGCCTTGATGACATCCGCGACATTGGCGGAACCGCCGTGCTGCGCCAATTTTTGCTGAACCGCCATATCAAATTCTTGGCCGATTCCCGGAAAACGTTGATTCAAATCGTCAAGCCATTTTTGTTCAATTGCCGCCAACGCCGATGACGCGGCGGCAAGATAAAGACAGAAAACAATGCATGCGCTCCGCATAGAAAATTTCCTCAAGAAGTTAACGCCATGCGCGGCGAATTCGTGACAAACAAACATCTTGCTTAAACAGGACTTACGCAAAAAATTTCGCCCTTCGACAGGCTCAGGGCGAGCGGTGGGTGAAAGACCGACATCATCACCCGTTCGTGGTGAGCCTGTCGAACCACGTTGCGTAAGTTCTGTTAAATAAATACAACACCATTTGGGAATTTTTGTCAAGTTCAATCAATGCGAATGTTCTTCTGCGCGTATCGCAGACTGATGCGCCGCCTTCGCCATGCGAGAAAAAATGAATTCCGAGAATTCTTTCGGAGTTCTTGACAAATTTCACGCGAAGACTTGACAGGTTTAATAAGATTGAAACGGACAGACATTTCTGTCTGCCCAAAACAGGCGGAAATGCCTGTTCCACCAACTTACAGGGAGAAATGCCGTTATGCAAAGCCAGACCATCGCCGCCGCATTGCAGGCCGCCACAGATACGAAAGGGTTTCTGATCCGCGAGGGCTGCCGGTTCGACGCGCCTCAGATGTTTCAAGAATATTTTGCAGGGAAAACGGCGATGATTGTCGCGGATGACAACACGTTCGCCGCCGCCGGCCGCGACGCGCAGCAGGCGTTGAACGCCGCGCAGATTCCGACGCTGCCGCCGTTCATCTTTCCCGGCGCGCCGACGCTGCACGCCGAATATCGCCATGTAGAGGCTCTGCGCGAAGCGTTGCAGCCGCGCGCGTCCGTGATTCCCATCGCGGTCGGCTCAGGAACAATCAACGATCTCGTCAAACGGACGGTGTTCGAGCTTGGCCGCCGCTACATGGTCGTGGCGACGGCCGCGTCGGTGGATGGCTATTCGTCGTTCGGCGCGCCCATCGCGCAGCGCGGCTTCAAAAAAACGATGGAATGCCCCGCGCCGTTGGCGATTCTCGCCGATATTGAAGTGCTGCGCGGCGCGCCCGCCGAAATGACCGCCGCCGGATACGCCGATTTGATGAGCAAAATCACGGGCGGCGCGGATTGGATTATCGCGGATGCCGTCGGCGTCACGCCGATTCTGCCGCCGATTTGGGAGATGATTCAACCGCATCTGCGGCAATGGCTCGCGCAGCCGGAAACGCTCGCCGCAGGCGATTCTGAGGCGTTTTCGCGACTGTTCGAAGGCTTGAGCATGACCGGCTTTGCCATGCAGGCCATGCAGGATTCCCGCCCCGCGTCCGGCAGCGAACACCTGTTCAGCCATGTGTGGGACATGCAGAATCACCGCGACGCCGATGGCAACAGCGTCTCGCACGGATTTCAGGTCGGACTCGGCACGCTTGCCAGCGCCGCGCTGATGGAAACGGTTTTCCACCGCGATATTCGCGCGCTGGATATTGACAAGCGTTGCCGCGAGTGGAACACGTGGGAAGAACGCGCCGCCGAGATTCGGCAAACCTGCCGCGACATGCCGGGCATTGAGCGCATTTTGGCCGAAAGTCAGGCAAAACACGTCAGCCGCGAGCAGTTGCGCGACCGGCTTCAGCGCGTGGCGGCAAATTGGGACGCGCTGCGCGAGAAGGTGGCGGCGCAGTTGTTCCCGTATCAGGAGTTGAAGCGGCGGCTGCGCGTGATGCGCTGCCCGGTCGTGCCGCGCGACATCAATTTGACGCCGGAACGCGTGCAGCAAACCTATTTTTTAGCTCAGACGATTCGCAGCCGCTACACGATTCTCGATTTCGCCTATGAATTAGGCTGGTTAGGGGAATGTGCAGAGGAAATCATCACATCTGCGCCATATTTCGCATAACATTTCGCGTGAATCAGATTCGCGCTTGGAGGAAACATCATGACATTCGGCTCAATTTTCAAAAGCATTTTTTCCATTTTTGCCAAAGCGGTCTTTGCGTTGTTCAGTTTTTTCGTCATGCTGATGCTGTTCAGCCTGCTGTTTATCGGGCTTGGCGCGGGCATCGGCGCGAAGCTTGGGACGGATTCGCTCACGAAAATCACGGAGCAGGCGCAATCGAGCTACGCCTATATTTCGGGCAACGAAGAGAGCCAAAACCGCTTGCTGAAGTTGTCCATTCAAGGGGTGATTTTGGGTTCAATGCCCGCCAATTTCCCGCCGTTTCTCTCGGATAACCTGACGTTCGGCTATGACCTCAAAGACACGCTGGAACAGGCCGCCACCGACGAGAGCATCAAAGGCGTGCTGTTGCACGTGCAAAGTCCGGGCGGCACGATTTTCGGCTCGTATGCGATTGCGGAAGCGATTGCGAAATTCCGCGAAGCGACGAATAAGCCGGTGTTAGCGTATATTGAAGGATTGGCGGCGTCCGGCGGCGTCATGGCGATGGTCACGTCCAGCGAAATCTACGCCGATTACGGCAGCTTAATTGGCAGCATCGGCGTGATTGGGCCGCAACTGCTCTATTATAATCAGCCGATGGCGTATGACGAAGGGCTGTTCACGTCCGGCATCGTCACGAAAGGCGGGATTGAACAAACGATTTTGTTCGCCGGAAAAGGGAAGGATTTGGGCAATCCGTTCCGTAAAATCACCAAAGAAGAATTGGAGAATTGGCAGCGCGGGCTGGAAACCGAATATGACCAGTTTGTGCGGCATGTGGCGCGCACGCGCAATATTGACGAGTCCATCATCCGCGATCAGATGGGGGCGCAGTTGTTCGATAATCAGACCGCCGAAGCTTACGGCTTGATTAACGGCACGCTGAACCAGAATGATTCGATTGCCAAACTCGCCGAATTAGCGGGCGTGGACGAAGATTATCAACTTGTGCGTCCGCAGCGGCGCGGCGGGCAATTCTGGGCGCAATTGCTGGAAGGCTATGCGCGGCTGTCCGGCAACGCCGTTGAGATGGAGCAGCTTCGCCAGCAGACGATTCACGCGCAAGTCTGCCAGAAAACCGCGCATTTGTCGTTGGTGTATTACGGCGACATGACGGCGCTGTGCCGGTAAGAAATTTCTTGAAAGGCCGTCTCCGGCGCGGTCAGCGCGTCGGAGACAGCCTACACGAAAAAGTTGTTATTGAAATTCTCTCGCCGACGCAAGGGGCGTAAAAACTCAACGAAATTTATAGCTGTTCGGGAATCATCACATCAAATCCTTCCCCTTTTACCATTCGTCCAAATGCCGCATCAGAGCAAACGAAACATGTGTCATCTTCACAATACGTAATCAAAAACGCAAATTGAAGACTATCCAACGTTCTCAGACCATGCTGTTCTCCAAAACGACGAAGTAAATTATCAGCTTCATCAATCACTAATGATGAGAACTTCAAGACATTATACCGAAAATCAAGGTCTTCTTGAAACTTGGCATGTACCGCATGAAGCGTATCAATAGAAATCGCATGTTCTCGATATTTTCGAGATATTGTGGCTAAAAACTCAATCCGGCTTAACTCAGAAATCAATATTGTTTCCTGATTTTTATAGATAGAGAGGACTCGTTCCGTTCCAAATTCTTGGTGGTAGATTTTAACTAACGCTGACGTATCGAAATAATATTTCATATTCGATCTGATCTCTCCTCAATGACTGTATCAGACCAACACCCTTTAGAAGAACTTGTCATGGTCAGAATATCTTCGATTGTCATCATCGCATGACGCAAGGACGGATTCTGTTTAAGGCGTTGCATCAGTCGAATTTGTTCATATAACCAGCATAATTCCTGATTATCCATCGTTGTCATAGAATGATAGATTTGTTCTTTTAGTTTCATAAACCTTCCCTTATTGAGTATGAGTTGAGACAATGCCAAAATTATTTTCGCAGGACTTACGCAAAATGTTGAGGACATCCTTCGACTTCGCTCAGGATGACTCTCCCGAAAAATCAGCTAAACTCATCATTTTTATGTAAGCCCTAATATAATATCTCTTTCATTTTTATCCTTTCCGTAATAAATTGGTTATCAATTATTTTTCGGCTATTTCAGAAATAAGACTGTGTCATTCCTGAAATAGCCGCTATTCTAAAACCGTTAATTCCCCTGCGTGGGCGTTGCCGTTGCCTCAACTGTCGGCGCCGCCTCGGCGGCAGGCG
>CAZCGG010000013.1:12665-24715 GCA_964498135.1 uncultured Candidatus Moduliflexus sp.
TTTCCTGCGTCGGGGCAGCCGTTGGCGCGGCCTCTACCGGCGTCGCGGCTTGCTCCGCTTGCATCGCCTCGACAGCAGGCGTTTCCTGCGTCGGGGCAGCCGTTGGCGCGGCCTCTACCGGCGTCGCGGCTTGCTCAGCTTGCGTCGCCTCGGCGGCAGGCGTTTCCTGCGTTGGGGCAGCCGTTGGCGAAGCCTCTACCGGCGGCGCGGCTTGCTCCGCTTGTGTCGCCTCGGCGGCAGGCGTTTCCTGCGTCAGAACAGCCGTCGGCGCGGCTTCTACCGGCGTCGCGGCTTGCTCCGCTTGCGTCGCTTCGGCGGCAGGCGTTTCCTGCGGGGCAGGCGTGACCGCGCCTAACGCGACTTTCTGTTGCGCCTCCAAAATTTCGAGCCGGTCTTTCGCCTTATTTTTCAGCGAAGCCGCCGTATTGGAATCCACGATTTTCTGATAAATCGCTTTCGCGTTTTCAATGTCCTTCAACGCCTCGTAATTCCGGGCAATCGCCAACTGAATTTCGGTCTGACGGCCTGCGTTCGCCTTGCCTTCAAGCTTTTTGAACGCATCCAACGCTTCTTGAAATTTCTGTTGCTGTTCCAAAATATAGGCCAGCCCTTCTTCCGCGTTCACCGCCAAAATGCCGTTCGGACTCTTGGCGAGGTAATTCTCAAACGACTGCTTCGCTTCGTCATATTTGCCCGTTTCAAGCTGAATGCTGCCGAGCATATACACGGCGCGCTTGCCGCTTTCCGTGTCGCCATACGACACAATCACGTCTTGATACGCCGTTAGCGCGTCTTTATAGGCGTCTTCCGGCTGCGCGCCGTCCGTATTCTCCGCGCTCTGTTGGCTGGAACGCGCCTTATCCTGCGCCTCTTGATGCAGCGTAAACGCTTTTCCTTCGAGCGCAATGGCTTTCTGATTTACCCCGCGTTGATACGCCACCATGCTCATAATAATCACAATCAGCGCAAACAGCGCGCCCGCCGCAATCGCAATCGTGCGGAGATTCAGCATAACCCAATCCATCGCCTGCTGAACTCGCGGTTGATGGAGCAGCTTTTCTGCGGCATCTTCTTTATGGACGCCTTTTTTCTCATTCTCTTGGCCATTTTTCGGCGAAAATTTGTCTGCCATGTGCGTGTCCTTTTAGTTAATGTGTTGAAAATAGTGACGGTGATAAGCGGCAAACGCCCGAATGTCGGGCGTTCTTGAGACGCAATGACCATGAATTTTCTTCATTGCAGAGGAAAGTCAAGTCAAAACTTCAGAAATGAAAAAATCGCGGCTTACCGGCGCACGACTTGCGCAATCGCTTCGGCGGCGATCCCGTCGCCCGTGCCGGTGAAGCCCAGCCCTTCGGTCGTCGTGGCCTTAATGCTGACGCATTCCGGCGCAGCCTGCATGACGTCCGCGAGATTGGCGCGCATCTGGTCAATATAGCCGCTCATGCGGGGTTTCTGCGCGATGATAATCGCATCGAGATTGCCGAGCGCGTAGCCTTGCGCCAGCATCAGTTGCGTGACGTGGGCGAGCAGTTTCAGGCTGGAAATTCCTTTGTAGGCGGGATCATTATCTGGAAAATGGCGGCCGATATCGCCGAGCGCGAGCGCGCCGAGCAGCGCGTCGCAAATCGCATGCGTCAGCACGTCGGCGTCGGAATGACCTAATAATCCCTTGTCAAAGGGAATCTTGACGCCGCCGAGAATTAAATCGCGTTCCGGCGCGAGACGATGCACGTCATAGCCAATGCCGACGCGGAGCGGAAGAGGTGGGATCATGGCGTTGTTCGAACCGCAAAAACTCGCTAAAAGATGCGTTTCCCCACAAAGGCACAAAGAATGCTGTAAAAAAATCTTTGTGAACTTTGTGCCTTTGTGGTGAATATTAGAGTTGTTGCTCAATAACGGACATGCCGAGAGATGACCCGTTCGCGGTGAGCGTGTCGAACCGCAAGATGCCCTTCGACAGGCTCAGGGCGAACGTGGGAATTTTTATTGAGCAACAACTCTATTATTGATATTCACCTTTTTCGCGCGTTGTCTCAGTTTCCTTGATTTGTTGGTAAAAGGCTTCCGCGATGATTAAATCATCGGGAGTCGTGATTTTGATGTTCCGGTATGAGCCGGGGACGATTTTGACCGGATGCCCGAAACGCTCGGCCATCATCGCGTCGTCCGTCGCCTGAAAACCGGCGGCAATCGCCTGTTGATAACATGCCAAAATCAGATCGCGCCGGAAGGTCTGCGGCGTCTGGATTTGCCAGAGATTTCGGCGGTCATGCGTTTTGACGACCATGACGGCGGAAGCATTTTCCGCGCAAGGACGCGCCTCTTTGATGGTATCTTTCGCCGGAACCGCAACGACGCTTGCGCCGAACTGCCGGGCGTCGCGGATGGATTGCGCGATCATGTCTTCCGTGACAAACATCCGCACCGCGTCGTGAATCAGGACAATTTCGGTCTGCGCGGGCGCGGCGCGCAATCCGCGCAGCACGGAATCCTGCCGTTCTTGGCCGCCGTCCACCATCGCGGCGATTTTGGCAATCTGATATTCTCGAACAAGCGACTCGCAGATCGCCCGGTCTTCAGCGCGAATGACCAGCACGAGATGATCCACGCTTGCGGCGCGATCAAAAATTTTCAATGTATGCGCGAGAATCGGAATGCCGCCGACCGGCAAAAATTGTTTCGGCATGGCCTGCGCACCCATGCGCGAGCCGGTGCCCGCAGCCACGATAATTGCCGTGACAGGACTGATTTCGCTCATCGTCATTTTTCCGTTCGAAGATTATTTGGGGTATTGGATGCCTCTTTTACGGCAAGCTGTCCGAAAATCATGCGTCCGGCGGTGGTTTGCAGCACGCTCGTCACCGTCACGCCGACCGATTTTCCAATCAGCTTTTTGGCGTTATCAATCACAATCATCGTGCCATCGTCAAGGTAAGCAATACCCTGCCCGTATTCTTTCCCCTCTTTCAGCACCAGCACTTCGAGAATTTCGCCGGGCAGCACGACCGGTTTCAGCGCATTGGCAAGCTGATTGACGTTCAGCACCGTCACGCCTTGCAGCTCCGCGACTTTATTCAAGTTAAAGTCATTTGTGATGAGTTTCGCCTGCAATAACTTCCCCAATTCAACGAGTTTGGCGTCAATTTCTTTGATTTTCGGGAAATCCCGCTCATGAATTTCGACCTGAATATCCACGCGCTTTTGAATTTTATGCAGAATATCCAACCCGCGCCTGCCGCGATTCCGCTTGATGGTGTCGGAAGAATCGGCGATATGCTGCAATTCTTGCAGAATAAATTGCGGAATGACGAGAATGCCTTCAAGAAAGCCGGTTTCCGAAATATCGGCAATGCGCCCGTCAATGATGACGCTAGTGTCGAGAATCTTGTAATTTTTGCCGGTGGTTTGTTCTGAAAACAGGCGGCGCAGGGATTCAATTGTCACGGATTGCAGGCGTTGAACGCCGACAAACACGCCAACGAGGAAAAAAATCGCCGTGAGCGAACTGCGCAGATACGGCAGAATCGGGTGCGCATGAAGATGAAGAAACAGCGACGAACCCGTCAGCAGATTCGCAAACAGCAGCCCGATCAGCCCGCCGAACAATCCGCCAAGCACTGCCAGCGAAGGAAGGCTGAGAAAAATGACTTCCAATAACATCGCGGCCACCGCGACGCACCCACCCCAGATCGCTCCGATAATTGCGGCTTGCGGGGAAGCCAAGCCAAACATGCCGACCGCGTATCCGCTCAATGCGCACAATGCGAGAAGAAGAAATCTTGTGAAAATTTTTATGATCACGATATATTGACATGGCAGAGAGCGTCAAAGTTCCGCATTTTCCCTCTGCGCAGTTGTTTTCAAAGGTCTCTAAAACAAGAAAGTGTTTGGAGAATTGCGGCCTCTCCAAACACTTCACTCACGTTTCGCCAGCGATAATTTGCGCGATTACGCCGCGAAGCAGCATTCATTAATCAGATCTTCCGCCTGCGACGTGCCGATTTTTTTGGAATGCGCAATTTCCATGACAATCAACTCTTTCGTGCTGTCAAGCATCTTGCGTTCGCCGAAAGACAACTCTTTTCTTTTCCCAAGTCGCGTCAAATTCTTGAACACCTCGGCGATTTCATAAATCGAGCCGGTGCGGATTTTATCGAGATTAAACGTATAGCGTTTATTCCATTTCGGCGGCATGTTATTGATTTCGTCGCGCAAAATATCAAACACTTTTTCAACTTCCGGTTCCTGAATGATCTGCCGCAGCCCGACTTTCTGCGCGTTAAACATCGGCACAATGATTTTGAGTTCTTTCCCAATAATGCTCAGCACGTAGCATTTCATTTTTTGTCCCGCGACATCTTTTTCTTCAATCGCCTCAATGCGCCCAACCCCATGCGAAGGATACACGACTTTATCTCCAATTTGAAACATCCTTACACCCTCCTTTATTTCAACGTTCAGTTTCCTGAACGGTTTCTCTTCTTTAGAGTGATCTCTTTCTCTGTTAATAAGTTCACCTGTCTGCCTCATCTGAGCCACGGTGTATTATTTCAAAAGTGCGGCTCATTCTTTTTATCGCCCTCAGAGATCAAGGCTCTTCGCCCTGATGCTTTTTTACGCACGCCTTCCGCATCGTTCGACTCTTGCGCCATTTAGAATCAATCGCCCCCCAGCTAACGATACCGAAAACATGCTGCTGATAGAATAAAAACCTCGCCTGAGCGCGTCAATCATTTTCTTTGCTTATGTTCAATAGATTGTCCTTGCGCATCATTTCACCACCTCATCAGGCCAATCTATCATTCAAGGCTCAATAGCGCATTCCCTCCTTTTTCGCAAGAGTTATTCATCCAAAAGCGGTCGCCGCAAACGCTCGATGGCAAGGGCATTCCGGCGTTCGTCATCGAATGAAATCACGACGCCGTTTAATTCCGGCTGTTTCATTGCGGCTTCAAACCGAACCGGCAGCGCGGTCAAAAATTTGCGAATCGCAAGCTCTTTTTCCACGCCGATAACGGAATCCATTGCACCAGTCATGCCAACGTCAGTCAAATACGCCGTTCCTCGCGGGAGAATCCGTTCATCCGATGTTTGCACATGCGTATGCGTTCCAATCACCGCGCTGACGCGACCATCCAGATGCCAGCCCAACGCCTGTTTCTCCGCCGTCGCTTCCGCGTGAAAATCAACCACAATCAACGCCTTGTCGTCGCGCAGCCGCTCGATTTCGGCGTCTGCCGCGCGGAACGGGCAGCTATATCCATCTAAAAAAACGCGGCCTAACAGATTGATGATCGCCACGCGGCATCCATTCGATGCCTCGACTACGCAGCTTCCGTGTCCCGGCGTTTCCGGCGACGCATTTATCGGGCGAATCAAACGCGGCTGCTTGACGATATAATCAAAAATTTCTTTCTGCTGCCAAATATGGTTGCCGGAAGTCAGCACGTCAACCCCAATGGCGAATAATTCCTCCGCAATGCCGGATGTCAAGCCGAATCCGCCCGCCGCATTCTCGCCATTCGCCACAACGAGATGGGCTTGAAATTCTTTTCGTAGCGCAGGAACGAGCATTTTGACCGTCCGCCGCCCCGCTTTGCCGACAATATCCCCAATAAAGATGATCGTAGTTTGGTTCAAAACGCACCTCTATCGCGCATACGTGAAAGAGCGGGTTTCCCGAATCACCGTTACTTTGATCTGGCCGGGATATTCGACCTCTTTTTCAATTCGTTTGGCAATATCGCTTGCCAAGACGACGGCCTCATCATCCGAGATTTTTTCGTAATTGACAATGACTCGAATCTCGCGGCCGGCCTGAATCGCATACGAGGTGTCCACGCCATGAAAAGAATTGCTGATTTCTTCTAATTTTTCCAAGCGCTTGACGTAGGATTCAAGGATTTCGCGGCGCGCGCCGGGGCGGGCAGCCGAGAGCGCGTCTGCCGCCGCAATAATCACCGCCTCGATTGTCGTCGGCTCAACATCATGATGATGCGCCTCAATCGCATGAATGACGCGCTTTGTTTCGCTGTATTTTCGGGCTAATTCCGCGCCAATTATTGCGTGCGCCCCTTCAACCTCATGATTCACGGCTTTGCCAATATCATGCAACAATCCGGCGCGTTTCGCAATCTGCACGTTTGCCCCAAGTTCCGCCGCCATAATGCCCGCAATATAGGCGACTTCCTTTGAATGAAGCAAGACATTCTGCGTGTAACTGGTGCGATATTTCAGGCGTCCCAATAATCGGATCGCTTCGGGATGCAATCCGTGAATTCCAGCGTCAAACGTCGCCTTTTCGCCTTCTTCGTAAATAATATCGTCCATTTCCTCGCGCACTTTGGCGACGATTTCTTCGATGCGCGTTGGATGAATCCGTCCGTCGGCAATCAGCCGCTCTAAAGAAATTCGAGCGACTTCCCGCTTAATCGGGTCAAATCCAGACAGAATCACCGCGCCGGGCGTGTCATCAATAATCAGGTCAACTCCGGCGACAGTTTCGAACGTCCGAATATTTCGGCCTTCTCGCCCGATAATGCGGCCTTTCATGTCATCATTCGGCAAATCAACGACGGAGACGGTGGTTTCAGCGATATGATCCGCCGCGCACCGTTGAATCGAGGTCATGATGATTTCTTTGGCTTTTTTATCCGCCGTCTGCTTCGCCTCTTCATGCAGCCGCCGAATGGTCTTTGACGCCTCATAACGCGCATCATCAATCATTTGATTGATAAGCATTTGCCTTGCTTCTTCGGCAGTCATTGACGAAATTTTTTCCAGCGTTTCCTGCTGCTGCCGAATCAAGGAGGCATGAACCTCTTGCGCGTGTTCTAACTCCTGCCGTTGCTTCTCAACGTGCTGTTCTGCCTTATTGAGATCATTTTCCCGCCTGCCGATCTGCGATTCCTTGCGTTCGACGTTTTCTTCCTTTTGAGCCAGCCGATTTTCAACTTTGGCTAACTCTGCCCGCCGTTCCTTTGTTTCCGACTCAAATTCATTTCGCGCTTGAAACAATTCATCTTTGGCTTCAAGAATAATGCGTTTTTTCTCGGCCTCGGCCTCGGCGCGCGCGTCTTCGACGATTTGGGCAGACAAAATTCTCGCTTTTGCCATTTTCTGCTCGATCAGTTCTTTACGGAGAAAATAGCCGATCCCTGCTCCTATTGCGACACCTATCACAATCAGCAAAAAGCCTGTCATAATCTATTTATCCGAACGAGAACGGCGGCTGATTTTTCTTGCGCAGAAACCCAGCAACCCAATAGCCAAGAATAATTAACTAGTCAGGGAAAATCGGAATGAGACAGCGAACAGACGAGAGATTACTCTCTTGATGGGAAAGAAGACGTTTGGAAGATCTTGCTTTTTGGCTTAAATCAAGAGACTCATGGTATCTTGCCGCCTGCCGCATTGTTTATTAAAATGCAACAGCATCACAGCAGACCCCTCCCCCACCACAGTGCCGTGTGGAGCAAACTCTTTGAACCTGGCTAGGCCAGGTGGGTGTTCTTGTGAATATTCAGCACGTCCCGATCTGACTAGGCATGTGCCTCCTATTTCTGACGCAAACTCCCTTCTGTGAAGTTGGTAGGCTCAAGAGTTTTACTTCATCACGAACACGGCAGGGGAAGCCGAGAAATTCACCATAGAAAAAGAATGACGCACAAGAAGAATATCGCAAGCAAATCATGTTCACCGGCATCCACCGTCGGCGCGGCTTAACAACATGCTTCTTCTCGTTTTTCTTTATTGTTTACCATCGAACGCTGCTCATTTTCGCGTGGTTCTAACGCAGCAAAAATCATCGCATACGTTCGACTGATTATTTTTTCCGCAACGTCTTACATCTCATGGTTCGCATGAATGCGAACGCTGTGCTGTTCAAATCCGACTCTACCGTAAACGAGCCTGTAAACGAGCTTGTAATTCGTCCACTATGCGCTGATGAACTACGGACACTTCTTCGTCTGTCAGCGTTTTTTCGGGGGAACGATAACGTAATGAATACGTCAACCCCACGTGTCCATCAGCAATTTGCTGTCCTTCATATCGATCAAAAAGCGCGAAATGCTCTAATAATGGTTTTCCACACATCGCCATCACAGTTTCCACATCCGAAGCTTGCGCCGAAGTTGGAATGATTAACGCCAAATCACGATGCACTGGCGGAAATTTCGACAATGGACAGAACTGCGTCTTTTCACGCAGATTCTTCGATAACGGCGCGATACATACTTCAAAAACATATACCCGTTTTTGTTTAATGCCAAACGTTTCCAGCACATCTGGATGAATTCTGCCGATAACCCCTATCGGCGTATCTTGAAGGCACACTTCCGCCCCTTCTCCGGGATGCAGAAATGGGATATCCGCCCTTCGGAAGGTATAAGAAGACGCCTTCATGCGCGTGAAAGCTGTTTCAAGAAGTCCCTTCATATCATAAAAATCCGCCGCTTCTTGAGAATGCGCCCATCCGGGTTCCATGCGCTTTCCAGCCCAGACCGCTGAAACAACCGTTTGTTCTTCCGGCAGCGGCCGCGATGGATCTTTTTGAAAAAACACCGCGCCGATTTCAAAGAGTCGAATATTTTCAACGCGATTGCTCAAATTGAAAGCAACCTTTTCCAATAATCCCGGAATCGTCGTCGTGCGTAATACGTCTTGTTCAGCCGTCAACGGATTACGAATAAAAACAAGTTTATCATAGGGATCATTCTTGTCAATCCCTAATTTATGCAAATATTTTTTATCAAAAAAACTATAATTAATGACTTCGTGCAATCCCTGCCCCATTAGCAATTCACGAAAAGCGTATTCTGTTTTTAATTCAGGGGCTTGAAATTTCAACGGGATTTCTCCGGTTGGCAATTGCGTCGGAATATGTTCGAAGCCGTGAATGCGTCCGATTTCTTCAATAAGATCAATCTCTCGTTCCACATCCGGCCTGAAAGAAGGGATGATCACAGTAAAAATGTCATCTGAGCGTTCGGCGATCTCAAATCCTAATTTGGTCAAAATACGCGCAATAGATGCGACTGAGACCGATATACCGAGTATCTGCGCCACCCGTGAGCATCTTAACGTGACGCGCTTCGGCGTCTCTTTTTGAGGAAAGACGTCAAGAATACCCTTCGCCACTTTTCCGCCTGCCAATTCTAAAATCAACATGGTCGCCCGCTTCACCGCAACATCACAACCAAGCAGATCGACCGTCCGCTCAAAACGATGACTTGCTTCAGTTGCCAGCCCCAATCTTCTCGACGTTCTTCGAATGCTTGAGGGAGAAAAACGTGCGCTTTCCAGCAAAATTTCAGTCGTCGCGTCCGAAACCTCGGAATTTTGCCCACCCATAACGCCCGCAATAGCAATATTCCTTTCAGCGTCGGCAATCATCAAGACGGAATCATCAAGCGTTCGTTCTGCGCCATCCAATGTAACGAATGGGGTATTTGGCTGCGCAGGTTTCACGATAATTTGACGGCCTGCAAGTTTCGCAAGATCAAACGCATGAAGCGGCTGGCCAAGCTCAAACATGACATAGTTTGTCACGTCAACGATATTGTTAATCGAACGAACACCTACGCTTTCCAACGCGCGTTTCAGCCAAAGAGGGGAAGGCGCTATTTTCACGCCAGAAATCACGCTGGCCGCATACCGATGGCAGAGCGAAGGCGCTTCAATGTTGACAGAGGCAATTGCACCGATAGATTCGCCTTCTTCTGGATAATTTATCTCGGGCGGCGTCAAATCGAGATTCAACAATGTCGCAATTTCTCTCGCAACGCCAAAGTGGCTTAAACAATCGCCGCGATTAGGCGTCAGGCCGATTTCAATAACCGCATCGTCTTCTTCCAAACCAAGCAGAGAGAGGGAAACCGGCTGTCCAACCAGCGCGTTATTGGGGAGAATCAGAATGCCTGTATGGTCATTGCTGATGCCCAATTCATCCTCTGCGCAAATCATGCCGGTAGAAGCGACGCCTCGAATCACGCTGTCACGCACGACAATGCCCTTCGGAAGTTGCGCGCCCGGCAAAGCAACCGGCACTTTGATTCCGGTTTTCGTATTGGGCGCGCCGCAAACAATGCTAAGAGGAACAACTTCGCCTACATTAACTTGGCATGCAAATAATGCGGACGCATCAGGATGCGCGTGAGCCTCAAGAATCTCGCCGACAACTACTCGTTCAGGAATAGAATGAAGAAATTCAACGCCATCCACCTCAAGTCCCGCCATTGTCAGGCGTTCGGCAAGCTCTTTCACCGAAATCTGACATGCCACGTATTTGCGCAACCATCTATAACTTACTTTCATACATTCTGCTCAATATACGAATCTATTAGGAAATCAACCCAAATCCACTCAGAATTGTTCCAGAAATCTTATATCGTTGTCAAAAAATAGCCGAATATCGTCAATCCCATATTTGAGCATCGCAATACGCTCAATGCCCATGCCAAAGGCGTAACCGCTATATTTTTCGGCGTCGTAATTGACAAAACGAAACACATTCGGATCAATCATCCCTGATCCCAAAATTTCCAGCCAGCCCGTCATTTTACAGACGCGGCATCCTTGCCCCTTACACATCACGCAGGAAATATCTACTTCCGCGCTCGGCTCAGTAAACGGGAAGAAACTCGGACGAAATCGCAATTTCGTGTCCGCGCCAAACAATTCGGCCACAAATAAATGCAACACGCCTTTCAAATCCGCCATCGTAATATGCGTGTCAACGCAAACCCCTTCAATCTGATGGAACATTGGGCTATGGGTAATATCTGCGTCGTGCCGATAAACTCTGCCGTAGCAAATGAATCGCACCGGCGGCGACAATTTTTCCATCATACGAATTTGAATAGGAGATGTATGCGTTCGCAACACGACATCATCACGGTCGCGAATAAAAAACGTGTCCTGCATATCCCGAGCAGGGTGGTCTTTGGGGAAATTTAACGCCTCAAAATTGTAATAGTCGAGCTCAACTTCCGGCCCGTCAGCGATAGAAAAACCCAGACCGGAAAAAATCCGTTGAATTTCTTCCATGACCTGGGTGAGGGGATGTTTTGTTCCGAGAGGAAGCCGCCGTCCGGGAAGGGTGACATCAACCCGCTCTTTGGCAAGCCTTCGTTGCTTTTCTTGCCCGACAAGCAGTTGTTCCTTGCGGTCACATATCTCTTGCAGCAGATTTTTCACATCATTAATCTGCTTTCCAACAAGCGGTCGCCGCTCAGGCGATAGACCAGAGAGGAGTTTCATGGCTTGCGACACATCGCTCTTCTTGCCTAAATATTTTATGCGAAGCCCAGCAAGCTGATCTGATGTTTCTGCCGAAAAAATCTCCTGCTCTGCGGTCGTCCGAATGAATGAGAGGTGTTGAATAATGTCGTCCATTGATGCTCGTAAGGTTATGCGGCCACCGCCGGAGATGCCGAGGTTGCAAGGGCTGTTTTCGCCATTTCTGCTAACCGGGCAAACGCAACAGTATCTTCCAACGCTAAATAGGCTAAAACTCTTCGGTCTAAAAGGACATTTGCCTTCTGCAAACCATTCATAAACTGGCTGTAAGAGATGCCATTTTCACGGGCAGCCGCATTAATACGAACAATCCAGACGCGCCGAAAATCGCGTTTTCGCCGTCTCCGGTCACGATATGAATAAGTCAATGCTTTAATAACTGCGTTTTTAGCTGTACGAAAGAGCTTGCTGCGTCCGCCTCGAAACCCTTTAGCAAGCTCTAATATTTTTTTTCTGCGCCGTCTTGAAACAAACCCACCTTTTACCCTCATAGCGTTCTATCCTTCTCTTTTTAAATATAACTCAGGTGACTAATTCAGATTAATTTAACTGCGCCCTTCCTTATGCGTAAGGAAGCTGCCGTTGAATCCGTTGCCTATCTGCCGATGACACAAAGGCACTTGTGCGTAATTGACGCTTGCGCTTTGGAGATTTCGACGCAAACATATGCTGCGCAAACGCTTTTTTACGTTTAATTTTGCCGGTTGCCGTTGTGCGAAATCGTTTCGCTGCTGATTTACTAG
>CAZCGG010000013.1:24815-32314 GCA_964498135.1 uncultured Candidatus Moduliflexus sp.
CGTTTAATTTTGCCGGTTGCCGTTGTGCGAAATCGTTTCGCTGCTGATTTACTAGTTTTCATCTTGGGCATACTTCTCTTCTCCCCATACAAGAAACAATAGTCATATACTGCCTATTTTCAGGCCACTTCTACTAATTCATCACGTCGTGACGGTATTTCTTTCACAGATTGGAGCTTGACGCTTTTTGGAGATTTTGCCACTAAAATCATCATCAAATTACGCCCTTCCATTTTGGGAGCAGCCTCAACCTCTCCAAGCTCTTTCGTATCTTCAACAAATCGCTCTAACAAACTTTCACCGATTTGCCGATGCACGATCTCTCGACCGCGAAACACAACCGTCAACTTCGCCTTATCGCCATCTTCAAGAAACCGGAGAACATGCTTGAGCTTAAATTGATAATCATGTTCATCAATTTTCGGGCGAACTTTGACTTCTTTGATCTGAACAACCGCTTGTTTTTTCTTGGCCTCATGCGCTCGTTTCTGCTGCTGATAGCGAAACTTGCCGTAATCCATCAGCTTGCACACCGGCGGTTCAGCGTTCGGCGCAACTTCCACCAAGTCTAATTCTAATTCTTCCGCTCGTTGCAAGGCGTCGCGAGTAAATAAGACACCCAATTGCTCCCCTTCTGGGCCAACCACGCGAACCTGCGGAGCGTGAATCTGATTATTGATCTTGTTTTCGTTCTGCGAAGACCTATTATTAGGAATAATTTTTTTTCGTCTCACTCAATGCACTTCATCTGACAACTGACAAAGAAGTTGTTCAATTGTCAACGAACCTACGTCTCCCTTTCTTCGATGGCGCAAAGATACGGTCTGTTCCGCAACCTCTTTATCGCCAATAATCAACATATACGGAATTTGTTCGACTTGAGCCACACGAATTTTTTGACTAATTTTTTCATCACGCGCGTCAACTTCTGGCCGGAACTTCTGTTTGCGAAGCGCCGATTCAATTTGCCGAGCATAGTCAATATGCCGGTCACCTATCGGAAGAATTTTTACCTGCACTGGCGACAACCATGTCGGAAACACTCCGGCATAATGCTCGATAAGCGCGCCGACAAATCTCTCCATCGAGCCAAGCACGGTACGATGCACCATGTACGCATGATGCTTTTTGCCGTCTTCCCCAACATACGCAACATCAAACCGCGAAGGAAGATTAAAATCAAACTGCGTGGTCGGCCCTTGCCAGCCTCGTCCAAGCGCGTCAATCAATTTTGTATCAATCTTCGGCCCATAAAAAACCGCCTCGCCTTCCATGCGCTTATAAGGCAGACCTTTCACGCGCAACGCCTCAATTAACGCTTCTTCCGCTCGCTGCCACTGCTCATCCGTCCCAGCATATTTCTGCTTATTATTCGGATCACGCACGCTTAATTCAACAGAATAATGTTCAAACCCGAATGTTTTAAGCATATATTCGGTCAAATCCAACACGCCGACAACCTCTTTTACCAACTGCTCCGGTGTACAGAAAATATGGGCGTCATCCTGAGTAAACCCTCGCACACGCAACATGCCATGCAGTGTGCCAGAACGCTCATACCGATACACTGTCCCAAGTTCAGCATATCTGATGGGCAAATCACGATAGCTATGAACTTTATTTTTATAAATCAAAATATGACCCGGACAGTTCATCGGCTTTAATACATACTC
Organism: uncultured Candidatus Moduliflexus sp.; assembly: GCA_964498135.1. Classification (GTDB taxonomy): domain Bacteria; phylum Moduliflexota; class Moduliflexia; order Moduliflexales; family Moduliflexaceae; genus Moduliflexus. Next base: position 26,489 of record CAZCGG010000013.1, read on the forward strand.
TTCCTCGTCAATGCCGAGCGTGTACATATTCTCGCGATAAAAATCATAATGCCCAGACGTGCGCCACAACGAGGAATGCGCGATATGCGGAATCGTCACCAAATCATAGCCGCGCTCAACATGCGTATCTTTCCAAAAATCTTCAATAACCCGGCGAAGAACAGCACCTTTCGGATGCCAATAAATCAATCCGGCACCCGCCTCCTGATGAATACTGAATAAATCCAGTTCCTTCCCTAATTTTCGATGGTCGCGACGCTTCGCTTCTTCAATTTTTTCGAGATGCGCCGTCAATTCTTTTTGAGACGGAAATGACGTGCCATAAATCCGCTGCAACATTTTATTCCGCTCATCGCCGCGCCAATACGCGCCCGCAATCGTCAAGAGCTTAAACGCCTTAATTTTCCCGGTTGACGGGACATGCGGGCCGCGACACAAATCAACAAAATCGCCCTGTTGATATTGAGAGATGCGTTCGCCGTCGGGAAGGTCGCGCAAGATTTCCACCTTATATTGTTCGCCGCGCTCAGAAAAAAATCGAATCGCCTCGTCTTTCGTCACTTCATTGCGAACAAAAGGAGCGTCTGCTTTGACCAATTCAGCCATTTTGCGCTCAATTTTTTCAAGGTCTTCCGGCGTAAACGGATGATCTATATCAAAATCATAATAAAATCCGTCATCCACCGCAGGGCCAATCGCAACTTTCGCTTCAGGAAACAGTTGTTTCACGGCCTGCGCCATTAAATGCGATGTGCTGTGCCGGTAAATTTCTGCGCCGCCTTCGGAGGAAAACGTCAACAATTCAACCGCGCAATCTTGCGTCAACAGCGTAGATAAATCTCGCGCAACGCCGTCAATTTTCACGGCGAGAGCTTCTTTGCCTAAGCGCTGACTGATTTTTGCGGCGAGCTGCGCGGCGGTGATTCCTGATCCAACCTGTTGAATCGAGCCATCAGGAAGGGTAATCTGTATCATCATAATTATTGAACAACAATCAAAAAAAAATAGGCACGGGCGGTCTCGAACCGCCGACCTCTACCGTGTCAAGGTAGCGTTCTAGCCCCTGAACTACGTGCCTATGTTCTATATTTCTATTTCAAATTCCAATGTCATCCTGTTATGTTGCGTGACACTATGAAGAATTGGGAAAACTTGTCAAGAGAAAAGTTGCGATTTTTTCAGTTTCCTTCGCCACGATGAAACTGAAAATATCTCTTGACATCGTTGCCGTTTTTCGTGATGATAGTCATGCGTACAAGTCTGGTTGCGAAAAACGCAGGGTCAAACATTTGATCTCTTTCGAGAGGGGGTATTTTATGATCACACAGCATGACATTGAAATTTACATGGATGATTGCGGTTTCCCGTTCGAAGTGGTGAGTGATGGCGTCTGGCGCGTCGAGTCGCCGGATAACAATGTGACGAATATTATTTTAAGCCTCCAGTATCCGATCTTGGTGTCACGCGTCAATTTGATGAACGTGCCTGCCCAAAACCGCGAAAAATTTTATGAACGCCTGCTGAAATTAAACGCAAGCGAAATGTCGCACGGCGCATTCGGCATTGAGAATGACACGGTGGTATTGACCGACGCGCTGCAAGTTGAAAATCTGGATCGGAATGAATTGCAGGCATCTGTAGATTCTCTCGGCTTTGCGGTCGCGCAATATTATCCCGAATTAAAAACGTATTTGGAATAACCTTGCTCATCACAACGATTGTTGACCTTTTAGCTATGGAGGATAAATTATGGGTATCTTTAGCAGAATGTCGGATATTTTCAAAGCGAATATTAATGATCTGATTGATCGAGCGGAAGATCCGCAAAAACTCATGGATCAAATGGTTCGCGAAATGACGGAACAGTTGCAAGAAGCGAAAATTCAAGTCGCCAAAGCCATTGCTGATGAAAAACGACTGCATCAACAACTGAAACAGAACGAATTGCAATCCCAAAACTGGGAAAGCAAGGCGATGCTGGCGCTGAAAAAAGGCGACGAAAATCTTGCCAAAGAAGCCTTGAAACAGAAAAAATCCTACGACGGCCTTGTGGAATCCGTCAAAACGCAATGGGAAGAACAGAACGGCCTTTCCTCGAAACTCAAAGACAATCTGCGGGCATTGGAAACCAAAATTGACGAAGCCCGCCGCAAGAAAGAAATCCTCATCGCCCGCCAGAAACGCGCTGAGGCGCAGAAAAAAATTCATGATGTCATGACCGGCCTGTCCGATAAAAGCGCGTTTGCCAACTTTGAGCGCATGGAGCGCAAAGTCATGGAAATCGAGGCGCAAGCCGACGCGGCCGTCGAATTAGAAGTGCAATCGCTCGACGATCAATTCAAAGCCCTCGAAGCAGGCTCCGGCGTGGATGATGAATTGGCCGCCCTGAAAGCCAAAATGAGCTTGACCGCCTAACCGCCCTCCCCGTCCAGAGAACGCACGTTTGCCGAGCGCGTTCTCTGGAATACAGTTCGCCGCAGACGCAAGGCATCGTTCCTCAAATAATCCGCTCTTTCTTAAACGCTCGATTTCCACCATCTGAAAAATCTTTCCGAATTGCGATGAAGATGCTTGACAGAAATCGCAAGGCGCATCACATGCAATAGTCAGAGCAAGATGAAGCATTCACAGTCATTCGCGGCGCATGTCCGCACAATATCGGGGAGCGCAGAAAACAGATGGGAAGAACGCATATCAAAACATCAGACGAAATCGAATACATTCGAGAAAGCGGACGCATTGCCGCGCAAACGCTCTTATTGCTGGAAAAAGCCATCGCGCCGGGCATTTCCACGTTAGAACTCGATAAAATGGGAGAAGCCTTTATCCGCAAAAACGGCGGCAAGCCATCATTTAAAGGATATCACGGCTTTCCGAGCAGCGTCTGCTGTTCGATCAATGAACAGGTGGTACATGGCATTCCCAATTCCCGCCCGCTCAAGGAGGGGGATATTATCACGCTCGATGTCGGCGTGTATAAAAATTCCTATCACGGCGACACGGCCATTACGGTGGCGGTCGGAAATATCAGCGCGGAAGCCCGGCAGCTCATGAAGATCACGAAAGAGGCGTTGTATCTCGGCATTCAACATGCGCAGGCCGGCGCGCGGCTCGGAGACATCGGCTATGCCATTCAAACGCTTGCCGAACAATACGGCTACGGCATTGTGCAGGAATATACCGGTCACGGCGTCGGCCGCGAACTGCACGAGGATCCGCACGTGATGCACTACGGCAAAGCCGATACCGGCTTGCGCCTGAAACCGGGCATGGTCTTTACCATTGAGCCGATGATTACGATGGGATCGCATGAAGTGCAGGTGAAAAAAGACGGCTGGACGGCCATTACGAAAGACAAAAGCTGGTGCGCCCAATTCGAGCATACCATCGCCATTACGCCGAACGGCCCCGATATTCTCACCATGCCATAGCGGCATGATGCGTCGCGTCGCGCAAAGATTTTTCTGGCCGCAGAAAATTTTATTACTTTTATGAAGCGCGGCGTGTCTGATAAAAACAGAAGTTTTTTCTGCATACACGCTGAAAGACGAGGATGTTTTCTTGTGCGAATAGCGGCATTGCGTGATAAAAAGGACGATTTTTCACGTTCCACATGATCGCCTCATGTCAAATATTCATAAAACAGAGATCGAAGCCTATCTGCACGAAGTTTCCGAAGCGGCGCTCAAAGACCCGTCTTCCAATTCCATTCTTATCGAGGAAGAAGAAGACCATTCTTTGCTGATTATCCCCAGAGAATACCAGTCTGCCATCACGACGTTCGAGTCCCCCTTAATGGAATATATCCGCAATCTTCAGGTCAAAATGACCAAGATTCCGAAAGAAATTTCCTTCATTAACAGTATTTATTTACTGACCGACGGCAACATTATTGATCTGTTGGATTACGAAAAAAGCGACCGCGTGAAGCAGCAATTTTTTAACCTGCTGCGCCCGCTTGTCAAAAGCACCCGAGAGGCGAAAAACATCCAGCCCACCCAAAACAGCACCGAAGACCGTGAAATCCAGCAAGTGCTGAATCGCTGCTATCTCGTCCTCTTTTCCAACTTTTCGCAGATGCAATCCGCCATTATTCAGGGCATTATTTACGATATTGAACGGCAAGGCGTGCATCTGCCGATTCAATCATCAACGGAATTGGAAATTATCGCGCAGCAGTATCGCCCGATTGTGCAAAATCAGGCCGTCATCGTCCGCAATATGTTCCGCCACCTATTCCCGGAATATATTCCGCCGGACAACATCCACATTCTCGAACTCTGCTTTCTCGGCTTATTAGAGGAAATTCAACGCCATTTCAAGACATTTCTGGAAACGGATGAGCAATTGCTGCAAATGCTCTCCCGCATCAAAGTCGCGCAGGATGAGTTGCTGAACGTGAAAGACCCGAATTTGCGCAACATCCTCGCCAAAATGGAACGCATTCAAAACCAATTTCATGATATTTATAACCAACGCTGGCGCGACGGCATTTTGAACGATATTATTTCCGTCTTTTTTTATCATGCCCGCTTCACGGCCTATTTGGAAAACAAAAGCAAAATTTCCAAAAAACGCCGCTACTTTCTCGCCAGTTTCGAGCATCTGCTCAATAACTACGAAGATTTTTTCAATGAAACGCTGCTGCCGCATGTCGAGCATTTGATGGAAGAATATAAAACCGTTGACCGGCAGGGCTATTCGTATGTCAGAGAGCATATCGTTTCGGGCAAAATGAAAATCATTTTTCAGGCCAACCTCGACGAAGACCGATTTGCTGTGCTGAGCGACATGATTGTGACTGGAGAATTTTCGAAAACGCCGGAGCTATCTGGCAAACTCCAACATGTCGAAGAATTGGAAAAAATGCGCCGGGAACTGCGAAACAAACACGAAGATCATTCGGAACTGCTCGCCTACGTGGATCGCTTGTGGGATGTCGTGGACGAATTGCAAGAACTGCTGATTTCAGAAATTTTCATAAAATGGAAAGATCCGCTCAATATTATTCTGAACACGTATTATCAAGAATTATTCTGGTTTCACGCCTGTTTTTCGACGTACACGATTGAGGCGTTCAGCAAAAAATCCGTGCTGTTTCAGGAATTGGAACTGTTTCTTGCGCCGTACCGCGAAGCGCTGCAAATCTTCTCCGACCGGATTTTTAAATGTCTGGAATCGCTCAGTCAGCAAGTGTATTCGTTCCGCGACCGCGCCGGAGATTTCAACCTGCTCTACACCGGCATTCTCGGCATTGAATTAAAAAAGGAAGAAAACCAATTTCAGTTCGAGCTATACACGCCGGTTAATGTGAAACAATTAGCGCAGCGTCTCAACGCCCTGCAAGACCGCTATGCGCATTCGCTGCAAGATGCGTCGCCAAACACGTTATTGCGCCTGCCGGCGGCAACGATGCAGGAATATCAAAAAAATCATCGCCTCTTTACGGACGAAATCGTCAAAACGGCAAATTATCTTGCGGAAGAGCGCGAAATCTTGATGTATTGCGGCTCGCGCAAATTATTCACCGGCCCGCAATTTGTCGAGGAAGATTTTGCCCATTATTATAATGAAGTGATTGATATTTATGAACATGGCATCAACCAAATGCAACTCCACTTTTTAGAGCCGCTCGACAGCATTTTAGAGTTGAAAAGCCTGCGCGAACGGGCGCAGTTCGACGTCGTGTACGAACGCTACTCCGAAGTCGTGAAATATAAAGCCCTCAAAAAAGCGTGGCAGCTTTCCCGCAAAAAAGAGATGTTGAGCGCGAATGCGTAAACACATCTGCCCCGTGACATCACCAGCAAACGCCCGAAAAGATCG
>CAZCGG010000013.1:32414-34767 GCA_964498135.1 uncultured Candidatus Moduliflexus sp.
GCCTCGGAAACCGGCGAGGCATACAGCACGTATTCCATCGAACAAATCATTTCAACTATTCCCGACCTGCGCAACCTGCTCCTGCAAGTCAAATTCCAGTTAGCCGAGTTGACAAGAGGGCATCTGAATTCCGGGCTGCATACGGATGCCGACGAACAGCCCATCATCGAAAATCTCGCCGTCTTGTTAGGCAACCTGCAAACAACCGTCACCGCCGGAGAAGAGCTTGCGCCGTTGGGAAACCGCCTCATCGCGTCCACCCAGCAATATCAGCAGCAAATTCAGGCGTATCACGCCGCGCTGCAAATCTTTCAGGAAAATTCCCAGAAAATGACGCAGGCGCAGGCGCAGGTCATGACGGTCATGCAAGACATTGACGCCGAAATGGCGCATTCGACCGAGCGCATTCAAGCAACTGTCGCCAGCAATCTTCGCGGCTCGCGCCGGGCGACGCTGATGTTGTCCGTGCTGATAGGGATCATTCTCATCGCCGGCGGCATCGTGTTCGTCCGCATGATTCGCCCGCTCGTGGATTTGGCGAACGTCGCGGAGCAGCTTGCGCAAGGCAACATTCATTGCGCGATTCGCCCGCCGCGCAGCCTCGATGAAATCGGCAAACTTTCGCTGGCATTCGAACGGCTGATCGCGTATCTTCGCGCCAACGCGGACGCGGCGCAAAAAATCGCGCGCGGCGACGTCTCCGCGCAGATCAATCTGGCGTCCGAAAAAGATATTTTAGGCCAATCCTTCAGCACGATGGCCGCCACGCTGAAAACAATGCTCGAAGAAATCAATCAACTCACGGCGGCGGCGGGAGAAGGAAAATTGGCGATCAGGGGCGATCAAACCCGATTTGACGGCGAATACGCCCGCATTATCGGCGGCATCAACCGAATGCTCGATACGGTCATCGTCCCGTTGACGCTCTCCGCCGACTACATGCGCCGCATCGCCCGAGGCGACACGCTGACGCCGATCACGGAGACGTATCAAGGCGACGTGAATGACATCAAAATCAGCCTAAACACGTTGATTGCGACGATGAATGCGCTTATTGAGGAAAGCAACGGCCTGATTGCCTCGGTGCAGGCCGGACAATTGAGCCGACGCGGCAACGCGAACGCCTTCGAAGGCCGCTGGCGCGAGTTGGTGATTGGCATGAACAACGTGATAGACGCCTTCGTCGCGCCGATCAATATGAGCGCCTCGTGCCTGGATCGGATTGCCAAAGGGGACATTCCAGAAAAAATGCCGCTCGCGTATCAGGGCGATTTCAACCAGATGGCGTATAATCTGAACACGCTGATTGACAACATGCGCGACATTACGGAGTTGGCGCAGGAAATGGCGCAGGGCAATTTGCGCGTGGAGGCGCGGGAACGCTCGGAGCAAGACAGCCTGATGCGGGCGTTGAACGCGATGATTCAGCAGTTGAAAGAAGTCGTGACGAACGTAAAAAACGCCTCGAAAAATGTCGCCGTCGGCAGCGAAGAATTGAGCAGCAGCGCGGAAACTATGTCGCAAGGCGCGTCGCAGCAGGCCGCCGCCGCCGAGCAAGTCTCCTCCTCGATGGAACAAATGACCGCGAACATCAAGCAAAATGCCGACAACGCCCGCGAAACCGAAAAGATTGCGAAAGAATCGGCCGCGTATGCGGAAGAAGGCGGCAAAGTCGTGGCGGAAACCGTCATCATGATGAAACAGATTGCCCATAAAATTTCGATTATCGAGCAGATCGCCGACCAAACGCGGCTGCTCTCGCTGAACGCAACGATTGAGGCGGCGCGCGCGCAGGAATACGGCAAAGCCTTTTCCGTCGTGGCGTCGGAAGTCCGCAAACTGTCGGATATTACAAAAACCGCTGCCGAAGAAATCAACGATTTGACCGAAAGCAGCCTTGACATTTCCGCGAAAGCGGGCGAAATGCTCGTCACGCTCGTTCCCAGTATTCATACGACTGCCGACCTTGTTCAGGAAATCAGCGCGGCCAGCCATGAGCAGAGTTTAGGCTCAGAGCAGGTCAATCGGGCGATCCAGCAATTGGACAGCGTGACGCAGCAAAACGCGATGATGGCGGAGCAAATCACCTCGACCGCCACGCTATTAGCGACGCAGGCGGCGCAATTGCAAGCCTCTGTTGATTTTTTTAAGCTTGACGAATTCGCTGACGAGGTGGAGACGTCCGTGAAATCGGTGAGCGCGAATCAATCGGTTCGTTTCCGCGCCGCGCCGCCCGCGCAGAAAGAGCGCCGCCCGCAGGCCGCGCGCCCGATTCCGGTGGCGCGTGATTTGGAAGATGAGAATTTTGAGCGATTTTAATTCTTGACATTTGAACGAGTGTTCATGCGCTAAT
>CAZCGG010000013.1:34867-37648 GCA_964498135.1 uncultured Candidatus Moduliflexus sp.
GAGCCGCGCAACGATCACGCGCTGATTCTCCTCGCCACGCTTGACCTCTTTGAAAATCATCAACGCGCCGCCGAACTCGTCAAGCAGATTCCCATCACGTCGCAATACGCCGATACGGCCACCGCGCTTGACACAATCGCGTTGCTGCTTGACGCCGCCGAGCATCCTGACGAGCTGCCGGAAGGCAAGGGCAAAGCGGCTTACGCCGAGGCGCTGCGGCATCTGCGGGAACGGCAATTTGAGGACGCCTTGCCGGAATTCATCAGCGTTGTCCGGCGCGACCGAAAATATTGCGACGACGGCGCGCGCAAAGCCTGCATCGCTATCTTCACCTTTCTCGGCGCGACGCATGAATTGACCGCGCGCTTTCGCCCGGAATTCAGCAGCGCGTTGTATGCCTGACGGACGCGAAAACGCTCAATTGACAGCCGTTTTCCCCGCAGATTCACGCGGATTTTTTGAGCAGAAAGGCTCGTCTCGGCGATTATCCGCGCCAATCTTCGGCGAAACGCTCCTTATGGCAGAATCGGCAAGCATGATTCAATTTTTCAACGTTTCCAAATCGTATAGCAGCGACATTACCGCGCTCGACGGCGTGACCATGCAGATTGAGAAAGGCGAATTCGTCTTTATCACGGGCAAAAGCGGCGCGGGCAAAAGCACGCTGCTGCATTTAATCTTTCGGGCGGACTTGCCGACGAAGGGAACGGTGCTTGTGAATAACTTCAACATCGCCCGGCTGCAACGCGAAAGCATTCCGTATCTGCGCCGAAATATCGGCGTCGTGTTTCAGGATTTCAAGCTGCTGCCGCAAAAAACGGTCTTCGAAAATATCGCGTTTGCGCTGAAAGTAACCGGCACGCCGCAGAAGGAGATCACGCCACGCGTCATGCGGCTGCTGCAATACATTCGCCTCAAAGACCGGCGCGACGAGTTTCCGCAGCGGCTTTCCGGCGGCGAACAGCAGCGCGTCGCCATCGCCCGCGCCATCATCAACAATCCGCCGATTGTCCTTGCCGACGAGCCGACCGGCAATCTCGATCCCGAAATCTCGATGGACATCATGCACCTGTTTCAGGAAATCAATCAGCGCGGCACGACCATCGTAATTGCGACGCATGACGTTGACTTGATCAAACGAATGCGGAAAAAGGTGTTCTGCCTCGATAAAGGGAAGTTGATTGACGTGATTCCGGGCGATGAGGTGGCGAGTTCGTAGAATTTTGAGCAGAAGCCGGCCGTCAGACACAGTTGAACCTGTCTGACGGCTTTTTGCGTTCAATAATCCCCGAATTCGTATTGAAGAATGCTCAACACCGCCAGCCCCGCAGTTTCCGTGCGGAGAATGCGCTTGCCAAGCGACACGGAAAGAAATCCCTGCGCTTGAAATTGTCCGGCTTCGCTTTCAGTCAAGCCGCCTTCCGGCCCAACCGCCACAATCGCGGAACGAATTTCTTGCGTCATCGCTCGCAGCGCATCTTTCAGGCGCGTCTGCTGTTCGGCTTCCCAAATCAGCAATTTTAGATCAGCCTCCGGCGGCGCGGCGAGAAATTCCGGCACAGTTACAATCGGGCGAATCAGCGGCACGGACGTGCGGCGCGATTGCTTGGCGGCTTCAATGCCGATGCGCGACAGCCGCTCCAGCCGTTGATAGGCTTTCGACGGCGGCACCTCTTTGCCGACGCTTGCCCAGAATGACCGTTCCGTCGCTAACGGCACGACATCGAACACGCCGATTTCCGTCGCTTTCTGCACGATCAAATCCAATTTATCCCCTTTGGGCATGCCTTGCGCTAGCGTCAATTTCAACGGCGAATCAGCCTCATTGCGCCATTCTTCAAGCACCTTGCCTCGAATTTCCTGACGTTTTGCTGATGCGAGGCGCACGCGATATTCGCGCCCGCGCCCGTCGAACACGATGATTTCCTGCCCCATGCTCAGGCGCAAGACTTTCGTGATGTGCCAGACATCCGTGCCATATAAACAGACCTCGCCGTCGGCAATTTGCGGCGGCGGCACAAAAAACCGGTGTGTTGCCATATTTTTCACCTTGCCTCAAACCTGCGACAGCACATACGCGACCCAGCCGTCTTCGGTGATGTGATGATGCGGCACGAAATTCAGCGCGCGCAATTCGCGGAGCAGCGCCGGGCCTTCTTCTTCCAAAATGCCGGAGAGAATCACCGCGCCGCCCATTTGCAAAAACGACGCCGCATAGGGCATGAGCGACGTGATGACGTTCGGGCGAATATTCATGACAATGCAGTCGAAACGTTTTGGAATGTCGAGCGTATCGAGCGAGCCGACTTTCAGGACAACGCGCACGTTAAGAATATCTCGATCCGCCGTCAATTCGGCGTTTTTGCGGACATTTTCCCGCGCCACCTCAATGGCGTCGGGATCAATATCCACGCCCAGCACGAATTCCGCGCCGAGCCGGGCGGCGGCGATGCTCAGAATCCCCGAACCGACACCGACATCGAGCATCAGCCCGCCGGGGCGCATGTAGAGTTCCAGCAGCGCAATCGCCAAGCGCGTCGAGGCGTGCAGCCCTGAGCCGAACGCCATGCCCGGATCAATTTCAATGACAATATCGTCGGATTCAGGCGTAAAGGTTTCCCACGACGGCTTGATGACCAAATGCCTGCCGACGCGCGTGGGCTTGAAAAATTGTTTCCAATTCGATGTCCAATCGCAATTTTCCAACACATCGCTTGTGATGGACGCTTCGCCGATACATTCGCCTAATTCCCGCAGTTCGTTGAGGTATTCCTGCATCTG
>CAZCGG010000013.1:37748-42297 GCA_964498135.1 uncultured Candidatus Moduliflexus sp.
CGGGGTTAGGGCTATGTGAAGGGGATGTTCGTAAAATCTGCCGCGCTTCGGCGGAATAGACGTGTTCTTCCTCATAGAGGGCTAAGGGGGGCAAAATCCGCATTCCCGGCGCCGCGTCTCGGCGGGCTTCGATGAGCAGCAATGCGGCGGGCGCGTCAATTGTTGAATGGACGCATCGCATGATTTTCGGCTCGAATTGGTGTTCGCGCAACGCGGCGAAGAGTTCGCTCATCCGCTCTGGAAGATAGATAAAAAACGCGTTGCCGCCGGATTTGACAAGATATTTGGCGGCGGCGGCAATATCGGATAACCGGCAAGCCAATTCATGCCGAGCAATCGCCTGCTCGGAATTGGGGCTGATTCGTCCGCTGCCGACTTTGCGATAGGGTGGATTGGCGCACAACACGTCAAATTCTCCGGCCTGAAAATATTGGGCGACGCATTTCACGTCTCCCTGCACGATTCGAATCCGATCTTCGAAATGATTCATTTGCACGTTGCGCCGAGCGATTTGCGCGAGCCGTTCTTGTAGTTCCACGCCGACAATTTCCCGCGCCGGGCTTAATGCCGCGCATAACAGCGAGATGATGCCCGCGCCCGCGCCGAGGTCAATCAGGCGTTCGCTTGGCTTAACGCGCACGAAATCCGCCAATAACACGGCATCTACGCCGAAACGGCACCCTTTTTTGGGCTGAATGTATTGTAAATTTCCGAGAGAGACTTGCTCGATGGTTTCGGTATTCGGATCGTGCATGAAGTTACTTTTTTTTGTTCTGTCTGCGTCGTCAATAAAAAACGACAAAATATAGAGAATTCTTGTCGGAAAATGCAAACAGGGCGTAAAGGCATGCTGCTCGCCTTTACGCCCTGTTTTGGAATCCCGTCTTACGTCACATCCCCCTTGTTTTTTAATTATTGACGGGCTGCGAAGGTGATCTCTAACTCTAATTTCGCAGAAAGTTTCGCCACTTTTTCAACATACGCTGAACTATTGTTGTAACTTCTCAGCGCAGTGCGAATATTTTTCTTTACGGCAATGGTTCGGGCTAAATAATGCGCAGCTGTTGCCAAACTATCATGCGGGTTGAGCGGGTCTTTTTTTCCGTCCCCGTCTCCATCCTGCGCATACGTATAAAACGTTGATGGCATGATCTGCATGTACCCGAGCGCGCCTGCTTTAGAGCCTTTGAATTCCGACACGTCCCTGCCGGTCTGACGGGCAATTTTTTTCAAATATCGTAACTGTTTACTATCCACGACTTTGCTAACGTCATGCTTCCCAAGCACTTCACCGTGTTGGCTTTCCACGCGGCTAATTGCCAGCAGCAGATAGGGAGATACCCCATACTTGCTGCCGATTCGTTGAAAGTCAGCCTCAGTCAAGGCTGATTCGGCATATACTTGAGTGATTGCACATACGAATAACGCCAGAATCAACATCCCCCCGATTCTAACATATTGCGCTGTTGTCATATCGTTAAAGCAACGCTCACAGAGATCCGTCCCTGATTATGCACAACATAATCCCTTACCTCTAGTAAACGCGCGCCAATAGCTCTTTCTGCGGCCAAGACGATCTCAGCAGCAGCCCCCAGAGCCATAAACACACGTCTGCCGGGGCGGCAAATGGCTTCACACTCTGCAAACCCTCACGGGCAGATCGGCGCAAAACCTTGCAACTCTCTAAAACACAACAATGTGAGGTGAAATATCGAAGAAGAAAAACTGATGGGCACTCTTTAAGAAAATAAAGAGTGAGAAAAACGAGTGGAGTAAGGAACCCTCAGAGAGAACCTGATGTCAAGCGTCACAACTCCTTGGCTTTTTTGTGGGACCACTCCATACGCAACTTGTGTGTCTCGGTTCCGCCAGAAATTCTGTCCATCCGGCCTCGCCGCGACGCTCCGTTTGAAGCCATCCGTAGCATTCGTTTGTGGGGTAAAACACGGTTCTATCTAAGTTCTCCAAAGAAAGACGTTACTATCTGTCTTTTTCATGTCAAAGAAACTTGAAACATATAATCGGTAGCAAAGGTAATTTTGTCAACAGATTTTCGACGTTTTTTACTCTCGCGTGATTTCTAAATCATCATTTGCCCTCTATTATCGAGGTTTTACCAATAAGATTTTTTAGATGTTCCATACATGTTGACGCCTCGAAAAAAGAAGTTGACATGAAACGGAAACGTCGGGAAAAGAGACGCAAAACGAAAAGGAGCATCCCAGCCCATGAACAAACATCAAACAGCCCCAATCATCGCCGTCGCCATGAGCGGCGGCGTGGATAGCTCAGTCGCCGCTGCCCTGCTGCTCGAACAGGGGCATTCGATTTTCGGCGTCACGATGCGGCTGCCGCAGGCGCACGAATTGCTTGACGGCGCGCAGCATGCGCCCGAATCCGAGGAACCCGCGTATCTGCGCGACGCGCAGCGAGCCGCCGACATTTTGGGCATCCGGCTTCTCGTCGTTGATGTCCGGCAGGCGTTCCGCGAGCGCGTCATCCAGTATTTTTGCGAAGAATACGTCGCTGGACGCACGCCGAATCCCTGCGTTGTCTGCAATCCATTGATCAAATTCGGACTGCTGTTTGATCACGCCGCCGCCGCCGGCGCGGAACGATTGGCGACCGGGCATTACGTCAAGGCCGAATATCACGCGGCATCCGGGCGGCATCTGCTTCGGGCGGCCTCGGATGCGGCCAAAGATCAAAGCTATTTTCTCTATCGCCTGTCGCAGGCGCAGCTTGCCCGCGCAATTTTTCCGCTCGGCGGCATGACCAAAGCGGACATCCGCGAACGCGCCAAATATTTCGGCCTGACGCACGTGGCCGAAAAAGCGGAAAGCCAAGAAAATTGCTTTGTCGCAAATCAAAGCTATCAAGCATTTTTGCAGAAATTTTTATCGTCGCGCCCGAAAGCGGGGAAAATTCTCGATACGCAGGGGCATGAGGTGGGAACGCATCAGGGGATTCACTTGTTTACCATCGGGCAGCGCAAAGGCTTGGGCGTCGCGTTCGGCAGTCCGCGTTACGTCATCGAAATTCGGCCAGACACAAACGCAGTCGTCATCGGCGAAAATCACGATTTGTTCGCCTCGCGCTTCGCCGTGAAGCAAATCAATTTGATTGCAATGGAACGCCTGCGCGAGCCGCTCCGGTGCCGCGTCAAAATCCGCTATCGCCACGCCGCCGCGCCCGCCACCGTCTTGCCGACGGCGCAGCCGGATGAATTGATCGTCGTGCTGGATGAACCGCAGCGCGCAGTCACGCCGGGACAGTCGGCGGTGTTTTACGATGAGGATGTGCTGATTGGCGGGGGCGTGATTGAGCGAACGGAATGAAATTCTGGAAAAAATGTTGATGACGGTAAGGCAGACATGCTTGTCTGCCACGTCAACAGGCAGGAATGCCTATTCCACCCATCAATGTGAAAATGGTTCGACTTCGCCCACGATCTGAGCGGAGTCGAAGATGCGAAGAAGTCGGACAGGCATTGCTGCCTGTCTCTCCTCGCGTGAACGGCTTATTCAGCCTCTTGTTTCGCTTGTTGCTCGCGCATGGCGGCCTTGCGGCTCAATTTCATCTTGCCGCTCCGCGCGTCAATCGCCAAGACTTTCACCAGCACTTCATCTCCTTCGTGCAGTTCGTCTTCGACTTTCTTGACGCGGTGTTCCGCGATTTCGGAAATATGCAGCAAGCCTTCCGTGCCGGGCAGAATTTCGACGAACGCGCCGAACTCCACGACCGACTTGACCGTGCCGAGGTACAATTTCCCTTCCTGCACTTCCTCCGTCAACTGCTCGATCATGTGGATGGCGGTTTTCGCGCTTTCTTGATCCGCCGAGGCGATATTAATCGTGCCGTCGTCCTCGATGTCAATTTTCGCGCCGCTCTTTTCCACAATGCCGCGAATCACTTTGCCGCCGGGGCCGATGACGGTGCGGATTTTCTCCGGGTCAATCTTCATCGTGAAGATGCGCGGCGCGTATTGGGACAGTTCCCCGCGCGGCGCGCTGATGGCGGATGTCATGATTGACAGGATGTGCATCCGGCCTTCTTTCGCCTGCAACAAGGCTTTTTTGAAGGTGTCATGCGTGATGCCGGTGATTTTCAAATCCATCTGAATCGCCGTCACGCCGATTTCCGTGCCAGCCACTTTCAAATCCATGTCGCCGAGGTGATCCTCAACTCCGGCAATGTCGGACAGAATCGCGGTTTTGCCCTGATCGTGAATCAAGCCCATCGCAATCCCGGCGACCGGGCGAATCAACGGCACGCCCGCATCCATCAGCGACAGCGTTCCGCCGCAGACCGTCGCCATAGACGATGACCCGTTGGATTCCAAAATATCGGAGACGACGCGGATGGTGTACGGGAACGTTTCTTGCGCCGGAATCACCTGCAACAGCGAGCGTTCCGCCAGAAAACCATGCCCGACTTCGCGCCGCCCCGGCCCTCGCAGCATCTTCGTTTCGCCGACGGAATACGGCGGGAAATTATAATGCAGCATGAAGCGTTTGCTGCTTTCGCCTTCGAGCGTGTCGAGCCGCTG
>CAZCGG010000013.1:42397-43878 GCA_964498135.1 uncultured Candidatus Moduliflexus sp.
TGCTGAATGTGCTGATGCCCGAAAATCACTGCCTCAGCCAGCACATCTTCGGGAACTTCCTTCGCTTCCCCTTCAATCATGACAACGGCGTCGCGCGTTCCGGCTAACACGATGTTCAAATCGCTTTTATCGAGGCGATCTCCGTAGGGCGGATTGACGACGAACTGCCCGTCCATGCGCCCGACGCGCACCGCGCCGATTGGACCCATAAATGGAATCTCCGAAATCGTCAAGGCGGCGGACGCGCCGATCATTGCCAGAATATCCGGGCTGTTGGCCGAATCAACGGAAAGAATCGTGGCGATAATCTGCACTTCATTCGTGAATCCTTCAGGGAAAAGCGGGCGAATTGGGCGGTCAATCAGGCGAGACACCAAGACTTCATGGTCGCCGGGCTTGCCTTCGCGCTTGATGAAGCCTCCGGGAATTTTTCCGGCGGCGTAGGCTTTTTCGCGGTATTCCACCATCAACGGGAAAAAATCCGCGCCTTTTTGCGCCTGTTTTGAGGCAACGGCGGTCACTAAGACCATCGAATCCCCCGCGCGGACAATCACCGCGCCGTTCGCCTGTTTAGCGAGTTTGCCGGTTTCGATTGAAATTGTCGCTCCGCCGATTTGCGTGCTTACGGTTTGAATATTGAGCATAAAATAAACCTTTTGCGCGTGAGCGCGCCTGAAAAGTTGTTGAGACTGCTCAGGCGCTCATGCGACATTCGCTGCATGTCAAGCATCTCGCCTGAATTGGATTCGGAATGTGACCTCGAACAGAGATCATCGGGATAATTGACATGCAAGGTGATGTGAGAAAAAGAGCGTTAATTGCGAGATGCGCAACTAACGCCCTCATGTCTGAATACCGGTCAACCAAAGCGGTTGTAGAGGGAAACACGCTGAGGATGACCTTATTTCCGCAGCCCGAGTTCGGTAATCAATTTCTGATACCGATCCACACTTTTGCCCTTCAAATATTCGAGCAAACGGCGGCGTTTTCCAACCATTTTCAACAATCCACGCCGGGAATGATGATCTTTGGTGTGGATTTTAAAATGTTCGGTTAACTGATTGATGCGTTCGGTGAGAAGGGCGACCTGAATTTCCGGCGACCCCGTATCATGCTCGTGAGTGCGATGATTATCGATGATGGTCTTCTTCTGATCTTTGTTCACTGACATACCAATATCCTCTACGGTTGTGCTCTGATAACAGTCAACATGTTTCATCAGGAGAAACAAGCACCGTAGTCAGAGAATCACGTAAAACTGCTGCTAACTCAAGAAATCCGGTCATAACAGACTGAGGACGGGGATTATTGTAAAGAAAAAAAAACGGTTTTGTCAATTTTTTTCTTTGGAAATGATAAAATTGCCGCATTATGCGGGATTTGCAGGATTTCGAACGAACACGTTGATCGGCTGAATTTTCGCGCCGCCCTCAGAAAAATTGCGCCGCGCAAGCGCGATGAACGCGCCCTGTTCATCATGC
>CAZCGG010000014.1:0-17424 GCA_964498135.1 uncultured Candidatus Moduliflexus sp.
GAATCGCATTGCATGGCGATGGTCGGGCGGCTCGCCCGCTTTGCCGAGGTGGAGGTCATCACGACCTGCGCCAAAGATTACGTTTCGTGGAAAAACGAATATCCCGCCGGAATCGAGCTTGTCAACGGCATCCGCGTCCATCGCTTTCCGACCGACCGCGAGCGCAAGCCGCGCGCCTTCGACGAATTTTCGCAGGAGCTTTACACGAATCCGCACACCTATTTCGATGAAGTCGAATGGATGGTGCGGCAAGGCCCCTACGCGCCCGGCCTGTTTCAGTTTCTCCAAACTCATGCCGACGATTACGACGCGCTGATTTTTTACACGTACATTTATCCGACCAGCTTTTTCGGCATGCAATTCGCCCCGCACAAGGCGATTTTCGTCCCGACGACGCACAACGAGCCGCCGGTCTATTTTGACATTTTCCGCATGCTGTTTCATCTTCCGCAGGCGTTTTTGTATCTAACCATTGAGGAACAGGAGTTCGCGCACTCGCTCTTTCACAATCAGCACATTCCTTATGAAATTTTGGGCGCGGGCGTGGACGTGCCGCGCGAGCCGCAGCCGCAGGCGTTTCGGGAGAAATTCGGCGTCTCCGGCGATTTTGTTGTTTATGCGGGGCGGATTGACGAGGGCAAAGGCTGCGGTCAGATGATTGACTTCTTCACGTGCTACAAGGCCGCGCATCAGGGCGATCTCAGCCTGATTCTGATGGGCAAGGCGGTCATGTCGCTGCCGGAGCGGCCGGATATTCGGATGCTCGGCTTCGTCTCAGATGAGGACAAAATCAATGGCATGGCGGCGGCGAACGCGCTGCTGATGCCGTCGCAGATGGAGAGCCTCTCGATTGTCACGCTCGAAGCGTGGAGCGTCGGCGCGCCGGTTCTGGCGACGGCGCATGGCGCGGTCGTGAAAGGCCATTGCATGCGGAGCAACGGCGGGTTGTATTACGGCGATTACGACGAATTCGAAGCCTGTCTTGACATGCTTTTGGAACGCCGCGACCTCGCCGCCGCGCTCGGCCAAAACGGAAAAGCGTACATCGCGCAGCATTTTCAATGGGACGTGATTGACCGGAAATTGCTGCATATCGTGGAAATGGTAACAACAGCGAATAAAAGACGTTAACGCAAAAGGCGCAAACGCCGCAACGGACGCAAACGCATTGCGGCGCTCGCGTCTTTTGCGTCTTTTGCGTTAATATTTTTTATTCAGTGTTGTTTTCGGCATGAAACAGGGAGACATTCTGCAAGATCGGTATCGCGTCGAAAGCGTGTTGGGGCAGGGGAGCATGGGGACGACGCACAAGGCGTTCGACCTCGCGGCGCGCCGCCCGGTTGCCGTTAAACAGCTTCATTTGGCGCAGATGCGCGACTGGAAAACGCTCGATATGTTTGAGCGCGAAGCCCGCATTCTCCAGCAGCTTCATCATCCCCGCATTCCGGCGTATCAGGAGTATTTCACGCTGGAATCGCCGGAAGGGACGCAATTTCTGCTCGTGCAGGAATTCGTCGAGGGCAAGACGCTCAAGCAGCTTGTCGAAGAAGGCTGGCGCGGCACGGAGCGCGAGATTTTAGAGATTTTCCTCGATTTGGTGGACATTCTCGTCTTTTTGCACACGCTCTGCCCGCCGGTGATTCACCGCGACGTGAACCCGAAAAATATCATCATTTCTCCGAATGCCAGCGTGTTTCCGGCGATCAATGACGTGTATCTCGTGGATTTCGGCGCGGTGCAGGATCGCATCCGCACAACCGTCTTGGCCGGAACAACGGTCGTCGGCACGTTCGGCTACATTCCGTTCGAGCAGTTTAGCGGGCAGGCCGTCCCCGCCTCCGATTATTACGCGCTCGGCGCGACGCTGCTTTACATGCTGACGCACCGCCACCCGTCCGAATTTCCGACCGAAGGCATGAAGCCGCAATTCGAGCCGTTTCTGTATAATTCGCCCGGCATGATGCGCCTGCTGAACGGCCTGCTCGAACCGTCGCTGAAAACGCGCGTCGCCTCGCCCGAAGAAATTCGCAAAATTCTGGACGAATGCTTTCAGACGCCGTTCTGGTTGTCCGGCGACATCGTGAAACCGGCGGCGACGAAAATCGAAAAACTGACGCAGCGCCCCGGCGATCTCAGTTTCCGCATTCCCAAGCAGATCATCGGGCTGACGCTGAAACGCACGGTTTTGTGCTTGACTCCGGCGTGGACGTCTGCCAGCGAGGAACTGCTCGGCATTCACGGCGGCGAATTGTGGCGCGTGCCGACGCAGGAAATCGAGCCGTCGGATTTGACGTGGTTTTTCGGCAAACAGCGCGGCGCGAACGGCCAGCCGGTGTTCGGCATCAATCACGCCGGAGAAACGCATGAAATCGGCCTGCGCCTGAATAAAGCCGAAATTCAATGGCTGACGCAGGAGATTCAAGACTATCTCTGGGAAGCCAAAACCCTGCCCGCGCAGCCGGAAGAACCCGTCGGAAACGGGCAATCCAGCCGCATCATCGAACGCGGCGCGGACACGTTTCCACGACCGATCAACAGCCAAATTAAAAAAACGCAGCGCGGCGAAGATCAACTCCGTTTCCGCATTCCGAAAGTCACGCGCGCCGCCGAATTAGCGGATCGCTGCCTTGTCAGCCTCATCTGTCTCGCCATTGCGACGATGTTGACGGCCGGGTCGCTGTTTCTGATGTCGAACGAGCTTGACGAGTGGGGGCAGGCGACGTTCATGCTGATGGCGTCCAGCGCGTTCTGGGGCTGCGGATTCGGCCTGCTGCTCATCACGCTGTTCCGCGTCTTCGGCGGCACGGTGCTGCATCTCACGCCGGAATGGATTAAAATCAGCCGCCGTTGCTTCGGCATCGGCTATTCGCGCCATATTCCGACCGCCGCCGTCGGGCCGTTTGACGTGATTCGCTATTTTCATAAAAATACGCTGCGGCTCGGCATCAATTACGCGCAAAAAACGCTGCCGCTCGCTTCGGGCATCACGCCGCCCGAAAGCGAATGGCTGATTCAGGAGATTTCCGATTACATCGCCCGTTTCGCCCGCCCGATCCCGAATGTGTTCGGCGAGCCTGATTTGGAGATGAAATAGAGGCATTTCACCACAGAGATTGATGGCGAGACATCAAAAGTTTTGAAGACTTTTGAAGTCTCGCCATCACCCAAAAGAGAGGTTGGGGCATTATGGCAATAAAACGGCTGTTTTCGGATTGGAATAAAGAAGAACTCGAAGCAACGTTTGGGTTAACGCGCTGCCGAACGGTCACGGTATTCGATGAATGGCTCGCTCTCTCCGCAACGCAACACATTGATGAGTTAGAAGAGACTTTGTTGATTCGGCTGCGAGATGTCTTGCTTGATCAGGCCGACGCATGGAATGAAATCGAATTAGCTGAATATTTTATCGGCCCGGTGTTGGCGTTAGTGAATTTCCATACTCCTCAATTCAATATTTTTTCGGACCGGGCTATCACGGCGACCGTCGGCGATTGCGAATTATACGGCGAGCCGGACGCAGTGATTGCCAAAGGCCGCTATTCGCCGCAAATTCCGTATTTCTGCTTTCATGAATATAAACGCGCTCACGAGCCGAAAGGCGATCCGGCGGCGCAGGCGCTTGCGGCAATGTTGGCGGCGCGGGAATTAAATCCCCATCCTCACCCGATTTATGGGATGTATGTCGTTGCGGAAAAATGGCATTTCATGATTTTGCAGGGGCAGGAATATGTCATCAGCAAAGGATTTTTAGCCGATGACGAGGAGATTTTCACCATTTTCAAGATACTGAAAGCCTTGAAAAACCTTCTTATCGACATCGCCAAACAGGACATGTAATCGGCTGGACTGACGCGGTTGCGCGGTAATTCGGCCTTGAAACTCTGGGGAAATATCTCATGTATCCTTATTGACATCGCCCAGCAGAATGCGTAACAAAACGTAAGGAATATCTCCATAAAAATGCGAAGATTTTCTCCTTGACATTTTCTCCATCAAATGAGAAAAATAGCATGTGTTTACCGTGTATTTTCTGCGCTTAACGGATGATCAAAAACAGAAAACAAGGAATTCTTCACATGAAAACATCGTATGGTATTCTTGCGATAACTCTGGCGATCAATGTTATGGTTGCGGTGGCAGGATATGCAGACAATACGTATCATAATCTGGCAGGCGGCGCGTTTTCACAGGATTGGTCGAATACCGGCTTGATTACCAGTGATGATAATTGGGCGGGCGCGCCGAGCATCATCGGATATAAAGGAGAGGGGCTTGTCAGCGCGACAGGCGTTGATCCACAGACTGTCACGGCTGATCAAGTTACCGTAGATGTCAATGCCAACAAAACAGACCCAAGCGGCACGGTCTTTAACACGGGCGGAGTGACTGAATTTGAAATCGCCAATTCCACTATTGCGCTCAAAGGCTCAGGCACAGCCCGCGCCCCGTTTCTTCTCATTCATCTAAATACGACTGGAGTTTCAGGTGTGACGATTTCGTATAATATTCGAGATATTGACGCTTCTGCAAGGGATACGGTCTCGCAATTTGCCTTGCAATATCGGGTTGGAACTTCAGGCAGTTTTACGAATATTCCGGCGGGCTATGTCGCGGACGCCACAGAGGCAAACACGGGCACGAAAATAACGCTGGTCAGCGCGGTCTTGCCTGCCGTTGCGGAAAATCAAGCGCAGGTGCAGGCGCGAATCATTACCACAGATGCGTTTGACGCCGATGAATTTGTCGGCATTGACGATATTGCGATTTTCTCAACGCCCGCCACGACAACGACAACCACAACGACCAGCACCACAACCACGAGCGCGGCCGCCACAACGACCCTCCCGATTTCCGTTGGCG
Source organism: uncultured Candidatus Moduliflexus sp. (assembly GCA_964498135.1). Taxonomy (GTDB): domain Bacteria; phylum Moduliflexota; class Moduliflexia; order Moduliflexales; family Moduliflexaceae; genus Moduliflexus. Next base: position 4,861 of record CAZCGG010000014.1, read on the forward strand.
GAGTTGTGCATTATATCGGTGAATAAATGCTCGATGCATTCATCTGTCAGGCGCGCCGAACGCGCCTGACGGAAATCCCGTGAGCGTCACCTGCCCGGTCTCGTCAATCAAGACTTCCACGCTGTTCGATAGGCGTTCAAATTGCTCGCGGCATGCCGCATACCGATCAGACAGAAAATGCAGCGTTTGATTGCGGCTGCCGCGCAGCGCGAGATCACACGCAAGATCGCGCCGAAATGGCCCGGCAATCAGCAAATCTGTCACCGCTAACAGCGCGTTCCACGCCGGATTATTCGCCCGAATCAAATCGTGATATTCATAGCCAGTAAACACGATCACCCCGCGCCCGGCTTTCCGTATTTTTCGACACAGTTCCGCGAGCGGCGCGGCCTGCAAAAAAGGCTCTCCGCCGCTGACCGTCAACCCCTCGATGTTCGCAATCGCCAACAGTTGCGCGGCAAGTTCGGCGACGGAAACGACGTGGCTCGGGCGCAAATCATGCGTCTCTGGATTGAAGCAGCCGGGACAATTGAACAGGCAGCCTTGCGTCCAAATCACTGCCCGCGTTCCCGGTCCGTTTTCCGTCGAATGCTCCAACATGGCATGAAGATTAAGCCGCAAAGGTTCGTTTGATGGTGATGGTATCATGTTTCAATCCACGCGCCCGCGAGGAGCGCAACGGTTTACTCCAGAACTTACGCAGAATTCATGAATCTCCTTGACACCTCCACGCATAATTCTCTAAGGTGAGGGCTCAGGAGGTGACTTGATATGAGTTCAGTCCAGATGAGTACCTTGACGTATTGCCAATTTTTGCTCAATATGCGGATCAATTATAATTTTGCCGATCATGTCAAGAAATTTAGTCATGACCGGATTCACCGGTGAACGTCTTCGTCCTCACCTGATCTAGAACAATGTGAAAGACGACATCATCTTCTTCGAGAATGGCGATCTTCTCCCATGTAAATCAGGAGCGCGAAATCTTGATTTCGCTCTTCTTCGCTGTCAAATCAAGATGTGACACTCCTGTTTTCATGCCGTGCGTATGTCATGGCAATGTCATCAACGACTCTTTGACGATCTAGTCTTAGATACACCGTTTTCGTCCAAGATGTAGGGTGTTCGTTCTCAACACTTGAAGGTGTGTGACAGCTTGGGCGAAATTTTTCAAAAAAATGTTGCTGCGCTGCTTTACAAATCATTGGGAATGACGCATGAATAACATTATCACGGAAGATGCCGCCGCGCGGAAAATTTATGACGATCTGTGGCGCGCTTGCGCGGCGGCGCTTGCGCAGGGAAACGCGCAGATCGATCCGCATCTGCGCGACCGCGCGCATGACCGGCGGCGGGGCTGGACGTTGATTATGCGCCCGGATGCGCCGACGCGCCGCCGCCTATGCGACTTCATCGCGCAGATGCGCGACCTTGAGCCGGAGCAGCATTTTTATCATTCCGACGAGTTGCACGTCACGGTGCTGTCGCTGATTTCCGCGTCAGAGAGCTTTCATGCTGACGGACACACGGAGAAACTGCCGCGCTATCGCGCCGCGCTGGCCGCCGCGTTTGCCGGAATGACGGGCTTTGGCGTCGAATTTTGCGGCGTCACCGGATCGCCGGGCGCAATCATGGCGCAGGGCTTTCCTGAACAGGACGCGCTGAACCGGTTGCGCGACCATCTGCGGGCGTCGCTCGGCGCGGCGGGCTTGGGCGCGGCGTTAGACACGCGCTACCGCATCGTGACCGCCCATGCGACGATCATGCGCGTTCAGTCGCCGTTGCGGAATCCGGCCGCGCTGCTGAATTTGCTGGAGCAGGCGCGGCGCATCCCGTTCGGGCGAAGCGCCTGCGTCGCCGCGCAATGGGTTGAAAACGATTGGTACATGTCGAGAGATGCCGTACAGTTGATCGAAGAATATCATCTCAGGACTGCTTAACTGAGGGACTCGTTCCACGCTCTGCGTGTGGAATGCCGCGTTTTCGGACGCTCCGCGTCCATTGCCGCAGAGCGTGGAACGAGAACTTGCGTAATGCCATCTCTTCACAAGCACTTTGCGTTGCAAGATTTTCGGCGGGCGCGGCACAAGGCGGATTTGGCAACAATCGTCTCGTTTCTGCATGAGCAGCCGCTTTCCGTGTTCGAGCATCCCGATCTGTATGAACAAGCGCGTTCGTGGCAAGCGGCGCGCCGAGAATACCGCGCCATTCCGATAGACGCCATCACCGGCGGCATCAGCCATTACGACGATTTCCGCCGGACGTTTCTGCCGCAGAATGTCCAAAGCGGCGAGCAATGGGCGGCGATTGCGCTGATGATGAACGCCGACACGCGCCTGCTGCCGCCGGTCGAGGTGTACCAAATCGCCGAATCGTATTTCGTGCATGACGGCAATCATCGCGTCTTAATTGCGCGGCAGTTGGGGGCGAAGATGATTGAATCGGTCGTCACGCCCATCGAAACGCCGCAAGACATCACCTGGGCGAACGAGCCGCAACAGATTATCATTCACGCCGAAGCGTTGGAATTTTTTCGCCAAACAAGCCTTGAGCGCCGCCGTTCGCCGGAACATCTGACCGTCACTGTGCCGGGGAAATTTCATATTCTGTACGAGCAGATCGCCGTCTGCCAAATTATGTTGAGCCGCGAGCAGCAGCAAGACGTATCGTTCAAGGACGCGGCGCGCTATTGGTATGATCAGATTTATGTTCCGGCGATTCGGCTGATTGAAGGGCTGGAAACGCTGCGCGATTTCCCGGAGCGCACGACGACGGATTTGTATATATGGGTCTCGGAACACCGCGACATTCTCGCGCAGCCCGCCGCGCTGCCGGACATGCCGATGATGGTGGAGCAAGCGACCGCGCTGGCCGAGGCGATTGACGCGCAGCTTCAAGCCGAGCATGACGATTTTCTGCGGCGCACGCAGTTGAATCAGTCCCGCCCGGACGCGGAATTCCGCTTCACGCAGCCCGGACAGTACCGAATTCTTGATAATCACATTCAAGGACACCGCTATTTCATGGGCTTGGAGCATCGGCGCGACATTTCGCCGCAAGAGGCCGCGCTGCATTGGCATGATGCGGTCTATCTGCCGATTACTCAGGCGATCAAGGCGCAGCATCTGCTTGACGATTTTCCGGCCTGCACCATCACGGAATTATATATTTGGATTTCCGCGCATCAAATTCTTTCGCGGGAAATGTCCGTCAAGCAGGCCGAAACGTATCTGCCGGAAATTTGGGCGCGGCTGAAAAATTTCCCCTACGACGATTTCGATGAACTGCGGATTAAAATCGAATGCATTGATTTTCTGCTCCGCACACATCTGCACGAGATACGCCCCAACGCCGATTTGACGGTCAGCGTTCCCGGCCAATACCGCATTTTGGAAGAGCATATTGACACGCATCGCTATTTCATGGGGCTTGAGCAGCATCGAGAAATTCCGTACCGCGACGCGGTTGAACATTGGCACGACGCTGTGTATCTGCCAGTAGTTAATTTGGCGAAAGAGCGGCGGCTGTTCCGCAATTTTCCGGCGTTGACGACAACGGACATGTATTTGTGGATCGCCGAATATCGCGCGCAATTGGAGCGGCAGGCGGGCAGCCTGCTTCCGCTCGAAACGGTGATTAACGGCTTAGTGACTCGGTTCGGGGCGCAGAAATCCGTGCCGGGTTCGCGCCTGAACACGCCGCTATTCAAGGAAATTGCGGCGGAATCTGTCCTGCGTCCGCCCTCCTCGCGCCTCGAAATCGCTGACCGGCGGAGCGATCATCTGATTGCCACGATTCTCGTGCCGTTTCAGGGGCGCAAAGACGGCTGGACGGCGGTGGAGCAAGCGTTGGATATCGCCCGGCTCGAAGAGGCGCACATTCTTGCGGTGCAGGTCGTGCCTTCCCCGCATCAACACGACAGCGACAGCGTGTTTACAATCAAAAGCCAGTTCGAGCAGCGCTGCCAAGCGGCGCAGGTGCATGGGGAATTTCGGGTGGTCGTCGGCGAGATCGCGCGGAAAACCGCCGATTACGCGCGACAAGTCGAATTAGTGATTTTCACGGAGGCGACGGCGGCGAGCGCCAACGACGCCTTGAGCGCGCTGCGCCGGTCAGGATGCGCGCCGCTGCTGCTGCTGCTGCCGTCGCGGAGCATCTCGCGGCGGCGCGTGCTGCTGCTGTATGACGGCAGCGCGGTTTCGAATGAAGGGCTATTCGCCAGCGCGTATGCGGCGATGCGCTGGGGCTGCGATTTGATGATTGCGACGACTACGCGGACAGCGGACTTGCGCGGATTTCTCACGCAGTATTTGACGCGGTGCGATATTGCGGCAGACGTGATTGATCGCGCCGGGCAGCCGCCGGAATCGCTCCCGAAATTCGCGCGAGAGCATGGCGTGGATGTCGTGGTGGCGGGGCGGCACGAGGTGCCTGCGCTGATTGGCCACATCACGGCAGCCCCAAGCGCGACGCTGCCGTTTCCGCTGTTAGTCTGCTGAACGCGCAGAAAAAAACCCGCCGGACATGCGGGCATGTCCGGCGGGTTCGCCTTATCTGCAACTATATTCAGCAGGTTATTTTTCTGCTTCTGCGTTTTCGTCTTTTAAACTAATGCTTCCATCTACAAATTCTTGTAAGGCCATATTGACAAGGGACAAATTCGTCTGCGATGTCAACGGCGTCGCGCCATCGGCTAACTGGTGCATGCGTTTAGAAAGGACATGGACTAATAAAAATTTATTCGGCTCTTTTTCCATGGCCTCGGCAATTAAATCAAATCGAAACATACTGAACCACCTCGCTTGATTTTGCTTGTTTAATAAGGATTTTACCAAATGGTAAAAGCAATCAGTCATGCTGGCACGGCTGGCAAAAATGTCAAGCGATTTCTCATGCCGCGCCCCAAGAAACGCAGTTTCTTGAAAAACCGCGCCGCTCATCACGAGCAGCGCTCAACGCAATAAATCTTGCACCGCGCTCATCACTTGTTCCGTCATGCGCCGCAAAAATTCTTTGTCGTGAATATCGCCTTCCGGCACGAAGATCGGCGCGCCGAATGCGATAGTGATTGGGCAGGGGCGGGGAAATCGGCTGCCTAACGGCAGCGCCGCCGACACGCCGCGTAGCGCCGTTGGGATAATCGGCGCGCGGGTTTTCATCGCCATGACGACCGCGCCGTGCCGGAAGCCTTGGCGCTTGTGTTCCTCGCTGATGCCGCCTTCGGGAAAGACGCAAAGCGTCTGCCTATGTTCCAGCACGTCCAGACAGGTTTTCATGGCCGACATGCTCGTCCCCGCCCGTTTCATCGGAATGCACGGGAGACGCTTGAACAGCCAATGGAAATGCGGATGATAGAAATGATGATGCAGCATGAGATAATAAATGACGCGCGGCACGACCGCCGACAACAAGGGCGGATCCAGAAAGCTGGAATGATTCGGCACCAGCACCGCCGCGCCTGCCGCCGGAATCTGTTCGACGCCGACCGCGTTCAGGTGGAAATAGAGGCGAAAGAGCGCGTAGCCATACGGCCGCGCCGGAAGATAATATCGTTTCGTAAAATCAGAGAACATTTGTGGCGTTTCTTCGGGCATCATGATGCGATTTTCCTGAATTGATCTTGACAGAAATGAACGGTTTTATGAATATCATAATTTCTTGACAGAGAAAACGATATATCTGTTTTGAGAAAAAGGCAAGATTTTTCGTCATGCGTTCGCGTTTAGCTGTCAGACACCTTGAAGGTGCCTGACGTTTTCCTTGACCACAACGTTCATTTCACAACAGACGGAGAACATTATGGATTTACCTGTACATGTCGCCGCAGGCGCGCTCGCCGGAAACGTATTGTTATACATTCACGCCAAATTTCGGCCGAGGTTGGATTGGGATGCGGAAATGGTCAAGCTCGGCGCGGCGGGCTTGCTGTATGGCGTGATCTTGCATCTGCTGCTCGACGCGCTGCCGTATTACGATTGGTTGTTTTACATCCATATTTTTAAGCCGCTGCCGTATTATTGGATGTTTCCGCAGGTTCTCACCACGTTACCCGTTCTTGCGGCAATATTTCAACTCAATCGAGACGCCAGGCTTGTCACGAGCTTGTCAATATTGGGAGGCGTCTATCCTGATATTGAAAAATTAGTGTACATTGATTGGCATCTGCCGAAATCGCTCGTGCTGTTCCCATTTCATAGCTGCCGCTTGAGCGGCTCGGCGTGGGAATCCTCGCACAAATCCTTCTTAATTCTTTGGGAAATCGGTATATTTGCGTTGATTATGCTCGGCCTCTATTGGTGCGCGGGGCAAAGAATGCAGATGTTGGCGCGGCGGCGCGCGTTCTCTGTCGAAATTATGGCAAACGAAGAACGCTTCAACGAGACAACCTCCGCTTTTTGAAAAACGGAGGTTGCGCAAGAGCCATGAAGGAAACTTCAAAAGTCTTTGAGACGTTTGAAGTATGATTTACATCTGATGGTAGAACAGGCATTGCTGCCTGTTCATGGGACAGACAAGCATGTCTGTCCCAGCATTGGGAATTTAATCTTTGTCTTTCCCTTTATCCGGTTTGTCCTTGCCTTCGCTTTCTGAATCGGCAAACGTGGCGACGACTTCCAAATCCGCATCCACGCCATGCACGACGAGATGCCCGCTGCTATTCCCCAATTTCCGCACATAATCAAGCATGGGTTCGTCATTAATCGTCACGCCGGTCAGATCCTCGAAATTCTTTGAATCCGGCGTGAATTTCAATGAAATGCTCGCGCCGGCTGGCACGCATTTGCTGCCGTCCGGTTTCACCGTGCCAGCGCCTTCTGCGGTCACGGTCACTTGATACTTCCCTTCGGCGCATTCTCCCGTTTCAGTTTCCTCGTCAGTCGTCTCGCCTTCTTCTGCTGTGGCTTCAAGGCCGCCTTCCGGCAGCATGATCGTCCCGCCTGAAATCAGGACGATAATTTCAAAATTGCCTTCGAAGGTTTCGTACCATTCCTGCGCTGACGTGATTTCAGGCAATTGAAACACCTGATAGCCAGTATTTGACTCGATGACTTCCGCAAGCGGATCAATCTCTCCCGGATACAACATCGCTTCTTGCACAACGTCGCCCGCTTCTAAACCGATATACAGCGTGACGCTCATTGTCGCCTTGAACAAGATGTAAAACGTGCCATAGGTTGTCGTGTATTCCAGCAGATACGCCCCTTGCGGAACGGAGAGTTCCATCTCGTTGGGCTGCGTCGTCACGACATATTTGTTCTGCCCCTGTCCAACCCAAAAATTCGGCAATTGGCCGCTCCCTGCCGGAGAGACTGGATTCATGCGTTCCCGGTCGCCAAACAATCCGCAACCCGCCACTACGAGCATCACAATCAAAAGAGACGCCATCCAGGCACTCATGCGCGTCATTCTTCTCATACTCCATCCCCCTCGTATCGTGAGGCGCATGACGTTTTTCATCCCCGCGTCACGCGCTTCGATTATAGATTTTCGAAAAGAAATATCCGTCAAATAGTTTCCTTGCATTTAATATGCCATGATTAAAAACTTGCAATCCTTGTAAATACAAGGAACGACAGGCCACGATTGCGTTGACGAAACAAGATTTCTGCCTAAAATTGTCAGCCTTGTGCAAGGCGATGCACATCAAGAACGCCTGCTGAACGCGAAACACTGCCCGAACACGCATTTCCCTTGACAGAAAATCCCTTCATCAAAATGATAAATGACTTCATGAAATGCGAAGGAGCATGATGCCGTATAATCATTTGTGGAGGAGAGATGTATGGAAAGAATTCCTGTTGGCGTGCTTGGCGCAACCGGCATGGTTGGGCAAAATTATATCCGGCTGCTGCTGAATCATCCCTGGTTTGAAGTGGTGTATGTCGCCGCGTCGCCCCGGTCGGCTGGGAAATCGTACCGCGAGGCCGTGACCGGGCGGTGGCTGATGGAAGGGGAATCTCCGGCTGCCGTCGCCAATTTGATGGTCGGTGACGCCAGCGATATTGAGGCGGCAAAAGCCAACTGCCGGTTCGTGTTTTCGGCGGTGGAAATGGACAAACAAGCCATTTTGGAGTTGGAAGAACGCTACGCCGCGAACGGCGTGCCGGTCGTTTCGAATAATTCCGCACACCGGCACACGAAAGACGTGCCGATGCTGATTCCAGAGGTCAATCCGTCGCACGTGAACATCATTCCGATCCAGCGCAAAAATCGAGGCTGGGATAAAGGATTTATCGCCGTGAAGCCGAATTGCAGCTTGCAGAGCTACATGGCGCCGGTGTATGCGCTGATGGCGGCGGGCTATCCGGTCGAAAGCCTCGTGATTACGACCTTGCAGGCGATTTCCGGCGCAGGCTATCCCGGCCCGGCCTCGTGGGATGTGATTGACAACATCGTGCCGTTCATCAAAGGGGAAGATGAAAAAACCGAGCAAGAGCCGTTGAAAATCCTCGGACGAATTGAGGGCGACCGCATTGTGGATGACACGTCGCTGAAAATTTCGGCGCAATGCAACCGCGTGCCGGTGGTTGACGGGCATATCGCCTCCGTCAGCCTGAAATTCCGCGACAAAAAGCCGTCGCGCGAGGAAATCATCCACATTTGGGAAACGTTCCGCAGCGAGCCGCAACGGCTGAATCTGCCGTTTGCGCCGGAGCGCCCGATTATTTACCGGCCTGAAGATGACCGTCCGCAGCCGAAAAAAGACCGCAATGTTGACAAAGCGATGGCGGTCACGGTCGGACATCTGCGCTCCTGCAATGTGCAGGACATTCGATTTGTCGCCTTGTCGCATAACACCGTGCGCGGCGCGGCGGGCGGCGCAATTCTTGGCGCGGAATTGCTCAAAGCCAAAGGCTTTTTGGATTAACCCCAAAAAAACTGTCAGACACCCTGAAGGTGTCTGACAGCTAAAACTCAAACGCCGCTTTATCGGCGGCGGACTCGACGACGCGCCACTCCAAATCATCGTCTAACGCGCCATCCATAATTTTTTCAATCGGCATTTTCAGATATTTTCCGAAGCCTTCGACCGCGACGCTGCCGTCGCTGAGGAGAATTTCGCCGCTTCCTTCGAACACGCGGCTGCTTTCTTTCGTGATGCGGCTGCGCACGCACAATTCCTGATTGAGCGGAATCGGCTGTTTGTAGCGCGACGTGAACTCAAGCGTCACGCCCCAGACCGCTTCATCATACCGCACCATAATCGCCCGGCCAATCGTTTCATCCAGAATGGCGGCCGCGATGCCGCCGTGCATGCGTCCGGGATAGCTCTGATGCTCCTCGCGGGGCGTGAACACGGAGACTAAATCATCATTATCCAATTCATAAAAAAACGCTTGCACCCCAAACGCATTTTTCATGCCGCAGATAAAGCACATTTTGCTGTTCGGCTGCTTGCGCGTCACGTGATAGTGCATGATGGCGAGCCGCAAAAACGCCAAGCGCGACAACGCCGGTTGTTCGGCTTAGCGAGGCGCGGCAACTGTTTTGAAAGTCCTGCCTGATCGCTTCAGATGCGTCAAGAAAAAAATCCATCGAGAAACGCCGGACACGCTGATTGCGTTGCGCGACGTTTTTTTATTGACTTTCTCCCCCTAAATTCAATACGGCTGCCTTCGTTTTGCATAGACGCGCAACGCGAAAAATATTGCACATTGTCACGCCTGACTTTCGGCGCATTGTCGCCAATTTTGGCGGCCGCCGAGCTTGAGGCGCATAAAAAAATATGGCGACAGAACCGTCAGTGAAATCGGAACAAATCAAAGCCTATGTCATAATTCATGGGCATTTTTATCAACCGCCGCGCGAAAATCCCTGGACGCAGCACATTCCGCAGCAGGAAAGCGCGGCGCCGTATCATGATTGGAATGAGCGCATTACCGCGCAATGTTACAAGCCGAATACCAGATCGCGGGCGCTCGATGAGCGCGGCCAGATTTTCACGTTAGAAAATAATTTTGCGCATATCAACTTTAATATCGGCCCCACGCTGTTCGCGTGGATGCAAGAACATGCGCCGGAGGTCTGCCAGAACATCATCGAAGCGGATCGCCAGAGCTGCCAAAAACATCACGGACACGGCAACGCGATTGCGCAGGTGTATAATCACGTGATGATTCCGTTGGCAAACACGCGCGACAAAATCACGCAGATCATCTGGGGCCTCCGCGAATTCCAGCGCCGCTTCGGGCGCGCCGCCGAATCCATTTGGCTCGCGGAAACCGGCATCAATGAAGAAACGGTCAACTGTCTGATTGAGCAAGGAATCAAATACGTCATTCTCTCGCCGACGCAGGCGGAATGCGTCCGAAAAATCGGCGAAGAAGAATGGTGGGACGTGAGCAATAACACGATTGACACGACGCAGCCGTATCGCTTGTTCAAAAAAGAATACGTGCCGCGCAACGGCGAGTCCGCCGAGAAAACAGCAAAAGCTGGAAAGAACGAGGAGGATGCATGGCCGGATGACGATGCCGATGGCGATGGAGTTGAAGAGCGGTACCTGTCCGACCAATTTATTGACGTGTTTTTCTATGATGGCAATTTGTCGTCGGAAATCAGTTTCAACCATTTGCTGCGCGACGTGAACGTGTTTGCGCAACGCATTCAGAGTTTGGCGGCGAGTTCCACCGTGTCGCATCCGTTGATTCACATGGCGACCGACGGCGAGATTTACGGGCATCATGAGGCGTTCGGCGACATGAGCTTGGCCGCGCTGCTGACGAAAAAACTGCCGTCGCTCCAGATTGAAGCGACGAATTACGGGCAGTATCTCGCCATGTTTCCCCCAACCATGCAGGTTGAACTGAAGCCGGGCAACAATGGCGAAGGCACGTCATGGAGTTGCTCGCACGGCGTGGGGCGCTGGTATCGGGATTGCGGCTGCGCGGTGGACAGCCCCGCCGGATGGAATCAAAAATGGCGCACGCCGCTGCGGGAAGGCTTTGACCGTCTGCGCGATGCGCTGGCAGACGTGTTTGAGCAGCAAGGCCAGTCGCTCCTGCATGATCCGTGGGCGGCGCGCAACGACTATATCGAATGCCTTCTCGATCCGTCTGAAAATACGATTCGGGCGTTTTTGGATCGCCACGCTTCTCACCCGCTCAACGACGAGGAACAATCGCTGGCGCTGCGGCTGCTGGAAGCGCAGAAATATTCGCTGTTCACCTACACAAGCTGCGCATGGTTTTTCAACGACGTGTCCGGCCTCGAACCAGTGCAGAACATGCGTTACGCCGCCAGAGCGCTCCAACTTATGGACGGGTTGATTGCTCAGGACGTCGAAGCGTCCATGCTGGAGGCGTTTTCCAGAGCGGTCAGCAACATGCCGCAGTACGGCACGGGCAAAACGATGTATCTGAATTATGTCAAGCCCGACGTGTACACGCCGGAACGGGCGGTCAATCAATTGCTGCTGACTACGCTCGTGCATCAAAAGCCGTCCGCCCGGACGTCCGCGAAACACCCGTTGAAACGCTTGAACGGGCGTCAAGAACACGCCGTCCACATTTACGCGCTGCGCGGGCTGCAAGTGGTGTCATGGCAGGAACTCGCAGGGCAAGCGGTGGCGGCTTCGGCAGAAGACGTGGCGGTGGAAGAACAACGCGCGCCAATCGTCTCGTCGCAATGGTTTAGCGGCGTGTTCGAGGTCAAAGACACCATCACGAGGCAGATGTGGCGCATCCTGTTCACCACGTTCAGCGAAGACAATGATCATCCGGTCGCGTATCTCAAGCACGTGAGCCATAACGAAGAGCCGGAGCATTTCTTCGCCGCCGTGACGCAGCAGATGAAAGAACAGGCGAACGCGGATCCCGCCGCCGTGATCCGTTTGCTTGAACAGTGGAGTTTTTCGCGCTACACGCTCAACGATTTTTATCACGATGACCGCGAACAAATCTTCAGCAGCGCGCTCAACGAGTACGCCAATCATGTCGAAGACCATATCGAAACGGTCTATAAAGAGAGCGTGGAACTGCTGGATTCGCTGACGAAAGCGAGCCTGCGCGTTCCGGCGCGGCTTCAGGCGTCGGTCGAATTCGCGCTGACGTATCACGCCATGATTGAAATGGAGCGGCTCTATTCGAAAGCGGTCGGCGAATATTCGCCCGCCTTTTTGCAGGCCGCGCTTGAAAAAGTTCAGCGTTTGAGCGAAGCGCACCGCCTGTCGCTGGATATGCCGTTGTTGCGGAAACGCCTTGCGGACGCGCTCTGCCAGTTCATTGCGCGGTTGTCGCGCCGGTTCTTAGAATTGCGCCGCGCCGGGCATCATTCGCTGGAACTCAAAATCTGGGAGGATTTCTTGGGCTTGCTGCGCGAGACGTTCAATTTGCTCAAAGCGTCTGAAAAAATCGGCGTGACGGTGGATCAAACCGAAATCCAAAACATGGCGTATGATATTGTTGAGGATACCGTGCCGGAATATCTCGCGCTGTTCAAAACCGCGCTGCAAAACGCGGGGCAGACCGAGAGCGAGAGCGCGCACCAAGAGTTGCACCGGTTTTTTCGGGAGTATCAATTTCTGCGGGAATGCTTGAAATTAGCGCAACGGCTGAATTTCAA
>CAZCGG010000014.1:17524-43396 GCA_964498135.1 uncultured Candidatus Moduliflexus sp.
GAAGGGAGCGTTTGAGATTTCGGCTCTGGAAACTCGCCTAAAATAAGGTGAACGCGGACTTCCTCGCCGTCGCGGTTCAGCAGCAGGTTGGTTTCGGTGCCCGGCTTCTGTTCGGCGGCCATGCGAGGCAGGTCAATGGAATGGGTGATGACGATGTTGTTGAAGCGCAAAATCACGTCCCCGCGAACGATGCCGGCTTTATCCGCCGGGCCGTCCGGCACGACGTTCGTGACGAACGCGCCATGCGTATCGGGAAGATTGAATGATTCGGCCACTTCCGGCGTGATTTCCTGAATCATGATGCCGACCCAGCCGCGCTTGACTTTGCCGTATTGACGCAGATCCCCGACAATGCCGCGCACAATGTTCATCGGAATCGCAAAGCCGATTCCCTGCGCGAAGCGGTTGTTTTCAGTCTGGCCGAAAATCGCCGTATTAATGCCTATCACCTCGCCCTGCACGTTGACGAGCGGCCCGCCGCTGTTGCCCGGATTAATCGAGGCGTCAGTTTGCAGAAAATCATCATACGGCCCGCCGATGACGCGGCCTTTCGCGCTGATAATTCCGGCGGTGACGGTCTGGCTGAGTCCGTAGGGATTGCCGACCGCAATTACCCACTCGCCCACGCGAATCGCGTCGGAATCGCCAGGCGCGACGACCGGCAATTTTCGCTCGCCGGTTTCAATCTTAATCAGCGCAATATCGGTTTTGACATCGCGCCCAATCACGTTGGCGTCAAATTCCTGCCCGTCAAACAACGTAACACGAATCTCCTCCGCGCCCTCGATGACGTGATTATTCGTAATAATATACCCGTCTTGTTCAAGAATGACGCCGGAGCCTAAACTGCGCCGCTTAAAGCGATACATCGGATTTTTTTCGCCGGAACGCGGCTCGGTGTTCGCGCTGTCCGGCATCTGTTCGATAATCGTGCCGATGACTTGCGTGGTGTTGATGTTGACGACGGCAGATTGGACGTGTTCCGCAATATCGGCAAACGAATACGGAAGGCATTGCGGCGTCTGCGCCAAGGCGCATCCGGCGGCGAGCATCAGCGCAAGCCCGCCCCGCGCCGCGTGTTGGAATAGCGTGTTCAAGACATTCATCGTGTCAGGTCAATTCGTGATTGAAGCCGCAATTTTCAGCAGTTCCGCGTCAGCCACCTCGCCCACCAGCGTCATGATGCGCTCTTCGTCAATCGCCCAGCGCAGGATTTTGATCAAGCCGTGATCGTGAAACGTGCCTTTGATGGCCGGATTGATTTCGACTTCTTTGCTTGCTTCTTGAGACGTTTCAACTTCAGCGGCGTGCTGCTCTTCAAAAATCGAAATCGAACTCATCCCATCAATATAGGCCAACTGGACTTTTTCTCCTCGCGCGGTCGGAGAAGAAATGATTGAACTTAACACAAATCCGGCAGGCATGTATTGCGGAACGCTGATCGGAAAACGCACCTGCTGCCGCGCTTCTTCAAGCGTCTGAAAATGCTTTTCTTCGGCGGTTTCCATTTTCGTGCCTTTGGGAACGGTCACGACAAAAGATTTTTCAGACAATTGCAGTTGAAACGTCAATTCGGAAAAGGCGGATAATACGGCTAATTCCCCGTTGGCATCGTACACTTCAGTGCGCACGATGAGGCCATGCGCGCTCTCAATCCAGATTTTCCACGATGGCCTGTCGCGCATTTTAGGGAGAAACGACACCATAACGTCTCCCATGACCGACGGCACTTGCGCGACCAGCGCGGACGGCTCGGCCTGATTTTGCTGCTCAATCAGAATCTCGTAATTTTGTTCAATGAGTGTGCTTTGAGAATAAATGCGTCTGGAAATTTTCCCTAACGAAAATTGCTGTTTCTTTTTAATCACCGACGCTTTCGACGGGATATAATGCCATAAAAATTTTCCGTCGTCAAGAATAATTTGAGATTCGCCGCTTTGCAACGGGGAAACTTCTTTTTTCTCCCAGCCCGGCGCGCCGTATGTCACTTTCACTAACGTCGTCGAGCGGCGCGTCGGCGTGTAGTCAATCACGAATTTTGTGCCGAGATAACTGTATTGTTTCTCGGAAGAATCGAGCATGGTCAAAATGTCATCAAAGGTGAATTTTTTCGCGGTCGTCGGTTGTTTCGCGGAATTATCCGCCGCGGCCGTCGGCTGAAACAGAAACAGCATGACGCAAGCGGCAAAAGCGCGCGCCATGCGTTTCATCCCCCCATTGGCGTTTTTCTTCATACACGTTGTTCCTGCGTCTGTCAAATGCTCTCCAGTCTCGCAAACGTCGCGTTTGCCGATAAGAATTGATTATTGCAAAAAGGCGTCCTGCGTATACGTGACAAACATCGCATCGTCAATGAGCCGATCTTGATAGCCGCCGACGACATGCGAATACACATAGCCCCCCCCGGTGGACGGCTGTTTTTGGACTGATGGAACTTCCGACGCATCTTCGACGAAGCCAAACGCAACGGCTTTGGAATCAGGCACGGCCGCGTCCAAGGCTGTATTCGGCTGCTGCGCGTCTGACGCACGGCGCGGCTGTTCTTGCGCGGTCGGAGTCGCCTCCGCCTTCGCTTGAAGCCGTGCCGCCTGCTTGTTCGGCGAATCGTTCAGCAGCATGAATGACGCTAACCCCGCGAGCAGCGCCAACGAACAAGTCGCCGCCGCCCATCTGACTGAATGAATTTTGATGCGTTCGCCCCACGCGCTGACCATCTCGGTCGCGCCCTGCCACGCGGCACGCGGCGTCCAATGCAGGCGCAGCGCAGGCTGTTCCTCGGCGCGAGCCGCTTGAAGCCGCGCCGTCACGCTCTGCGCGAAACTTGTCGGCACAACTGGCGCATCTTGTATGAAGGCGTAGCGTTTCAACGTTATTCGCAAGGCTTCTTGGCGTTTCAAATGCTGAACGCACGGTTCGCAGGCGCGAAGATGCGCTTTGAGCGCGGCCATGTCCGTCTCTGAAAGCTCGTCGTCTATATAGCCTGTCATAAGAATGCGATAGGCGTCACACGTCATATATATTCTTTTCGGATGCGACGCGATAGAGTGCGTAAATCACGCCTCTCCACCGGCATCTTCCAAAACGGCTTGCAATGCGATTCTTGCCCGCGCGAGACGCGAACGAACCGTCCCCACCGGGCAATCCAAAATTTCCGACATTTCCTGATAAGACAAGCCCTGAAATTCACATAAAATCAATGCAACGCGCTGCTCTTCGGGAAGCTTGGCAATTGCGCCATCCAACCGTTCAGCAAATTCTTTCGCCAACAACATATTTTGCGGATTTTTTTCATCATCTTCCCGCGCGTCTTTCACTTCCGCCTTCTGCTGGCTGCGATAGCGCGCTTCCATATTCTGAAACCGGCTGGACGCGACGAGATAATTCTTGCACTGATTGACCGCGATCCGGTACAACCACGTAAAAAAGGAAGATTTTGCCTGAAAATCTTTCAGCGATTTAAACGCCGCGACAAAGACATCTTGCCCAATGTCTTCGACAACTTCCGCATTATTCGTCATCTGATAAATCAGATGAAAAATTTGTCGTTGATAACGAAGAATCAATTTTTCAAACGCGTTGGTATCACCTCGTTGAGATGCTGAGACAAGTTCTTCATCAGGGATAAGTTTCTGAGCGTTCTCTCTCCCCAAGTTTTCCCCGTGTTATTGCTATCTGGGCTTTTTGACAATGGCCTGCTGAAAAAGTTCCAGATACCTAACAATTTATTGAAATAATTTATGTTAACGAACATTGTCATGCGACAATAATCATTGAGTTTACAATCAAGTGACGCAAAATCATACAGGCATATTACGAAAATAGTCGCCTATAGTGTCAACAGAAATGTGCGATTTTCTTGAAAAAAGACCGAAAATGAAAAAACCTGTCCTTACCTATTCCCAAACTTATTCCAAATAGGTTGCAATTCGCTTGAAATTATTCTTTCACTTGTTCCATCAGCGGCAAGGCAAAGAACGCGGCGGTTCTATCCGGCAGCAGCGCGGCGGCTTGCGTCATTTCCGACGGCGGCGTCACCGGCAGGCGGTCAATAAACGCTTGCATGCCGGGCGAGCGCAGCTTGGCCTGCTGATTCGGCTGCGGGTCGGCGTCAATATCCGTGTTGCCGAACGGACGGTGATAGACAATGGACATGTGCAGTTGATCATGTTTGCTGTACGTGCCGCCATACGCGCCGACTTTCATCATGACCGACGGCAGTAGCGAGGTATGCCGGAAGCCGAAGCCATGCCCCAATTCATGCGCAAGAATTTCGATCTGGCTGATGCTGCTGGAGCGATAAAGCGATTCCGCATGCAGCACGAAAATCCACGCTTTCGAAAGCGAGCCGGTCGGCAGCGTTTGAAAATTGGGTTCGGTGAAGGTCACGCCCAACGCGCCTTTATTCAGCAAATGATCATCAAACGAAATGACAATCGAATATTCAGGAATTTGGGAGAAATCATAGTCGGAGAACGAACGCAACTGAACGACGGGAGAAGAATAGAGGTCGCCGGTGAGAATCGGTAGCATTTTATCAATCACGCTTTCGGCCATCTCAATCGCCTCTGGCGAAATGGCCTTATCCAGGGTGGCGGCGGCGTTCGTGTCAATATAAAACGTCGGCTGCGTTGTCCAGCGTTGCAAGGGATACATGTTCTGCTCGGTCGGATGGTTGCCGCGCGCTAATTCGCGATAAAACGCGAGGCTGAACCCGCTCTGCCGCTCGATAGCGTCAATTTCCACCGAGCCGTCCGTGATGTCAGGCAGCGCCGCGACTCGCGGATAAATGTCGTCACCGGAGACTTCGATTAGCGCGTCGTCGCCGCGAACGTTGCTCAAGACAAACACGCCTTGCGCGTCCGTGATGGCGGTTTGCTTGCCGAGCGTCACGTTCGCCCCTGAAATTGCCCGGCCGCTGGTCGTGCCAACGACTTTGCCGGTCAGCGTGGATTGGACGGCAACCATCGGCGCGGCGGCAGGCTTGGCGTCGTCCGCGGCGGGCGACGTTGGGGAATCTCCTTGCTGGCAGCTTTGCAGACAGAAAAAACAGGCGACATACCAGATCCATTTCAGATGCGTGTGCGTCATATTGCCCTCGTATTTCGGTGGTCACGCTGGATGCTTACGATGAGAAGGACGGGTTGATTTTCAAAGACAGGCTCGTCTCGTCAAAGAGAGATACAGAAAAGATATTTGCGGCGGGCGAATTTTGCAAGAAAAATCATCGTGAAGCCAAGAGATTTTCCGATCTCCTGATTCTCTCAGGACTTTCTCCGCAGAAAAAGATTGACGAACTCGGCGCGATGTGATGAATATTGAAGATGATTTCCCGCAGAGACGCGGAGGAACGCGGAGAACAATTTTTTAGCGATTCCCGCCGCGTTCTCCGCGTCTCTGCGGGAAAAAAAATATGACCACCACATTGACATGGCGCGGCAGGCTCGCGCTGATGATTTTCGCCGGACTTGCGGCGCATGGCGCGGACGTGCGGGCGGCGGTCGCGCCGAACAATCACGCGGGCAGCTGCGGCCCGTATTACATCTGGTATCAGGCGACGCCAGACGCCTATCCGCCGTCAATGGATTCTCTTGATCTCTGCGAAATCACCTTTGACATCAGCGATGTCGTGGACGATTTCGATTTCGTCTATTTCAGCGATACCGCCGCCTCTAAGCGGGCTGCGCTTGATCAAAATAAGGACGGCATTTCCGATCTGTTCTTTGCCGGAAGAACGCAGAATTATTTAAAATGGACGCCGAACAACGGCTGCATGCATATTGATCTTCATCAATGCCAAGAGCGCAAAAAAGGGGTGAACGAACAGTGCGGCTACGCGATGATCAGCGTCCAGCCGAAAGCCGGATTTACGGAGGGAAGCGCGTCCATCTCCATCGGCGTGAACGCGAAATGCCCGCCCGACGGCGTTGATTGCAGCCGCACGTTTTCCATCGAACATCAGTACGCGGACTGCGTGGCTTCGTCAACGCCGGATTTCGTCGTGCAGCACGTTGTCGCGCCGGTCATGGCGCAAACCTTCGGACAGCAAGAAGCGGTGAATTATACCATCAACGTGCAATATACCGGCGACAGCGCGGAAAATCACACAGTGCTGACGAACACGCTGGAGAGCGGGACGAAAGGCGGATCGCTTAAACTTGTCAACCTAAAAGTTGATTGCCCGATAGATTCAAATAATCCCGCCGTCGCCATCTGCGAAATTATCAACGTCAGCGTCAAAGGATTCGAAATCTCGCTTTCCAATCTTCCGATGGATAAAACGGCGGTGATTACGTATAGCATGCTGACGCAGAAAAACGAAATCGAAAAGGACGAATATTCCTATTTTACGAATACGGCGAAATTATCCACCGGCGGCGCTTCGATGGCAACCGTCGGCGTGCGCGGCACGCGGGAAAAGGAAGACGAAATTGAAGCCGAACCGACGCCGCGCAAAGAACGGCCAATCTCAGGCGATCAGCAGCGACGGTAATTGTCAGAGACTTTGAACGCGCCTGACAATTAACGTTTTTCCGACGTGATCTGTAATTGATACGGCGACGAGTCGCGCTGAATGATGCCGGAGGCCGAGTCGGGAAGATGGTCTGTCACCGCAGCCGCCCCATGAATCAGCCAGCAGCGGCCTTTATCGGAAATTTTGACGTATGAAAAGGCGTCGCAATTGCGATCATCCTTGCATTTTGCCAAACAAAGCAGAGGATCCGGCGTCGGCAGTTCAAAATTGATGTAATCGCGGCCTTTCCGCGATTCGCCTTTCACGAAATCCGCGCCGGTGCGGACAACGCCATGCTCGATTTCCGGCGCGTCTGATCGCCCGACGGTCAGCAGAAATTTGGTGGTTGCGTCGGCGGCGATGGTGAATGTAAACGGATGCTGCCCTTTCATGTCGCCCGCCGTTTCATCAAAATTCAGCATCAGCAGATAATTCCCTTCCGGCAACAGCAGCCGCCGCTGCTCCGGCGAAACGCGCTGCGCGGGCTTGCCGGTCGGCAGAGAAAACAGCTGCCCCGTCCATGCGGCCATGTCGCCGCCGGAATTTTTTTGAATGATGATTTCTAAATTCTGCGGCGCAGGTTCGGCGGCTTCCGCCGCTTTCTTCGGTTCTTCCGCCGCCGCCGCGCCTTGCAAATGTATGACAAGCGACAACGCCATCAGCCATTTCACCATATTCATCGCTTCACCCTCCTTATACAAGCAAATCCACCGCCGCCCGCGCAATCTCCGCGTGCGCCGAGAGATTGACGCGGACATATTCGAAATTCCGCCGCTTGAGCGCGGCGAGGCCGTACAGGACGGCATTCACGCCAAACGCGCCGCAGACCGCCGCAAACATGACGATTCGCCGCCACAGCGGATCATGCTTTTTGATGAACAAAAACCGCGATTTCCAGCCCCGCAAATTTTTCGCGCGCTGATTATTATCGAACAAATTGATCGTGCTGCTGATGCCGCCGTAATGAATGACCAGCGCGCTGTCCGGCAGATAATAAATCGGCCAGCCCGCCCGCCAGATGCGATAGCAGAGGTCGGAATCTTCGCCGTAAAAATAATAGGATTCATCCATGCCGCGCAACTGATTTAGCGCGTCGCGCCGCGCCATGAAACACGCGCCGACGATAAAATCCACGCGCTGCGGGGCGGCCGCGTCCGCCGGAAAGATATAATTGGCGGCGAGCGTGGTTTGCCAATAAAATCGAGCGAGACAGAGCAGATAAAACACGTTGAGCGGCGACGGAAAGCGGAAGCAGGCTTCCTGATGGCGGCCGTCGGGATAAATCAGATGCCCGCCGACGCCGCCCGCTTCGGGATGCGCGTCGAGAAACTCGGCGAACTCTTTGACCGTGTTGCCCGTCAAAATCGTGTCGCCGTTCAAATAAAAAATATAGCGTCCCTGCGCGACCGCCAGCCCTTGATTATTCGCAATCGCGTAGCGGTTATTGGCGGCATTTTCAATCAAACGCGCCTGCGGAAAGGCGGATTTCACCATCTCGACGCTGCCGTCGCTCGAATGATTATCCACGACAATCACCTCGAACGCCGCGCCGCGCGTCTGCGCATAGATTGATTTCAGGCAGTCTTCGAGCAATTTCCGCGAATTCAAATTCACAATCACAATTGAAACATCCATGAAATCACCTACGTGATTAAAAATAATTTTTTCAATGTCTCGCGCCAAGACGCAAAGACGCCAAGAATGGTTAAACAACAGCCTTCGCGTCTTTGCGCGAAATCAAAAAAATTAGCGAAGGCGAAACTTCAAACGTCGTTTATCTTTATCGCAGGGCGTTCAATTGAACGTCCCTGCGATGCCTCAAGGAAGCGAAATCGTCTGCCATTCGCGCCGGATGCAGGTTTTGCATTCTTCGGGAATGTCCGCGCTGACCATCTTCGCCCGAAATTCCTGATATGCCGCATTGTCCCAAATATCCGCGACTTCTTCGCGCTGCACGTTGCCCATGATGCGGTGCGACGTGCAGCAGGGGCGGATATTGCCATGCACGTCCACAAACAGAAATTCCCACGGATCGCGGCATTTTTTGACGCGCGCCGTCCGCGCTCCGGCTGGCGCGGCCGCCGGATTCGGCGCGTCAATCGGCGTGGAATGAGCGCGCATTTTCTGCAACGCGCGCGAGATTTTCAGGCGCAGCAGCCCGACGCGGTCGAAACTGCGCTGAAATTCGCGGTAATTGCGATAGAATTTTTCCCAAACGCTCAAGCGCACCGGCGCGACGCGCAGCCCCTCGAAGCCGTTCGTCAAGCCGCCGAGCGGCACGGCCAGCCGCTCCGCCAGCCGGTTCGCCTCATTCACGGACGCTTCCGCCCATTCGGGATGCTCAACGAGCGATTCGCCCTGCGCGCCATATTCGACAATATTCATGACTGAAACGCCGTGCGTCATGTTTAATTCATCGGCCAGCCGCACCAATTTCGGCAGTTCCTGAATATTGCTTTTCATGGCGCAATACATGATGCTGAGAATCGGCTTGTCGTCCTGATGGTTGCGCTTTTTAATGGCGTTCAGCATGCGAATATTTTGAATCACGCTGTCGAAATCCGCGCCGCGCCGGATCTCATTGAATAAGGCGGGCGTCGCGGCGTCCAGCGAGACCGCCAATTTATCCAAGCCCAATTCGACCAGCCGCTCCGCAACCGCTTCGGTCAGCAGCGTGCCGTTCGTCGTCACGTACACCGAAGCCGGATAGCGCTTGAGTTCCGCCAGCATCTCGAAAAAGTGCTTGTAGAGGAAGGTTTCGCCGTGTCCGTAGAGCGCGGCCTGCCGCAAATGCGGAAAGAGCGGGCGCAGTTGGGCGAATGTCTCCAGCGTCATATCCGCAAAGTCGTATTTGCCGATGACGTGGGCGCACTGCTTGCAGCGTAAGTTGCAGCGCGTCGTGGTTTCAATCAATATATGCGTTGGAAGTGGCGTGTGTTGGCTCATGATTATCTCTGCGCAATCTGTGTTCAAGAACATTTTTCATCCCAGATATATCGCTCATCATACGATTTGACATTTTTCCCAGACGTTAAAACGTCTGTCTGTATTCCGTTGCCGCGTCGCGGCAAGCATGCGCCCTGAACGGGCGGCGGAATACAGCCAGAAGTTTCAACCTCTGGAATTGCATCAGGACGCGGCGCGTTCGTGAGCCTCCCAACGCGCAGCGGCGCGTTGATAGATTGTCTCAAGTGAGTCGTTTTCCCACAAATGCCGCTGCCATTCGGTATAATCGAAGCGTTCGCGTAAAATTACGCTGATAAACCGTTCGGCGTCAATCATCCCTAATTGTTTGACTAAGGCATCCAGCCCTTCATATCGTATCTGGGTTTCCGTTTTTATCATCGTCTGCGTCCTCCATCAATTCGACAAAATGCACGGGATTGATCACGATAAGACCTCCAAGATGGCGGGTCTTTTTGATCAATTTGTCATCGGTGGTCAAAAAGTAATCACACCCTGCCTTGAGCGCGCATGCGATATGAAAGGCATCTTTTCCGCGAATTGTGAATTCCTGCTGGAGTTTCTGCGCATGTCGCAAAATCGTTTCTTCCGGCTTCACGATGATTTCCGCAATTTTCGCCCATTTGAGAATTTCCTGTTTTCGCTCGCCATACGGATTATCGTCATTTTCTGCGGTCAAAATAAACGACCATGCCAGGACATACTTTCTTTGCTTGATGTGATGCTGAATGAAAAGTTTTGCCTGAGTTTCCAAGCTTATTCGTATCTGACTTTGATCGTCATACGGACGATTGAAACAGCAATTGTCCAAATAGATGAACGGTTTTTCCATATTGGCGCGCTCTTTTTTATACATAGAACCACAGATTCCACAGATTTTTATTTATTGTCTTTCATCTGTGAAATCTGTGCAATCTGTGGTTCAACCTCTCTTTCAAGGCGTTTCAACCCCAATTTCACAAACGTCTTTTTCGCGTTCAGCATATTTTGCAACGCTTTGTCTTTTTGCCCTGCCGCCGCGAGCATCTGGCCTTGCAGCAGTTGGGCTTCGGCGGTCATATCGGTATGGTTACTGAAATTGCTTGCAAAGCTCGCTCATCAAATGATTGATTGAGATGCACGTCATAAAATTCGATCAATGCTTCTCGATAGATCAAGCCGATTTTGTTTTCGAAATAGAGCGGATGCCCGATATAAATCGAATGGCGAAAGACGCTCTGAATTTTCCGCTGCCGGGATTTCGGCGCGACAATAAAGAGATGTTTCGCAAGTTCCGCTCGCACGTCTAAGAGTTTTGCAAAACGCTCGAATCCGGTCGTGATCGGCGTGGATTCTTCGATTTCGAAGGCATAGCGCGGCAACGCGAGTTGATCGAACCAAATCACGTCAATTTGTTGGATGCGGTCACGTTGCTCCGGCAGGACGTTCACAAGCGGAAATTCGGGGATGGATAGCTGGCTGAACGGCTCGCCTTGAAAACTGTCCGACTGCTGTTCCCGCTTGCCGATCCAACTGCGATAGCCTAAATATTGCCCGATCTTGACCAGCCTGAAAATCATGGCGGCATGGGTCGAACCTTTCGCCGTCACTTTCACTAACCGCGTCGCGTTGATGATGTTGAAATTCAACGCGGTTTGTTCGCCGACGCGCAGCGCCCATTTGCCCGTGCGCGTATTCTTCGAGGCGATTTCTCGCAAAATATCTGCCAAATCGCGGGAAAGCCGGTCAATCGGAAATTTGCGCTCTTCGGCGTAAATCTCAAACAGTTCGCGCTGAATTTCATCCAACGACAACGCGTTTTTCTGTTGCAGCAGGCTTTTGACGTACACGGTCAATTCGTTCAAATTCGCAAAATATTGTTGTTCGTAATTATCGGCGCGTTCCGGTTCATGTTTGCTGTGATAGAGTTCCGTCGCCGGATCGAACGCGAACAGCAGCGGATCATCGAGCAGCGGCTGCAATTTCAGATAGCCCTTTTTCTTGGCTTCGTGAATCGTATTGTTCCGCAGCAATTGATCCAACACGCGCTGATAAATCACGTCAATCGCCGCCCCGCGCTCTTCCAAACACGCCTGATTGATTTCATGCAAGATAAACGCTTTCAAATCGTCCGGCTGTTCGCGGCGCGACGCTTGAAAGGTTTTGCGAAAGGTCGCGATTCGCTGACTGCATAGCACATTCGCCGGATTTTTCTTGTAATGGACGGACGAATTATTCGTCGGCTGATACACCGAGCCTTTCAGTTCCATGCCGTTCGTTTCGCAGGCGTCCACGATCATGTTCCAGAATTCCAGCTTTTTATGAGCAAACACGACCGACAGCCAGCCGTCTTTTTTCAAGACCGTCCCCATTTCGGCGAGGCTGCGCGTAAAGCGCGTTTCATACTCCTGCTGCGTTTTTTCCAAATCGCCGCCTTCGATGATTTCGGCCTGTTTCAATTCCGGCGGCGTTTCGAAGCCGAGCCACGCATTCCACATCGTGGACAAATCCAAATAAGCGATATTTCCGCCGTAGGGCGGATCGGTGTAAATGTAGTCTATCGAATCCGACGCGACGCGGCGCGACAATTGTTCAGCCGATACCTGGATCACCGTCAAATTTCGGTTCACGTCAATCCCTTCGGTGAGTTTATGCCACTGCTGTTTGCCTTTGTAAATATAATTGAAGCGCGTCGCAAAATTCTCCCAAACATCTAATTCTCTTATTACCGGAGGTTTCCAATAGCGATATGTTCCGAAAATCGCCGCGCCGCCGCCGCCAATTTGTTTTCCATCTTTTTCGCTCGGCATGTATGTTAAATTGACTTTCGCCATTGTCGCGGAAAAGACATAGCGAAACATGTCGCGCATTTCCGCGTCTTCGATCTGCATAATCTCATGCAATAACAGCGCATACGCCAAAAGCTGCCGTCTGGTAAACAAGTCTTCGACATACTGAAAATCGGCGTTTTTCGGCATCGGCGCGTTGCGCGGATACCAATATTCGACCGGAACAAGCGCGATCTCCTCTTCGGGCATGGCGTTCCACGCCTGGATTCTTGGCTTGACGGTTTCTTCAAGACGCTCGAACATCGTTTTGAACGGATCGGTGTCGATCCGTCTGCATGTTTGGCGCGTGATGAAACAGGCGAGCGGATTCAAGTCGCACATCACCGCCTTGCGTTTCGCCGCCAATGCCTCTATCGCCGTGACGCCCGTGCCGCAGAACGGATCAAGCACGGTGTCGCCCTCTTGCGTAAAATGCAGAATATACTCTCGCACGACGTTATGCGCCTGTTTGGTAAAATATTGATGGCTTTTCCAGTGCCATGCTTTCGCCTTTTCCGGCGTAATCGGATGTCTGATGATGTCCATAGTCTGTAACAATTTCAATTATCTGACGTCAACATGCCGCGCCCGACAAATGGCATACAATTTCAAAACCACAGATGACACAGATTTTCACAGATAAAAAACAACAATAAAAAAATCTGTGTCATCTGTGGTTTTTCCTCTATGCGCCGTTTCAGAGTAAGTCAACAAAATTTTGGCAGAAAATAAATTGACAATGGCGTTTTTGGGCAGATTGATTTGCTTAGCGAGGCGGGCAATCATGCGCGCCGCAACGATGCGGAGAATGCGGAGAACGCCCTAAACATGCGCCGTTTTCCGCATTCACGCCCATCATAGGGAGGGATATTATGCTGAAACGCTGCTGGTCTTCTATCGCCATCGTGGCCGCGCTGCTGACGCTCGCGTCATGCCTGCGGCCAGCGTTCGCCGAAGCGCAGCCAAACAAGCGGATCGCGCTGTTTGCGCAGCGCGCTTCGGGCGACCCGTTTTGGACGATGATTGAGCGGTTCATGCAAGCCGCCTGCCACGATCTCGGCATGGAACTGACCGTCTATTATGCTGAAAATGATCGCGGCAAGATGCTGAGAAACGTCAAAAACGCCGTCGCCGCGACGCAAAAGCCCGACGCGCTCGTGTTTCCGAATCTGAAAGAGATCGCGCCGGATTTAATCAAAGTCGCGGATCAGGCGCGCGTCCCGGCCATCTTAATCAATTCGGGCGTGTCGGAAGAATTTCGCGCCGAAATCGGCCTACCGAAGGAAAAATTCCCGTTTTGGATCGGCCAAATTCTGCCGGACGATGTCGGCGCGGGCGCGGAATTGGCGCGTCTGCTGATTGAAACGGCCAAACAGCGCGGCAACGTCGGCGCAGACGGCCTTGTCCACCTGTTCGGCATCACCGGCACGATTTCGGACATGGCGTCCAAGCTTCGCGCCGAAGGGCTGGAGCAGGCCGTCGAACAGCGCACGGACGCCGCGCTGCATCAGGTTGTTCCAGCCAATTGGGATCAAGCAGATGCCAAACAACGCTTTATCGGCTTAATGGGGCGGTATCCGGCCACGACAGTCGTGTGGGCGGCCAGCGATCTGATGGCAATTGGGATCGCGGAAGGAAGCAAGGAGCATAACCTGCCGAGCGGCCAGCCCATCGTGACCGGCGGCGTGGATTGGACAAGCGAAGGAATCGCGGCGGTGCAATCCGGCCAGCTTGTCGCGTCTATGGGCGGGCATTTCATGGAAGGCGGCTGGGCGGCGGTTGTGTTCTATGACTATTTTCAGAGCGTGGAGGCCGCGCGGCAGACGATTGATGTGCGCTCGCCAATGATCGCGCTGACGAAGGAAAATCTCGATGCGTATCTTCAATTTCAGCAGGCGGATTGGGAACAGATTGACTTCAAAGCCTTCTCCAAAGCCGCGACGCCGGGCGTGACCGCGTATGATTTCCGGTTCGACGCGGTGCTGAAGCAGCTTGGCTTGCCGAAATAGCCTTGGATTTTTGGGAATAACGCCGTTTTCTGAAACGAATCGGCACTCAGAGGAGGAGATGCGATGGCAACCTATCTGTTGGCGCATGATTTGGGGACATCCGGCAATAAGGCGACGCTGTACACGACCGACGGCGAATTGGTAAACAGCGTCGTCGCGTCCTATCCGACGAACTATTTCAACAATAATTGGGCGGAACAGGACGCGGAAGATTGGTGGCGGGCGGTCTGCAATTCGACAACACAGATTTTGCGCGGCCTCAATAATCAGGACGTGGCCGCCGTGTCGTTCAGTGGGCAGATGATGGGCTGCCTCTGCGTTGACCGGCGGGGCGTTCCGTTGCGGAAAGCGATTATCTGGGCAGACCAGCGCGCCGAGCGTGAAGTGGACACGCTCCGCGAGCGTCTGGACGAGCGCGAATTTTACCGCATCACCGGCAACCGGCTCAGCCCGTCGTATGGCCTCGCCAAGCTGTTATGGGTCAAAAACAACGAGCCGGAAACCTACCGCCAAACGCACAAAATGCTGCACGCCAAAGATTACATCGTGTTCAAGCTCACGGGGCGGTTCGTGACCGATCATTCGGACGCTTCGGGAACGAATCTGTTCGATTTGAACACGTTTGAATGGTCGGAAAATATTTTAGCGGCGAGCGGCATCGCACGCGAAAAGCTCCCTGAATTGCGCCCGTCAACGTTTGTCGCGGGCGAAGTGGGCGCGGCCGTCGCTGAGCAGACCGGCTTGGCAAAAGGCACGCCGGTCGTGTGCGGCGGCGGCGACGGAGTGTGCGCGGGCGTCGGCGCGGGATCGGTCAAAGAAGGCGTGGCGTATAATTACATCGGCTCGTCCTCGTGGATCGCCTTGACGACGAAGCAGCCAGTTTATGACCCGGAGATGCGAACGTTCAACTTCGCGCACATCATTCCCGGCTATATTTCGCCGTGCGGCACGATGCAGGCCGCCGGAAGCTCGTATAGCTGGCTGAAAACGCAGTTGTGCCAAATGGAGACGGAAATCGCCAAACAGCAGGGCGTCAGCCCGTATGACCTGATTAACCGGCAAATCGCCGCGTCGTCGCCCGGCGCGAACGGCTTGCTGTATCTGCCGTATTTGTTAGGCGAGCGCAGCCCGCGCTGGGATTCGAGCGCGAAAGGGGCGTTCATCGGTCTGAAAATGGAACATCGCCGCGCGGACGTGTATCGCGCCGTTTTAGAAGGAATCACGCTGAATTTAGCCCTGATTTTGGAGGTGTTCAAGCAGCATGTCCCGATTCGGGAAATGATTGTCATCGGCGGCGGCGCGCAGGGCGAAGTCTGGCGTCAAATCATGGCGGATGCGTATCGCCTGAACATCCTGAAGCCGCATTATCTCGAAGAAGCGACTTCGATGGGCGCGGCGATTACAGGCGGCGTCGGCGCGGGCGTGTTTCAAAATTTCGACGTGATCGATCGCTTTCTCAAAATTGAAACCACGCAAATGCCGATTGACGCGAACGTTCGCGTGTATGAAAAATTGTTGCCGATTTTTGACGCCAGTTATCACGCGCTGAAAGGCATTTTCCGTGATTTGGCCGCGTTCTGACGCCGCTTATACTTGGCCTTGAAAAGCGGAACGGCGCATAGAGCCCATTCCGTTCGCCCTGAGCCTGTCGAATGGCGCGATTCGACGGATCATGCTTCCTGAATACGTCCTTCGACAAGCTCAGGGCGAACGGGAATTTGAAGCAAAACGGAAGTCATCTAGGAGGATACCGATATGTCAACACTATGCCAACAGTTCTTTATGACGTTCAGCGCGATCTTCGCGGCGATTGTCGTCTTGTTGCCCAATATCGGCCACAGCGAGCCGGTTTCTTACACTGTGCCGACAATGCCGTTAGAAATGCAGGCATCATTCGACAATGTGCCGCAAAAAACCGGCGCGTTGAAGGTCGCTTATCTGCCCCCGGCTACTGAATTTAATTTCTATCTTGACGCGTGGAAAGGCATCACGGTCATCGCCTCAGCCGCCGGATATGAGACGTTTTTGCTTGCGCCCCAAAAAGATCATCCTGCCGAACAGATGAAAATGCTGCAAAGCCTCCTCCAGCAAGATGTCGCCGCAATCATCCTTTCAACGCATGACGAACGCGCCGCCGCCCCGTTTATCGAACAAGCGGTTCAAAAGGGGATGATTGTCGTCATCATCAATACCGATAACGTCAAATATCCTGCGCCGGTTCATGCCATCGTGGGCTACGCGCAGCGCAAGTGGACATACCATCTCGCCCAATACGCCTTATCCTTGGCGCAAGGCAAAACGATGAGCGTCGGCATCTTAGAGGGCGAACCGGGGTATCATTCCACTGAGCGCATTGGCGGATTCGAAGACGCGCTCACAGATGCCGGGCTGCGCGTCGCTGCTCGGCTGAACGGCCATTGGGAGGCTGAAGGCGGCTATGCCGCGACCTTACAGATGCTTCAAGAGCATCCAGAAATCGGCATAGTGTTTGCTGGCAATGATTTTGAAATTATCGGCGCGGCAGCGGCCTTGGAGACGCTCAAGCGCAGCGATGTCATGCTTTTCGGCTATGACGGCATGCCGGACGCAATTTCGCGGATTGCCACAGGCAAAATTACCGGCACTGTGCTGCTTGATGCCTATCGGTTGGGGCAAGTCGCCATGCAAGTTGTCATTGACAGCCTGCAAGGCCGGTTTCGCGGCGGATTCGTTGAAAACCAGAGCGTCTTGATTACGCAGGCCAACGCCAAAGAATATCTGACCGCGCCCGCTCTGGAGGCGTTAACCGCCTCGTTGAAAGAAATGTTCGTCGTGAGCGAGCCGCTGCCGGGCTTGACGAATGAAGACGGCACCGGCCTGTATTGGGATATCCTCCGCGCCGTGTACGAACCGATGGGCATCACGGTCAAAATTCAAGCCGTTCCGTTGAAACGCGCTCAGGTCATGATCGAAAATAAGACGGCGGATGTGATGTTAGGCCATTATCGCGGCGATTCGGAGGACTTTATTTTTCCGCAATGGCATTACAGCGCGCAAACCATTTCCGCGCTTTTTAAAAAGGGAAGTTTGAATTGGAATGGACAGCCAAGCCTCGCCGGAAAGCGTATCGCATGGATTCGCGGCGCAGACTATGGAAAATATCTGTCCGTGCCGGTCGTTGCTGAAGAAAAAAACGATCATCTCAGTCCGCTTTTGATGGTAAACGCCGACCGTTTAGATGCGTTTCTGGATGATCGCGCGGAACTCCTGAAAACATTTCGCGTCTCGGCTGACCGGCTGAAACACGAGGGCTTTGACCGTGAGAACTGCCAAATCGAAGACGTGCTGGAGTTGAAATTGTATCCGGCATTTGCGGATACGCCGCAAGGCCGAAAATTGGCTGAAATCTTCGACGACCGAATGCCGCAGTTGCTCAGTTCTGGCAAGCTCAAAGTTTTGTTTGAGCAGTGGAATTTCGGCGCGTTTCCGTTTTAGCCCCGGCGATGCCGCGAACCAAAGAACTCGGTTTCCCAAAAACCGAGTTCTTTTTATTTAGGCGTCACGCGCTCCCGTCAAACAGGCGCGTATATTTGGCGGTGATGTTTTTAAGCGTGAACTGCCGCCAGACGGCATCGCGCCCGGCCATGCCCATTGATTTGCGCAATTCCGGCTGTTCGATCAGGGTTTTCAGCGCGGCATGCCATTCGTCATCAGTGTATGCAAAAAAGCCGTGCTTGCCGTGTTCTATGATCAATTGATCGGCGGCGGTTGGCGTGCAAATGACGGGCAATCCGGCGGCCATGTAACTCAGCACTTTATTCGACGGCTTGCGGCGCTGCACCTCGCTTTCCGGCGGCTTAATCACGATGCCGATGTCGCATAAAGCCAACATGTTCTGCCAGTCGCGGATTTTCCATTTGATATAGTGAAACATGCCGTCCACATGCGTCGGGCAATTGCTATGATAGATCATGCGGACATGCTGCCCCGTTTCCTGCCGAATCTGCTCTAAAATTTTGTGCAAGCGAAACATCGCCTCGACGTTCGCCATGTAGCCCTGCCAAATAATGTCAACCGTCGCTTTTTTCGGATACGTTGAGCGGATGAAATTGATAATCGGATGCTCGATCAAGACGACGTTCGGATTGATTGGCCGGACATCCTCCGTCTGAATCGGGCTGGACGAAATCACGCCGTCCATCATGCGCAGAAATTCGGGGTGGTCGTGATAGCTGACGCTGCGCTTGTCCGTGCAGAACGGATTGTCAACGATGTCGTAGAAAAATCGCTTGCCTTGCGCCTTCAATTGGGCGATAAGTGGATAAATCGCCGAATTGAACTCCTTGACGATGACGATGATGTCGAACTGCGCCATCTCGTCGAATTCAAAAAAAATTCCGGCGGCATACGGAGAATGCGGCGCGTTCAGTTGATTGACAATCGGATCAATCCGCGAGCCGCGCACGCCGATATTGTATTCGCCTTCAATCACCGGCCCGAAGCCGACGTTGATTTTATTTGGCTGCCACAAATGCCTTTGCAAACGGGCATACCAGAATGGAGAGACCTTTTTCCTGACAAGCAGGCTTTTCGGCAGACGCCGCTCCGCGAGGCAGAGAATCGCCTCTTTCACGACCCATTTCAGCGACCACGGGGCATGTTCGTTCTCATCCCAAAAACTGCCGTTTTTCACAATGTTTTAACGCAAAAGACGCAAGGGACGCAAGCGGCGCGAACGTTCTCGTCTTTTGCGTCTCTTGCGCCGCTTGCGTTTACTTCAAGGCCGCGCCGATCAATAAGCCTTCGCGCAGCGATTCCGCGATGCCCTGAAACGCCCAGCGGCCATAGCGTCCGGCCTGATAAATGTCATGCTGCTCCAACGCCGCAATCGCCCGTTGTTTCCAAGCCGAATCCGGCCACGCCCATGTATAGGCGATGTCCACCCACGTCGGATGCGCGGCTTCGACCACGCCGATATATTCCCATTCCTGCAATTCTCGAATGACCTCCGCGATATACTGCGCGGTTTCCGCGTCAGATGGACGATTTTCCGGCAGATAGGCGCGTTCGACATAAATCGCGACACGGTCGCGTTTTTCACGCGATGATTGCGGCACAAACGACGCATCAACATTGCTGTAAAAGCCGACGCGATGGAATCCAGCGTGGGCGTCAGGATTGTAGAGCCAATGATCGGGCGGGCAGTTCGCGCCGGTTTTCGCGCCGAGATTCAGCACCAGCACAGCCGTATGCGGATCGGGCGCAACATCAAACGCAAGGCCGGTCAAATTCAGCATGACGTTGAGCGGCAGCGTCGAAATGAGCGTCTGATAGGCGACGCGGCTGCCGTCGGCAAATTCAATCTCTTTGGCCTGAACGTTAATGCGCATCGCCCGTTTACTGTAATGAATCGCGCACTGCGCCGCCAATTGCCGCGCCAAGACGCTTAAATCCGACGCCGGATAGTAAAATGCGGCGTTATAGCCGACCGGCGCGACTTCCGCGAACGCGCCGCGAATCACGTCCGGCAGGCTGATCGGCGATTTATGCGCGTCTTGCGGTGCAATCCGCGTATGCAAACCGGCGGTATAGCGGGCGTGAAATGGCTCGAAAAAGAGAGCGCAGAGCGTCTGGCCGAAATTCGCGCCTAACCATTCGCGCATGGTGCGAAAGCCGTGGCGCGGCTGCGCAATTTCCTGCAACGCTCGCGCCGCGAGATCGCTGCCGAGATAGCGCAGATGATTTTGCAACGGATACGGCGCGAACAGATTTTTTGCGCGGAAATAGACGGACGAGACGCGTTCATGTCGTTGCAGGTCAACATGCTGGCTGACGAACCAGCGCGTCACGGCATCTGCGCCGAACATCCAATGCCCGCCGCCGAGTTCGAAACGGTAGGCTTCGCCGTCGGCGGGCGCGTCATGCAAGATCGCGGCATCATGCGGGCGCATGTAATACGACGCGCAGATGCCGCCGGGAATCGGCGCGGCTTCGTAGATCGGCGCACCGGATGCGACGCCGGCGGCGAGGCCGGTCATGCCCGCGCCTAAAATAGTCAATCCTGAGTTCATGATGTTTTCAAATGTTGCGTCATGCGATTGAGCAACGGCTGATAGGCTTTTTCAGGCGTCAACCGCTCTTCAACAAATCGCCGCGCCTGCGTTTCCAGTGCTTGCCGCGTTTCCGGCTGTTGGATTAACGTCATGACGGCCTGCGCAAACTTGGCAGGTGTATCTGCTACTAACACGGCGCGATCCGTCAATTCCTGAACGCCCTGCACGCCGACCGACGTTGCGACGCAGGCGCGGCCATGCGACAGCGCCTCGACCAGCTTGATTTTCAGGCCGCTGCCCGCAAGCAACGGAATCACGCAGACTTCTGCCGCGCCGTATTCGGCCTTCAAATCATCAACGCGGCCTAAGAAGCGGACATTCGGCGCATCATTTCGCGCCAGCGCATCGCAGACCGTGCCGCAGACATGCAGCGTCGCTTGCGGCTGCTTTTGCACAATGAGCGGCCACACGTCGCGCAGCAACCACGCCATGCCATGCACGTTATGATCGATGCTGCTGCCGACAAACAGGCAGCGGCCTTGAATCTGTTCACCCTCTTGATGCGCGATAAGCTGGGCGGACATCGGCGCGACGACAATCTCGGCTTGCGGCGCCATGCGGCGCAGTATTTCCGCGTCGTCGCGCTGAATCGCAAGCAGCAGGTCGGCATGTCGCAGCAAGGCTTGTTCTAATTCCGCACTCCACACCGAATCATGCGCGACCGCGAGACGCGCCTGCTGAAAATCGTTCGTGCGCTGCGATTCGATATGATGCGTCAGAATCGCCGTCAAGCGGCCTTGAAAGCGCGTTCGGTTTTCAAACAGGTTGCCTAAACAGGTATGATTCGCCAGCACGACCTGCGGCTGAAACGCGGCGATGCGCTCCGCGAC
Source organism: uncultured Candidatus Moduliflexus sp. (assembly GCA_964498135.1). Classification (GTDB taxonomy): domain Bacteria; phylum Moduliflexota; class Moduliflexia; order Moduliflexales; family Moduliflexaceae; genus Moduliflexus. The sequence continues at coordinate 38,738 of CAZCGG010000014.1, forward strand.
GAACGCCTGTTCTGCCGGCGTGGCGGGCGCGTCGTGCGCATGAATGCCGGGGATCGGTCTGTTTCGCAAACGATACCACGCGCTTCGCGCCGGAAGCATCATCTTTTCAGGCAGCCGCGCATAGAGCGGGCGCAGCAGTGCTTTCAGCGAAACCGCTTTCTCAGACGCAAGCGGCGGTTCAAGGCGCATGATGGCGAGAGACGCGATGTTTCGAACCGCCGCATCAAGGCGCTTCTCGTCAAACCAAGGATCAAGGACGACCAATTCAAGCGCGAAACCGTGCGCGGCAAGATGCGCCATGAGGTCGAACAGATACGTAAACGGCCCGGAACGATTCGGCGCGGGCGCGTAGCGGCTGATGATTTGAAGGCGCATTGTCATAGGGCGTTCACATGCGTTTCAAGCGATAATCCGAGGCGATGCAATTCTTGGCGAATGTAGGCGAGCCGGTCAATATATGCGAGGCGTTTCAAGACTCGCTGCGCGATAAATTCGGCGGCGTGACGCGGGCTGATGCGCATGATTTGCAGCAGAAAACACAGTTTGCGCGGCCAGCCCTGCTGTTCGCCCATGCCGAGAATGCACTGCTTCTGCCGATAGGGATAGAGCAGCCGCGATGCGCGAATTTTTTGAAACACGTCCGGCTGCGCGGTTTGCAACGCCGGCAGCGCGGCCAATATCATGTCGCATAACTGCGCGTAATACGCGGCGGTTTTCAGAAAATCCGCATTCGTGGCCTGTTTCGGATGGCGTCGCCAGGTGGCGAGCGTAACGGGGAGATGCAGAATATTGCACGTCAAGCCGACGCGCATCCCCCATTCGAAATCGCCGATAGAGCCGCGATTCGTCGGAAAGAGGCCGACTTTTTCGAAAACGGCGCGGCGCATCAGCAGCTGCGTCAGCGAACAATACATCATATACAGAGCGCAATGCAACAGGCCGTCGAGCGGGGCGCGGCGAATATGCGGCTGATCAATCAACGCGCCGTAAAACTGCACGGATTCGAATTGCCGCCAATTGTCAAACGGCTGACCGTGCGCATCAATAATCTGCAAGCAAGTATAGCAGACGTCGCAGTCAGGATGCGCGGCCAACGCCGTCACCATTGTTTCAAGGCAATTCGGCTGCATGGTGTCGTCACTGGTTGCCACGTAAACGTAGTCGCCGGTCGCCATGCGCACACACTCATTCAAGGCCGCATACACGCCTTGCCGCGGCGCTTGCGTCAATGTGCAACGCGCATCGTTTTTCGCAAACGCTTGGAGCAATTCCCACGAACCGTCGTCAGAATAGCCGTCCACAATCACCAATTCCCAATCGCGCCATGTTTGGTCGGCAATGGTTTGCAGGCGTTCTTGCAAAAACGGCAAACTATTCAAATTCGGTAACAGAATGGAGATTGTCGCCATGCTTTTTTCGTTTACAACATTGGAAAAATGACGTTGATGACCCGATGGCGGCCATGTTTCCAATATAATGGCAGATACGCCGCATAATGCAGCCAAGTCAACCCACGCGGCGCGTATTGTTCGAATTGCCGCTTGCAGTGCGGCATCTGCGCCGCGACATCATGATACGCCGTCACCCAATCTGGACGGGCGGAGCGTTCGACAATGCGCAGAATTTCCTGCTGCCGCCGCGCTCCGCCGCTGCCGGTTTTGTGCGTCGGATGCAGGCGATACAACGAGAGATATTCGCGCAGCGGCGTGAAGTCGCAGATTTTCGCGGCGCGGAGAAACCACTCCCAATCGAGCGCGTAATGATACGATTCATCGAGTTCGCCGACCGTTTCCCAGACGCGCCGCGTCCAAAACGCGCTGGCTTGCTCGATATAATCGAAATAGGTCAAGCGTTCGCGGTCGAATTCGCTCGGCAAGCGGCCTTGCGTGAACTGCCCGCGATCATCGAATAAGATGCTGCCGCCATAGACCAACTGCGGCGCAGCCGAACCGCGCATGAGGCGGGCGATTTTCGCCAACGTGCAGGGCAAATAGAGATCGTCGGAATTGAGCCACGCCAAAATTTCGCCCGTCGCCAGGCGAAACCCTTTATTGATGGCGTGTCCCTGCCCATTGTCAGGCTCAGACACGTAATGCGCGATGGCGTGGGCGTATTGCGCGATAATCTCCGCCGTTTGATCCGTGCTGCCGCCGTCAATGACAATCAGTTCGAGATTCGGATAATTCTGCCCGATAAGCGACGCAAGGGTTTGCGCGATAAATTCGCCCTGATTGAAGGACGGAATCACAATCGAAATGCGCGGCTCGCTCATGTAAAGGTATATTCCTCAATCGCCCAGAACGCGTCGGGCGATTCCGGCTGTTTGCGGATAATGCGTTTCGCGGCATAGCGCGGCGCAGACGGCGCGGGGAAATACGCCCGCAGCCCCGGCATGCGGCGCAGCCATGTCGAACGCGGCGGCTGCGGCGGCGTCCAGTTCAGGCGGGAACGCATCACGTGTAAAGATCGATTCGCTTCGTGCATATACGCCTCATGCTGTTGTTTGCTGCGCTGCGCGTCTTGATAGCGAAAGCCCGCCAACGGGCTGAATGTCCCGTATAACTCGGCGTGCTGATAGAATCGCGCCCAGAGATCGAAATCGCCGGCTAACGTAAAATTCAGATCAATTGCGCCGCCCGCTTTTTCCCACACACTGCGCCGCCAAAAGGTGGATTCCTGCTGAATGCAGCCGCCAAACGGACTGGCCGGAAGATAACGCCCCGCTAAAAAGGCGTCGCGGGAATAGCCCGTCATCGGATAATATTGGACGCAGAAGCCGTGCCAATCCCACGTCGCCCGCTCCAGCGTCGTCAGCCATTCGATGTCGGGGCAAGCGGTAAACATGCTGGCGACGGTGCGCAAAGTCCAGGGGAAATACATGTCATCGCTGTTCAGCCAGCCCATGATGTCGCCGGTTGCGCGGGCAAACCCCTTGTTGATCGCGTCATAATGGCCGCCGTCCGATGCGCTGCGCCAATAGGCCAATGACGGCGCATAGCGTTTTATGATGTCTAAACTGCCATCCGTCGAGCCGCCATCCATGACAATATATTCGAGATTCGGATAGCGTTGCGACAGCACGGAATCGAGCGTCGCGGCCAGAAATTGCGCCTGATTATAGGATGGCGTCACGATGGAAATGCGCGGCAACGCCGTCTCACTCGTCATCCGGTCATGTTCCTTTGCAAGAACTGATTTTGCCATGCCCGCTGTTCGCGTGTTGCGTAAAAATGATGCCGCCGAAACAGGCCGTCGTCTTTGACAAAAAGCAGATCAACCTGCGATAACGCCTGATCAAGCGGGCGATACTGCACGCCAAACAGATCATACGGCACAAAACCGCGCTGCTTCAGAAAGGCGATCATCTCGCAGATTTGCGGGGCGTCTTTGAAAAATTCGAAGAACGAGACTTCTAACATTATCACATCAATCTGCGGCAGCAGCGTGGCCGCGCCAAGCAGCGCCTCGCGTTCCGCGCCCTGAACATCCAACTTCAGCAACACCGGCGGCGGGCAGGGCGTTTTCGTGATCACGTCGTCAAGGCGCATCGTCGGAACGACGCGTGGCACGCCGTTGACATCGGAATTTTCGTCTTCAAGATAGAGCGACGAGCCAACAAAATCGGGATGGACGTGGATCGTGATCTCGCCAGAGTGCGCTGAAATCGCCGCCGGAATGTATTCGGCGTCACGCAGTTCCGCCATGAGACGCGCTAAAAACGGCTGATATTCCGCCAGCGGTTCGTACAAAAGATATTTGGCGTCTGGAAAAAACGTGCGGCACGTCGCCGTAAACGCGCCATACGCCGCGCCGACATCAATGACGGTGCCGGGCTGCCAACCTTGCTGTTTCACCTGCTGCAACGCGCCTTCCAGCGACATGCGCGGAGGGGCGGGACGTTCCGCGACGGCGGGCGTGGCGGGATGGCGGCGAATCTCAAAACCGGCCTGCCAACATGCCTGTTTCAGCCATTTTTTGACCGCGTACATCATACCGAATCACCATATACAACGAATGTCATTGCGAACGCAGTGACATCAGTTTTCTTGCGGGATGTCAAGAAATATTCGCCGCTTTTCATCGTTTGGCCGCCTGTTGTTCAGCCTGAATAACGTCGTGATACCAGGTCAGATAATCGTCCACCATGCGCGGCAAATTAAATCGCCGCCGCGCCGATTCCGCCGCCTGAAGGCCGAATGTCCGTTTGAGATCAACGTCAGCAAGCAGCCGCCGCAGCGCGTCGGCCATTGATGCTGGATCGCATTCCGGCACCAAAAAGCCGGTAACGCCATCCTCGATCTGCTCAGGAATGCCGCCGACCCGCGTGGCGACGACCGGCGTACCGCACGCTAACGATTCCAACACGGCGTTCGGAAACGTATCCGCACGTGCGCCATGCAGATACACGTCCGCCGCCTGATAATATTGCGCGACGACGCGTTGGTCAGCTTGATAGGGAATCCAGCGAATCATGGCGCGGCCAATCTGTTCGTCTTGCCCCGCTTCGCCAAGCGCGAGAAAAAGCAGGCGGTCGGCGGCCTCTGAATCGGACAGATGGGCGACCGCCGCGCGCATGGTTTCGTAATCCTTCCAGCGATTGCGATAACAACCATTCGCGGCAAAGAGCAGCGTCGCGGCGTCATGCGGAATGCCAAGCTG
>CAZCGG010000015.1:0-1613 GCA_964498135.1 uncultured Candidatus Moduliflexus sp.
CCCGCCAAAGGGACGACGGTGGTGGTCAGCTTGCCGAAACAAGCGCGTTAACCGGCTTGTTTCGGCGCATGCGCCTATTGCAGTTCTTGCAGTTTTTGCTTCGCCTGCCGGATGAAATTCGCGTCATTCGAGGTTTCGGCCAATTTTTTATACAAATTGCGGGCATCGTCAATTTTTCCCTGCTGCTCGTAAATCCCCGCCGACGCAAACGTCGCCTGATCCACTTCGGCTTTTTGGCTCGAATAGACGTAAATCACCTTAAAATATTCCGCAATCGCCTTGTCAAAATCCTTCGATTGCTCGTAACATTCGGCAATCGCTAACTGCGTCCGCGCCGCTTTCGCCTGATCCGTCCCGTTCAGCGCGGCGGTTAGCGCGTCTTCCGCCTCTTGGCAGCGCCGCTGCTTCAAGAGCGTTTCGCCGACCACGAATCCGGCCTGTTGCGCCTGCGCGCTCGCCGGAAAACGCTGAATCAACTGCTCGAACGCTCTGGCCGCATCGGCGGCGCGGTCAAGTTTCAGCAGCGCGTTCCCATACTCGAACAACGCTTGCGGCGTGTTGGCGTCCGCCGGAAAATTTTGGAGAAACGCTTGATATTCAAGCGCGGCATTCACGAAATCGCCCAGCCTGAAATAAGTCGCGGCCGCCTCGTATTGCGCGGTTGGCCGATATTCGCTTTGCGGATAACGCTCTAAAAACGCGCGAAACGTTTGCAGCGCTGGCAGCGGATCGTTCTGCTGCGCTTGCGCTTGGCCGATGCGAAACAGCGCGTTATCCGCGTATTCGTTATCGGGAAAGCGGTCGAGAATCCATTGGTACGCGGCAATCGCGTCATCGTAATCGCCCTGCTGAAAGCATTGTTCGCCGATCTGATATTGCGCGACGATGCTCAACGGGCTGTCGGGATGCTCGTCAATAAACTTGCGCGTGGTCGCAAGATAGGCGTCGTACTTGCCGGTCACCTTATAGACCAATGCCATGCCGTATTGCGCTTCGCCTAACATTTCGGGCTGGTTTGGGCGCTGCGCGATGACGCGCTGGTATTCTTGCAGCGCCGCGTCGTACCGCTCCATGTTGAAATAGCAATCCGCGATTTTCAATTGCGCCTGCCCGACAAATTCGCTGTTGGGAAAACGCTCAATCAGCAGTTGAAAGGCGCGAATCGCCTGCTCATATTGGTCGGCGCGGAAATACGTCCAGCCGAGATAAAATTGGGCTTCGGCGGCGTAGCGATGTCCCGGAAATTGTTGGTACAAATCGGTAAAATATTGCCGCGCCTGCTCGAATTTTTCCAGCTTATACGCCGCCGTTCCCGCGTAATACAGGACATCCTGCGCCATTTCGCTCTGTGGGTAACGATGGCGGATTTCCTCGTACATCTGGATGGCGAGCGAGAAATCTTTCGTGTTCAACGCCGCGTCTCCGGCCATCACAAAGGCTTCCGGCGTCAGCAGGTGGCGCGGAATGTCCTGCGCCATTTTCAGCGCGTCCGCCCATTGCTCCTGCGCGTACAGGAGGTTGAGCAGGCCGAGATGCGCCCGCTGCAAGAGCGACGGCTCTTCCGTGCTTTTCAGGACGGCGGCAAATGCGTCGCGGGCGCGGTCATATTCATA
>CAZCGG010000015.1:1713-41528 GCA_964498135.1 uncultured Candidatus Moduliflexus sp.
CTTCCGTGCTTTTCAGGACGGCGGCAAATGCGTCGCGGGCGCGGTCATATTCATAGCGCCGGAAAGCGATTTCGCCGCTCCAATACTGCTCTTCCGCGCTGCGATCCGCCGCCGGAATCGCCGCGACGAATTCGGCGGCCTTCGCGTAATCGTCCGCTTGATAATGCGCAATCGCCGCCGCCAGCGATATTTGGCGGTTGATGTTGGCGGTTTCGTCGCCGGTTGCGCCCGTTTGCAGGGCTTTTTCGTAATATTGCGCCGCCTTGCCGGGCTGCCGCGTGACGACGTAGCTGTTCCCAATCATCACGGACGCTCGCTGTGCGTTGGGGCTGGCCGGATACGCCTGCAATAGCTCCTCGAACGCGCGAATCGCCTGATCGTATTGCTCAAGGCGATAATGCAGCGAGCCTTCGCGGAACAGGGCGTCATCCGCCGATTTATCGTCAGGGAAATCCTGCCGCAGGGCGCGAAACGCATCAATCGCCTGCTGATGGCTGCCGAGCGTTTCATGCGCCGCGCCGAGCCGGTACAGCACGTCGGGCGCGAACGCGCTTTGCGGGAATTTGCTCAGCAAATCGCGGAAAAATCCGACCGCCTTCGCCGGTTCGTTCGTCGCCGCGTAGCTCTGCCCAAGCGCGTAATAGGCTTGTTCCAACAGGCTGTTCAGGTTATACCGCCCCGCCAAGGCGTCCGGCCGCCATGCGTCTGCGGCGGCTAAAAATTTTTTAAACGCCTCCGCCGCTTCGGAGAAATTGCCGAGCGTCAAATGGCATTGGCCGAGCCGGAACAGGCCGACCGGATACGCCGCGCCCGTCGGAAAGCGACGCAGCAGTTCGAGATAATAGCCGGTGGCTTTGCCGACATCATCGGCATGCCACGCGCTTTCCGCCTGATAGAACTGGGCAAGTTCGCCGTGCGGACTCGCCGGAAATTTGGCCGCGATTTCCGCGAACGCGGCAATCGCCGGATCGTATGCCCGCAGTTGAAAATGGCAGAAGCCCAAATGATAGAGCGCGCCGTCGCGCTGCGCATACGCCGGAAAGCGGTCGGCAAGCTGCTGAAACATCTCGATGGCCTTGCGATACGCCTCTTGCTTGAGGTACAGCAGCCCCAATTGATAATAAATATCGGGATTATTCGGCTCTTTTTGCAGCGCGGCGAGCAGTTCCTGCATCGCCAATTCCGCCTGCCCCTGCTCAAGATACGTCAGCCCTTTCCGGTAGTGATTCGGACAGCCCGCCAACAGCAGCGCGAGAACAACTGCTGCCCCATAATATGCTCGTTTTCGGAAGAGTTTTATCATACGTTTTCCCGTTTCGTTGAACCTTGCGAAGAGTGTGAGAACCTATTCACCTAAAATTCCCGTTCAGGCGTCATCAGCAAGCTGTTATCCAACACCATGACCGGCACGCGCTCGCCCGCCGAAATGAACATGCGCGGCTCGTCAATGACGGCGAGGCCATCGGCTTTCGACATGGACGCGAGAATGCCGGAGCCTTGCGCGCCGGTCGAAGTCGCCGCCAATTCGCCGCCGCGCCGCTCAAGCGTGACGCGCGCGAAATGCTTGCGGCCGTCGTCTTTTTTGAAATCGTGCGTCAATTGCGCGGTCACGGACGCTCGAAAAATGGCCGCATGCCCCATCATTTTCAGCAGCGCGGGGCGCGCGAAGACTTCGAACGACACCATCGAAGAGACCGGATTGCCGGGCAAGCCGAATAACGGCGTTCCGCCGATGCTGCCGAACGCTAATGGCTTGCCGGGCTTCATGCAGACCTGCCAGAAGCGCATTTCCGAGCCGGTTTGCCGTAGCAGGTCTTTGACGAAATCGTAATCGCCGGCCGACACGCCGCCGGATGAAAGAATGAGATCGGCGCGGGCGGCTTGCGCGAATTTTGCGTCCAAATCCGCTTTCGCGTCGCGGGCGATGCCGAGCAGCATCGGAATTGCGCCGCATTCGAGCGTCTGCGCTGCCAGCGAATAGGCGTTGGCGTTGAAAATTTTGCCCGGCAGCAGCGGCTCGTCAACTTCGGCAAGCTCGTCGCCCGTCGCAAGAATGGCGACGCGCGGGCGTTGATAGACCGTCGCGAACGATCTGCCGAGCGACGCGAACAGCCCGATTTCAGCCGGACGCAGCATTTTCCCTTTCGGGATGGCGACCGCGCCGCGCCGCAGGTCTTCGCCCGCAAAACGCACGTCGAAATGCGGCGGGCGTTCCCGCAAAATCATCACTTGCGCCCCATCGCCGCGCCGCGTGTCTTCGACGCGAATCACGGCGTCCGCGCCGTTCGGCATCGGCGCGCCGGTCATGATTCGAATCGCCTGCCCCGCGTCAAGCGTCTTCGCGCTGACGTATCCGGCGGGCAAGTCTTCGATGACGGTCAGCATGACGGGCGTTTCCGGCGTCGCGCCGCGTAAATCGGCGGAACGCGCGGCGTAGCCGTCCATCGCGGAATTCTTGTGTGGCGGCACGTCGAACGGCGCGATCACGTCTTCCGCCAACACGCGCCCCAACGCGGCAAATAATTCCACGCGCTCCGTTCCGAGAACCGCTACGCGGCTTAAAATAATGTCTCGCGCCTCTTTGACAGGAATCATATTTTTTAGCCGCCAATGTTCACCATCGCCCGATCTGCCGCGATTTCCGGCGCGGGCGGCGCGAAGAAATCCCGATGCGCGGCGGGCTTGCGGTCGGCGGCTTCTTGAAAAAGGGCAGTCAATTCATCGTCGCTTGCGCCGCGCCGCAATGCGCTTTTCACGTCAATTTCCGCCGCGCCGTGCAGGCAGGGGCGCAGAAAGCCGTCCGCCGTCAAGCGCAGCCGGTTGCATTCCGCGCAAAAATTATGCGAAACGGCGGAAATAAAGCCAATTTTGCCGCGCCGTCCCAGAATGTCAAAGATTTTCGCGGCGGCAGAAGGCTCATCGCGCGCGGGACGCAGAGCAAAGCGCGTCGCAAGGCGGGCTTGCAGTTCGTCGGACGGCACAAATCCATTCGGCTGCCAGCCGTTGCCATGAAACGGCATGTATTCGATAAAGCGGACGATCACGTCGTATTCATGGGCGAAGTCGGCAAAATCGAACCATTCGTCGTCATTGAAGCCGCGCATGGCGACGACGTTCACCTTCACCGTCGAAAATCCGGCATCTTTCGCCGCCCGAATGCCGCGCAGCACGGCGTCGAACGCCGGAACGCGCGTGATTTCCTCGAATTTGCGCGGGTTCAGCGTGTCAAGGCTGACATTCAGGTAGCTCAATCCGGCGCGGCGCAGCGGCGCGGCGAATGGCGCTAAGAGCACGCCGTTCGTCGTCAGCGTGACGGTCTGGATGCCGTGAATGCGGGGAATCTTGGCGATAAATTCGACCGCGCCTTTGCGCGCGAGCGGTTCGCCGCCGGTCACGCGGATTTTCGAGACGCCGAGCCGCGCCGCAACGTTGAGCAGGCGCGCAAGCTCTTCATAGCGCAGAATTTCGGCGTGTTCGACGAATTTGACGCCCGTTTCCGGCATGCAGTAGCGGCAGCGCAGATTGCAGCGATCCGTCAGCGACACGCGCAAACTCGTGATGATTCGGCCGGAGGCGTCTTGCAATGGCGTCATATTTCGCTCGGTCATCAGGCGATTCATGAGGGCAGCGCGCTGACAATCGCGTTTTGCGGAAGCAGGCCGCTGCGCAGAAATCCTTTCCAATTGCCGACAGTCACGGTCTGGCGATAAAAGACCGCCTCCGGCGTCCAGACGCCGCAATCGTCCAATGCGCCGCGCTCGCCGCGATGCAATGATTGAAACAATTCCAAACTCCGCGCCACACCGCACCGCTTGCGATTCAAGCTTAATTTGACGCCGAACAGAAACCCCTCTTGCTCGAACGCCTCAAGCGCGTCCGGTTCGATATGCACGGAAAACAGATGGCGCGCCGGCGCAATTTCGCCGTCGCAGCGCGCGTCAACATCATCCATATTGAAAAACATGCGGAGCGTTTGCGAGTTGCTTTGCTCGATAAAATCAATCAATTCCGGCAGCAAGGGCGTTTTGCCGTAGCGCTGCTTTTTGGCGAAAATGTTATAGAGCGTGAGCGTCGTATGTTTTTCCAGACGGAAAGAATAGTAGCTGTTGAAATATTTCACGCGTGCGTTTTTCGTCAGATTGACCAGCAGATTTTCCACATCGTCCCACAGTTCTTTGCCGATGAAATATGCGCCGATGACGGACGTAACGGACTGCACGGAAAGCAGGTCTTTGATGTTGAACAGCGCAAAAATTGCGGCAATCACGACGCCTAAAAAGATGCCGAAAAATTTGTCGAACTGGCTGCTGATTTTCGCATACGCGGATTTTTGATGGCTGAGAATATCTTTAACGTATTCCTCGAACGGATAAAATTTGATGTGTTGCGCGCCGACTTTCCGGCTGTACGGATAGACGACAATATGGCATTCAACCGAATTGAATTGTTTCAAATAATCCACGTGGTTGATTTCGACATCGTACACGTTCGGGATGGCCGGGTTTTTCAGCAGGCGAATGAAATCGTGAAACGCAAGCGTCGGTTGAGCCATAGGTTAGAGACGCGTCAGCGCGTCTTCGGCCTGTCGCAGGCGTTCTGACGTGCCGACATCGAGCCATTCGCCGTCGTGCTGATACGCCCAAATGTCATGCGCGGCGGCGGCGTTGAGATAGACATCAATAATCGAAAACACGGACGCATCCGGCATGAGCGCGAAGATGGCGGGGCTGACGACATGCATGCCGCAGAAGCCGAACGCATGAAGCGTCGCGGCCGGCCGCGTGACGCGCCGTTCGCCGTTGGCGAGATGATCCCGGCCGCACAAGCGCCCATCGTCATCGAAGAGCAGGCGGCGCGACGCGGGGCGCGCATTGACGGCTAACGTCGCCAGCGCGTTCGGGCGGGCGCAATGAAAATCATAGAACGCCCGCAGATCGAGGTTCGACAGCACGTCGGCGTTATGCAGCAGAAACGGCTCGCCGTCGCGGAAAAACCATGCCGCGTGTTTCAAGCCGCCGCCGGTATCCAGCAGCAGGCCGCGCTCGTCGGAAATCTGCACGGTCATCCCGTCATGCGGATGCGTGGCGGCGAATTCGTGAATCGCGTCGGCAAACGCATGGGCGTTGATGATGACATGTTCCACGCCCGCCGCCTGCATTCGGCGCAAGACCAATTCGAGCATCGGCGCGCCGTGAATTTCGACAAGGGCTTTGGGGCGGGTATTCGTGAGCGGGCGCAGGCGCGTTCCCAAGCCTGCGGCGAAAATCATGGCGTTCATGCTTCATTCCTCCGAAGCGGTCTGCTCGTCAATTTTCGTTTTTAAGTCCCGGCATTTTTGATAAAACTCGTCGTGCGGCTCAAGGCAAGCCAACGCGCTGTCGAGAATCGGCACCCACCGGGATTGCTGCTGCGGCGCTTGCTTGAAAAATTCCCGCGGCGACCGCATGTACGCGCCATAGACTTCAATCGCGGGCTTCACGATTTCCCCTTTGAATTTGCGGATTTTTTGCAGCGTTCTGCGGCACGGTTCGATGATTTCGGGGAAGCCGCCGCGCAACTGCCGCACGGCGCGCTCCAAAATGCGGATGTCTCTGGAAAGATTTTCCCCGACGACTTCTTCCGGCACTTCGAGGTCAATATAGCGCCGGTTCGTTATTTCGGCGCTCACGATGAGCGTGGCGGTTTTGATGAGATTCAGGCAGGCGGAAATGTCGGCGTCAATCATCTCCATGTAATCGTGAAAATGGGCTTGCAGCACGTCGCGGTATTCTTCGTAAATATCAATTTCGTGTTCGTGGCAATACGCTTCAAAGGCGCGGTAATCCTTGTTCGCCAGCGCAATAATTTCCATGTCTTCCAAGAGCGATTGATACAGTTCCAGCAGATAGATCGAATACATGCGGCTCAAATCGTAGGCGGTCTGCGTCAGTTCGAGGTCGGAAGCGGGCGGCCGCGAGGACGGGAAGGCGTGTTCCGCGAGCGTTTGGCAGATTTCTTTCACAAGCTCCACGCGCTGATCAATAATCGCGTTATTGCGGGCGACTTTTTCGGCAAAAATGATAACGCCATGCACGTCATGATGCCCGTGCGTTTGGATGTGTTCCGCCCAGCCGACGTACTCGTTCAAGATGGCGGCGATGTGCATGCTTCTTACGCGGTCGGCGTAGTACGTTTCCAAGGTCTGCGCGATTTTTTTGTAGAGGCTGATGAGCGTCTGCTCGCTGTCCGCCTCCTGACGCGGGGCGATGAAGCGAGTGAAATTCCATTCGACTTGTTGCTCGACGCTGCTGAATTCTTTGCGCCGGAAGATTTTGGAAAGCGTTTCAACGTGCGTTGACAACGTTTTTTCGATATAATGCGTGCTGAAGCGGCTCAGCGAAAATTGCGGGTTGAGCGTATGGAGTTGGATAAAATGGTCCAGCGTGGCTAAGACCGAGAGCGCCAACGGCGAGAGATCGTCGAACACGCCGACGGGGAGGCTGGCGAAGGACATCGCGCGCTCCAACGCCTTCTGAAGCGCGGCGACTTCTCCCAGGATTCTTTTCACAATCTGAGGATCAGAATCATATCTCATTTACCGCCCCGTCACCAGATCGCTTTCAACGATTCCATTGTGTCGGCGATGCGCCGCTGATGGTACTTCGTAAGCTGCGCGCCGACTCGCGGATGTTGTTTGACAACGATAGCAAGATCGTGTTTGGTAAATTTCATTAACTGCACGTCAGTGAGCGCGATAATGGTTGCCGAACGGGGTTCGCGCGTAATCAGAGCTTGCTCGCCGAAGAAATCTCCTGCTTTGAGCGTCGCTAAATGCAGGCGGTCTTGATCCGTCTTAATGACGCTGACGCCGCCCTCTTCTTCGACTAACGTGGTATAAACGCCGACTTGCCCGGATTTAATGACGTACATCTCGTCGCCCATTTCCCCTTCGGTGAGAATCGTCGCCCCTTTATGAATCGTGACGGGCGTGAGTTGTTCCGCGATTTTTCGGCGTTCAATTGGGTCAAGATGGCTGAATAACGGAACGCGGGCGAGGGTAATGTCCGACGTTTTCCGCTTATAATAGGCGAGCAGCAGGGATTCCGACAAATCCGGCTCGCGCTTGACTAACGCGGCCAGCGCGGCTTTGGGGATTTCTAAGACGCGGCAATTCTGATCGGCAATCACGGAGAGGGGATTTTCAGCCTCCGCCTCTTGCGTTTGCCGAATGGGCGCAAACAAAAACATGCCGCCCCAGAATCCGCCGATGCCTAATTGCTCAAGCAGCGTTTCTTCCCCTTCCTTGTCTTTCGTGTATATTTTGGCTTCGCCCTCAAGCAGGACGAAAAGCGACTCCGGTTCGGCGGCATCGCGGAGCAGATATTCTTTGGCGCGCGCTTTATGTAGCGTGGTCTGCTTTTCAAGCCATTTCCGGCTTTCTTCAGAGAGCGAGGCCAACAACGGCACGGTCTCGCCATAAAACCCCAGCGACACTTGTTCGCGCTGAACCGCCGTCAAATCAATTTCTTCGAGCGGCTCGGCCTGTTCGCCTGCTTCCGGCGGCGCGGAGATTTCCTGTTCTTCCTCGTGATGGTGGGCGTCGCGGTATTCCTGCACGAACGAGTCGGCGGTAATGCCGCGTTGAAAATAGAGATCGGATAGACGATCTAACGCTTCTTGGCGGGCGGGATCCAGCCTGACGATAATTTTATTGACCGCAATCGCTTTGACGAGAAATCCGTCATTGGCGTATTGAATCGCCGCAGTGGTATATTCTTGGATCGCGGCTTTTTTGTTGCCGATTTTTGTGTAAAGATCACCCAATTTCAGGCGGATATTGACGTTATTGGGGGCTTTTTGCGCACTCTTTTGATATTCCTCAATTTGCGTCTCTTCTTTGGTTTTCTTGCTCACAAGATGCTTAAAGCTATCGAGCATAACTCACCGCCTTTCTGCTTCGTTTCTCGATGCCGCAAAAACGCATGGAGAGAAAACGCTGTCAGATGCGTTGGGCGCATCTGACAGCTTGCGCGTTACGCTTTCTTGAAAATGCCGCCTTTCACCTGCTGATTCCAGATATACAGAATCGGCGTGGCGACAAAAATGGACGAATACGTCCCAACTGTGATGCCGACTAACAGGGCAAACGCAAAGCTGTTAATCACGTGTCCGCCCGCTAAATATAAGACGAGTACGACGAACAGCGTCGTCAATGAGGTTAAAAGCGTCCGGTTTAATGTCTGATTGATGCTCGCGTTTAAAATGTCTTCCGGCTTCTCCCGCGCCATCAAGCGCAAATTCTCCCGAATCCGGTCAAACACGACAATCGTATCGTTGACGGAGTAGCCGATAATCGTCAGAATCGCGGCGATAATTGGCAGCGTCAACTCCCGATCTGTCAGCGACAGCGCGCCAACCGTAATCAACGCATCGTGAATCAAGGCGATAATTGCGGCAAACGCATAATGATATTCGTAATAGATGCACGCCGCTAACACGGCGGCGATGCCGAGAAGAATGACAATCGTGAGCGCAGATTCCCACGAAGACAAACCGATAATAACCACCGCGATAATGGCGACCGGCAGCGCAAACTTGGATTCAAACCGCCAAGAAATATACAACACCATTCCGGCCAGCATGAACAGCATGGCGGTCTGCGCGCTCTGCCAAAGTTCGCTGCCAACCTGCGGCCCGATCTGCTCCACGCGCTTGATTTCAAAGCTCTTCTCTCCAAAAGCCGTTTGCAGCGCGTCCGTAATTTTTTTGCCTTCATCTTCGCCGGATTCACTCGCATTTTTGGCTAATTGCGCGCGAATCAGCACTAAATTTTCTTCGCCTAACTTTTGAATGGACGCGCTCGCAAAATTCGCTTGCCCGACCGCCTTTCGGATCGCGTCAATGTCTGGCGTGTCTGAAAATTGCACTTCGACGAGCGTGCCGCCGACAAAATCAACGCCAAACGTTATGCCGCCTCTTACGACCATCGAGCCGAGACCGACGACAATCATCACCAACGAGACGACAAACGCCGCCATCCGGTTGCCGATAAAATCAAATCTATATTTCTGTTGCATTTCCATAGTTCCCTCTTCCGCCTTAAATGCTCAGCTTTTTCATGTCGCTGCGTTGCAGCCACAGATCAAAGATGACTTTCGAGACAATCAGCGCCGCGAATAATGTCGTCAGAATGCCGATGCTCAGGGTGACAGCAAATCCCTTAATCGGGCCGGTGCCGAATTGAAACAGAATCGCGCCGGATAACAGCGTGGTTAAGTTGGCGTCAATAATCGTCACGTGCGCCCGCGCGAATCCGTTTTCGACGGCTGACCGCAGCGTTTTGCCTTTTTGAAGCTCTTCTTTGATGCGCTCATAAATCAGGATGTTCGAATCCACCGCCATGCCGATGGTCAGGGCGATGCCAGCCAAGCCGGGCAGCGTCAGCGTCGCGCCGAATGACGCGAGCGCGCCCATCATCAGGACGAGGTTGACAATCAGGCAGGCGTCGGCGATCACGCCGGACATTTTGTAATAATAAATCATGAACGCAAACACAATGGCCGTTCCAACAAAAATGGCATTGCGGCCTGCGCGAATCGAATCATCGCCGAGGCTGGGGCCGACGCTGACATTTTGCAGGATTTTCACCGGCGCGGGGAGCGCTCCGGCGCGCAGCGCAATCGCTAAATCCGTCGCTTCGTCTGTGGTGAAGTCGCCGGTAATTTGGCCGGAACTCGTGATTTTCGAGCGGATAACCGGCGCGGATTGCACGGTTTTGTCCAGCACGATGGCTAATTGCTTGCCAATGTTCGCTTCGGTCAACTTGCCAAACTGTCGCGCGCCGTCCCGGTCAAATTCGAAACTGACCGCCGCCATGCCCATTTCGTCTTTCGAAACGCGGGCGTCTTTCAAATTCGCGCCGGTCACTTTGGCTTCTTTTTCAAGCAGATACGCGCCGAGCGTCCCACTGGATGAGCCTTTGGGATTGCCGGGCAGGATTTCATAACCGTCCGGCGTTTTGCCGTCGTACCGCTTCAATAATTCTTCTTTCGAGGCGGCCATGTCTTTCACTAATTGGAAGCGCAATTCCGCCGTTCTGCCGATTAAATCAATCGCGCGCTGCAAATCTTTCACGCCCGGCAGTTCGATGATGATGCGATCTTTGCCTTGCCGTTGAATAATCGGCTCCGCGACGCCGTATTCGTCAATGCGGTTACGAATCGTCAACAAGGCTTGCTTGACGGCATTTTCCTTCCAATAGCTGATTAAATTGTCTTTCAATTTAATTGTGAAAGAATTGCCCATGCTCAGCAGCCCTGATTCCTCGAAATTCTCCAATTCTTTCTTGATATACGCCTGAATCGCGTCTTTGTCTGCGGACGATGCCGCCGTAATTTTGAGCGATTGGGGCAATTCGACGGCAATCGAACTGACTTTCAGCCGCTCTTTTTTGAATTCCAGCGCGAGCCCGTCTTTGGTTCTGACTAACTCATTTTCAATCACTTTATCGGTCTCGACTTGTAAAATTAAATGCAATCCGCCTTGCAAATCTAAGCCGAGATTCAAGCCTTTGTAGGCCCAAAACCCTATCGCTGCCGCGACGAGGATCAGCACTAATGGAATTTTCCACATCAAATCGCCTTTGAACATTATCCGCTCCTATTTCTCTGATGATTCGCTTGCGCCACCTTGGTCCACGCCGGAAATAGCGCTTCTCAACATCTTCACTTTTACTTGATTGGCAATTTTTAATTGCACGGTTTTGTCGTCAATATCGTCTATTGTCCCGTAAATGCCGCTGCTGGTAATCACGCGGTCGCCCCGTTTTAAATTTTGGAGCATCTGTTGCTGCTGCTGCTGTTTCTTTTGCTGCGGGCGAATCAACAGAAAATAAAAAATCACGAAAATCATGATGAGCGGCATGAACGACATAATCGCTTGCGTTAGCCCATCGGCCTGCTGCGTCGTTCCGGCGGCATCGCCTCCGGCTTGCCCCAGCAATAACTGCGCGGATTGAAAAAATTCGATCACTGCTGTTCCTCCTCAATAGATGAACGGTTCAAGTTGCGCGAAGAGACCCGACCGGCCTGCAAGACCGCTCAGGCGGTGACATAATGACAGCATCGTTTCACGTGGTTTTTTTAAGCTTACGACTCGTCGCAGACGCTCATTTTTTCTTGATACGCCTGCTCAAATGCTGCTTGAAATTCGTGAAACGTATTTTCCGCAATAGCTTTCCGAAGACGACTCATTAAGTCAAGATAAAAATGTAGATTATGAATCGTATTCAGCATGGATGAAAGAATTTCTTTGGCGATAAAAAGATGGCGCAGGTATGCGCGGCTGAAATTGCGGCAGGTGTAGCAATGGCAGGCAGGGTCAATCGGGCGCTCGTCGGCACGGTATTGCGCCTGTTTGATGGACATCGCGCCCTGCGGAGTGAAGAGCGAGCCATTCCGGGCGTTGCGCGTCGGCAGAACGCAATCGAACAGGTCAATGCCCAACGCGACGCCGCGCACGAGATCGAGCGGCGTTCCCACGCCCATCAAATAGCGCGGCGCGTCTTTTGGCAAGAGGGGCGCGGTCTGTTCCAAAATGTCAAACATGAGCGGCTTCGGCTCGCCGACGCTCAAGCCGCCGATAGCGTAGCCGTCGAAGCTGATGTCCACGAGTTGCTCCACGCTCTGCTTGCGCAGCGCGGGAAACATGCCGCCCTGCACGATGCCGAACAAGCGCTGCTGCCGGTTGACGAGGCGTTCCGGCTGCTGCTGCGCGTCGCGATGAAACGCCTTGCAGCGTTCCGCCCATGTCATGCTCATGAGCATGGATTTCGCCGCGTATTCCGGCGTGGACGGGTACGGCGTGCATTCGTCGAAACACATCATAATATCTGAGCCGAGCGCCTGCTGGATTTCAATGGATTTTTCCGGCGACAGCGTATGCAGCGAGCCGTCAATATGCGAGCGGAACGTCACGCCGTCGCTGGTGATTTTCCGCAAATCGCCGAGGCTGAACACCTGAAATCCGCCGCTGTCCGTCAAGATTGCGCGATCCCACGCCATGAATTTATGCAGGCCGCCGAACTGCCGGATCAAGTCGTGGCCGGGGCGCAAATACAGATGATAGGTGTTGCCCAAAATGATCTTGGCGTTCATGTCGGCCAACATCTGCGGCAGCATAGCTTTGACCGTGCCTTGCGTCCCGACTGGCATGAAGATCGGCGTCGGCACGTCGCCGTGCGCAGTCGTGAGCGTCCCCAAGCGGGCGCGGGAATAGGCGTCTGTGGCGTGTATCTGAAAATTCATGTTATTCTTTCAGCAAAACGGCGATGACGCGCCAAGGAACGGCGTCTTGCGGGAGAAACGCATCCGGCGCGAATTCATCGAAAAAAACGATGGGAGTAAACCGTTTCGAGCGTTCCACTATTCTGATAAATTCTTGAAACATTAACGCGAGTTTCGCCTGTTTTAAAACGAGAACCGAACATTCTTCCCGGCAGGCCACGCGAAAGCGGCATTCTTCCGTAAACGTGCGGCGTTCTGGGTCAATCGCCTCATGGCGGCGGTAGCAGGTCGTCACGGAGCAATCGCCCCGCATTTCCGTCCAAATATCATCGGATTGGTGATTCGTGATGTCGTCAATCACGCCGACTTCGACGATATAGAGGCCGCCGGGCGTCAGCGCGTCTGCCGCCGCATGCAAATGCCGGATTATGCGGCGTTCGTCCGTCACGTAAGTCAGCGAATCGAAAAGATTCAGCGCGAGATCGCAGGAACGCGGCAACGTCGCGTCAACCATATCGGCCTGAAAAATCGTCACATCCAGCCGCTCAGCCCACGCGCGCTGCGTCGCATATTGGCACATCGCTTCGTCAATGTCCACGCCATACGTGCGATAGCCGCGCCGCGCGAATTCGGTCGTGAAACAGCCGCTTCCGCAGGCGAATTCCACCACCGATTCCACTGGAATATCCGTGTACATTTCCACGCAGTCTTCAAGAAAATCAACGGTTTTCGCCGTGTCTCGAAACTGGAACGCCATGTCGTAAATCGCCGGAAGCGAGAGAATGTTCATCGCGCATGCTCCTCAAGATGTGCGTTCACCGGAAATACACGCGCGCGGCTTTTGTCAAGGACTCAATTGCGTTTTTGCAAAAATTTCTGACTCGTTTCGGCGGTCACGAATTTTCTTGACAAGACGCGCCGTTTCTATATTTTATATTGCAGATTGGTTGCGAACTGTATTTGTTCAGTCACGAAACAGGAGGACGATTCATGCCGATTTACGAGTATAAATGCGAAAGTTGTCAGGAACGATTTGAAATGCTTCAAAAATTCAGCGATGATCCGTTGACGGAATGTATCCTCTGTCATGGCGGGCCGGTGAAAAAATTGATGTCGGCTTCGGCCTTTGTCCTAAAAGGCGCGGGGTTTTATGTGAATGATTATGCGTCCGGCGGGCGGCGCGGGGGCGGCGAGAAAACTTCGACTTCAAGCGCGAGCAGCAGCACCGGAAGCAAAGCGAGCGATTCGTTAACATCGTCGCCAAAAGTTGAAACCGCCAATAAATAACCCGCCGATGTTGGCGCAATGGACTTACGCAGCAGCGGATCGCAGAACGCGCCGCGTTGCGTAAGTCCTTTTTTATTTTTCAGGTGAAAACTTTCCGCATGCCGCATTTTGGGGCGCTCCGCCGACGATTGCGCTGGATGTTGGCGGTCGGCTGCGCCGGATGGCTGCTGATTTGCGCGAGCAGGCCGGTCAGCGCGGCGGCGTGGCAGACGCGTGCGCTGCCGCATTTTTATCTGCACTATCAGCCGGTTGACGAGCGCGTCACCGCTATGCTCGCTGAGCGCGCCGAATCCGTCTATGCCCGAATCACAGGGGAAGTCGGCTACGCGCCGCCGCGCAAAATCGTCGTTTATCTCTGTCCAGACGCGGATTGTTTTCGGCAGCGGCAGCCGTCGCCGGAAAAATTGCCGGAATGGGCGGTCGGCGCGGCGTATCCCGGCTTGAGCCGCATTGTCATGCGCTCCGCCGTGACGCGAAAAGAAGGGCAAACGCTCAATCCGCTCGACGTGTTCACGCATGAAGTCGCGCATATCGTTCTGGAGCAGGCGCTTGCCGCGCAGGGCGGCGCGCCGCGCTGGCTTTCCGAAGGGTTTGCCATGTATCATGCGAAAGAGTGGACGCTGCACGGGCAGCGCGCCATCGAAGAGGCGACGCTGCGACAGCATTTTTTGCCGTTAGAGATGTTGATGACCTCGTTTCCGGCAGATGAAGACGCCGCCCGGCTCGCTTACGCGCAGAGTTTCAGCCTCGTCTCGTTTCTCTTGAATGAATACGGCCAGCGTATTTTCCAGAATTTTATCCAGCAATTGCGCGAAGGAAGCGATGTCAATGCCGCGCTGCGCCATGCGGCGGGCGTCAGCCTGCCGCGCCTCGAATCGGAATGGCAGCGTTCGCTGCGTTCGCGCTATTCGTGGCTGATGTATCTCCCTGAAATCGGGCTGTTCTGGTTTCTGCTCAGCGTCGGATTTCTGGCCGCGTATTTGATAAAACGGCATCAATCCCAACAAATTCAAGCGCGATGGGAACGGGAGGAGATGGAAATTCCTCCCGCCAGCGATGAAGAATGAGGGGCGTTGTTGCGATTTCAGGCGATTCTCTTAGGCGTTATCGTTCTTTCCAGAGATTTTTCTTGACATGAACCCGTTTCTCTTGCGTATGATTTCCGTGTTGACGTTGTATTCACTGAAGCGCAAACGGATTCAACCTGAGTGGAGGAAGAGCCATGCCATTAGTCAATAGTAAAGCCTTATTCGAAAAAGCCTATAAAGAAGGCTATGCCGTCGGCGGGTTTAACGTGAATAACATGGAACTGCTTCAGGCCATCGTGGAAGCTGGCAATGAAGAAAAATCGCCGTTGATTCTGCAAGTGTCGGAAGGCGCGAGAAAATACGCGAATCCGGTATATCTCGTCAAATTGGTCGAAGCCGCTGTGGCAACGTCGAATATTCCGATTGTGCTGCATCTTGATCATGGCGACAGTTTTGAAATGTGCAAAGCCTGCGTGGATGACGGCTTCACCTCGGTTATGATTGACGCCTCGAAATTTCCATTCGAAAAAAATATCGAACTCACAAAGAAAGTCGTGGAATATGCCCATGGTAAAGGCGTGGTCGTCGAAGCCGAGCTTGGCAAATTGGCAGGCATTGAAGACGCCGTGAACGTCTCCGAGAAAGACGCGATCTACACCAACCCGGAAGAAGTCGCCGAGTTCGTTCAAAAAACGAACGTGGATTCATTAGCGATTGCCATCGGCACGAGTCATGGCGCGTACAAATTCAAAGGCGAAGCCAAGCTTGATTTCGACCGGCTGCACAGAATCGAAAAGATGATTCCTGGCTTCCCGATTGTGTTGCACGGTTCATCGTCCGTCCCGCAGGAATACGTGCAAAAATGCAACCAGTACGGCGGCAACCTCCCCGGCGCGAAAGGCGTGCCAGAGGACATGCTGCGCGAAGCCGCCCGTTCCGCTGTCTGTAAAATCAACATCGACACCGACCTGCGCCTCGTATTGACCGCGACCATCCGCGAAGTCTTCGCGAAGACTCCGGGCGAATTCGATCCGCGCAAATACCTCGGCCCGGCGCGCTCTGCCGTGAAAGAACTTGTGCGTCACAAAATTAAAGACGTGCTTGGCTCGGCTGGCAAAGCGTAAAACCTCCCGTTTTCAAGCTCAGGAAGTTTCGGCTTCCTGAGCTTTTTCTTTTTGGAAAGATTAAAAAAATTCTCAGGAGTCCGCTATGTCGGAATGGAAAAATACGCTCTATTATGGCGATAATTTGAAGATTTTGCGCGAATATATTGCAACTGAAAACGTGGATTTTATCTACCTTTAAAAGATCGCAAAAAAAACTGTGCAAGACGGCATACAGGAACATATCGCCTTGCAGGAAACGACGCCCGAATGGACACCTTTGTTTTGAACGCCATCGCGCAAGAACTCGCTGACCGGATTTGCCCGTCGAAAATCAACAGCATTCTCCAGCCGGATGAGCAGTCGCTTGTCTTGATTCTTTGGAATCGCGGGCAGGAGCAGCGTCTCGCTATCGCGGTTGATCCGCGATTTCAATTTCTCTATCTCACGCGCCGCCAGCCGGAAAATCAGGCGTTCGCGTTCGCCAAATTTTTGCAGCATCATGTCAAGGGCGGCGAAATTTATCGCATCACGAAACCGCCGCTGGAGCGCATCGTCACGTTCGACATCGCCCGCCGCGACATTGACGGCCACCCCCTCAAATTTCAACTGATTGTCGAAATTATGGGGCGATTCAGCAACATCATTTTGACGCAGGAAGGCGGCAAAATTCTCGACAGTATTCGCCATGTCACCGCCGCGCAAACGTCGTTCCGCCGGATTGCGCCGGGCGCGGTCTATGTTCCGCCGCCGCTGCCGCAGGACAAAATCGCGCTGACCGACATCCGCCGCGAACAATTTGAGCGAACGCTCGCCTCCTCCGCCGCGAACGCGCCACTCTGGAAAACGCTGGTCGAGCAGATTCAGGGCGTCAGTCCGCTTTTTGCGAAAGAAATCGCCGGGCGGCCGGACGATAGCGGCGAGACGCGCTGGGCGCGATTGTCACACCTGGCCGAAGTTGTCCGAACGGGCGCGTATCAGCCAACGCTCATCTGCGACGACTCGGACGTGCCGGTCACGCTCTCCGCGCTGCCGCTCACGCAATTTTCCGGCGAGCCGGGCAAAAAGGCCGTCGCAATGGATTCGATGAACGCGGCGGCGGAGCGCTATTACGAACAGATCGCCGGACGCGGCCAGCTTGACGCGCTGCGCGCCTCGCTTTCGAGCGCGTTAGCCCGCCGCGCCGCCAAAATCCAGAAAAAACGCGACGCCTTGGCGAGCGTTCAGCAGGAAATTGAACAGGCCGACATTTTCCGCATCAAGGGCGAACTCCTGACCGCAAATCTGCGTCTGCTGCAAAAGGGAATGAAAATCGTCGCGCTGCCGAATTATTATCAGGACGGGCAGCCGGACATGGAGATTGCGCTTGACCCGAAATTCACGCCCGCGCAGAACGCACAACGCTATTTCAAGCAGTATAACAAGCTGAAACAGGGGAAAGACGTGACGGCGGCGCGCTTGAGCGAGGCCGAGCAGATGCTTGCGTATTTGGAAGAAGCGCAGTTTTTCGTCGAAAGCGCGGAGACGCTTGCCGCGTTGCGGGAACTCCGGCAGGAAATTCAGGAAACGAAGGCGGATGCGCCGCGCTCATCGCGCAAAGCGAACGCCCCGAAAGCTGAACCGGCGCAGCCGTTTCTGCGGTTCACGTCGTCGGAAGGCTTTCAGATTTATGTTGGCCGGAATAGCCGGGAAAATGACCTGCTGACGCTGCGGACGGCGCAATCGGACGATCTGTGGCTGCATGCGCAGAACGCGCCCGGTTCGCACGTCCTGATTTTGAACCGCGAAGGCCGCGCCGCCGTGCCGGAACGCACGATTGCCGAAGCCGCCGCGTTAGCCGCGTATTACAGCAAACTTCGCCGCGCCGGACGCGCCGATGTGATGTTCACGCCGCGCAAATACGTCCGCAAGCCGAAAGGCACGCCGCCCGGTCTCGTCACGCTGACGCAATTCCAGACAATTCGCGTTCGCCCGCAGGCCGCGCTTGGCGCGTGAAAAAGGATTTGGATTTTTTTATGGAACTGATTTGATCTGATTAAAAAACAAGAAATGGAGATAATAAATATGAAAAAAATCACAAAAATATTGATCATATTATTAATGGTGTTGATTGGAATGGGGATGCTTGGGATCGGCAGCGGCGCGGAAGAAACTGAGGAGTTGTTCCTTGCCATGCAAGCTATTCAATTCGATGAGCCAGTCGAGATTCCTGAGCTGTCGCTGCCGCTTGTGGGCGGCGAGACTCGCAAACTGAGTGATTTCAAGGGAAGCGTCGTGCTGTTGAATTTTTGGGCGACGTGGTGCGGCTATTGCGAAAAAGAACGCCCGTCACTGCAAGCATTATACGAAAAGTATCAAAAAAAGGGGCTGGTGATTGTGGCCGTTTCGATTGACCGCGCCGCGATTGAGACCGTTGAAAAATATCTGAAAGAGCATGAATTGACGTTTCCGACGCTGCACGATCAAGATTCCTCTGTTGCCGGAGATTTCGGCGTGCGCGGCGTTCCGTCCACGTATTTCATTGATGCGTCAGGGAAAGCCCTTGGCGGCGTTATCGGCCCGCGCGATTGGGATACTAAAGAGGGGCGGGCGTTGATTGAATTTTTGCTGTCTCAGAAAAAATAAATGCGCGCTTGTTTCATCATGCTTGCCGCAGAAGCGTGAAAAACGCGGAGAACGGCGTATTTCTGAGAGCGTTCCCGCGCTCTCCGCGTCTCTGTGGTAAATAATGATATTTTATCTTGACAAACATGAAAACCCATGATACTTCTTGTTGAAAAGTGAAATTTTCGCCTATCCGTATAACGGTACTCAGGATATTCAGAGGGCCTGAGGAATAAATCACAACGAACAAGGGAGAGTTAACCATGAACGCGCAGAGTCGAAAAATGTTTTTGATTCTTGTGTCTGCGGGGATATTTCTTGGCGGAATCTGGGCGTCCACTGCGTCAGCGGTGAATATTTCAGAGTTTGTCACGCTCAGACCTTACGTAGAAATCGGCGGCGGGTATGATGATAACGTCTTCGAAATTTCTGAAGACGCGCCGCTCCCCGAAGACGCGAAAGAGCGGGATGACACTTATGTAGATGCCCGCGCAGGCGTTAATGCGGACATTCATCTTGACCAGAACTTGTTGAATCTTGATCTCGGCTTATCCTATGAGTTTGTTTATCTGAAGTACAATAATAACACGCAGTTAGACGACACGCAGAACAATCTCACCTTCGATTTCTCATTAGGCTCTCAATATGATTATGAAAAGGGATTCTTCCGAGATCGCGTCAAATTAAGCGTGCAGGATGTGCTGGAACTCGTGCCGATTGATGAAGAAGAACCGTTAGCCATCGGAAACCAAACGCTGAAAAATGATTTTTCCGCCGGCGTGAAGTATAACGTCCTTGCCAAACCGCGCACTGCCCTCATTCTCGGATATTCGTATGGCCGGACAGATTATGGCGACGACGAAATTACGGTTTGGAC
The DNA here is from genome assembly GCA_964498135.1 of uncultured Candidatus Moduliflexus sp. GTDB lineage: Bacteria > Moduliflexota > Moduliflexia > Moduliflexales > Moduliflexaceae > Moduliflexus. The sequence continues at coordinate 20,876 of CAZCGG010000015.1, forward strand.
GGTTGCGGACGATTACAACGATAGTCAGGATATTACGCAAGAAAGCCAGACGCATACCGGCACAGTGGATTTTAAACACGCGGTCTCGTCAAAGCTCACGTACGTCCTGTCGTATGCGTATGAATTTGCGGATCGGGAAGAAACGCCGGGCGAACTGAACAGCGCGAATTTTGCGCGGCAGAACGTGATCTCCGGCGTGGATATGAAACTCTCCCCGCGAATCCAAACCAGCCTCCGCGCAGGATATTCGCTCACCTCTTATGAAGATGTTGAAACGTTGAGTCAAGATGATCAGGACAGTTTCGTCGCGCAAGCCAGCGTCACGGGAAAATTCGAGCAATTACCGGCCACCCCGTTAGTGACGGTGGGATATGAACGGTATTACACCGAAAACGATTTCGGCGATACGCTGCTGACCGACGATGCGTTCGGCAGAATCGCCTTTAAAATTGCGCAAGGATTTGTTGTGAATGTCGAGACGGATTATATGTTCGAGCAGCGCGAGGTGTATGATGACGATACCGGCACGCTTTCGTTTGGCGTGAACGGGGAATATGAGGTCATCAAAAACATGCGGCTGCTTGCCGGATATACCTTCCGCGACAAAGAGATGTTCGCGCAGAATTTTCTGGGTGAAGACGACCGCGATGAGACTGCGAATATCTTCTCCGCCGGTTTGGAATACAAGGTCGCCCGATATGTTTTGTTGAGAGGAATCTATTCATATACGGATAAGTCGTCCAGCGTTGCGGCTGATGAATATAGCAAGAATAAATTCGTGGCAAGCGGCCGGGTGATTTTCTAAGTTAACCGCGTATTGATAGGAAGGTGACGCACATGAAAATGAAGAGGTTCTGTAGGTGGATAGTTGTTGGTGGGGTGCTGATCATTGCAGGATGTGGATCGCCCGCTTCGAAAAATGAGGTCTCGCTAAGCAAAAATGCGCCAAAAATTCAATCCGGCAGCGCGCAGCAATCTGGAACGACGACGCTCGTTGAAATGACAAGCGGCGCTGTCAAAGAAAAACCGGGCGTCACGCGAGTCGTCTTGACGTTGGATGGCGATGCCTCATTTTCAACGTCACGGGAAGGAAATCAGTTGATTGTCAATGTGTTTAACGCGAAACTGAACTCGTCCGTGCAGACTGTGAGCGTCAATGACACGGTTGTCAGAATGTTGACTGCGAAAGAAGTGGGAAACAGCGTCAAAGGCATGATTGAATTGGTGTCGTCTGAAGTGGCGTACACGCCGTCAAAAGGCGCAAATCCGAGCCGGATTTTTATTGATGTTTGGCGGCTTTCTCCGCAACTCGGCATGAAGAAAGGGGAAACCGTCGCGGTCATTACCCCGTCGGGGACGAAGACTTCCGACGATACGGCGGCCATGACTTCCCAAGAAGTTTCGGTTGATGTGAAACCTGCCGTCATTGAGCCAACAACGACGAGCAGCAATGTTGCCGTCGCCCCGCCGTCGCAGGACATGCCCGCGCAATTGGAATGGTTCAGCCAAAAATTGTCGGAAGTGCTGCAAGAACGGGAGAAAATTAAACAAGACCTGCTGATGATCGAACAGAAAGTCGCGGTCAAAGATTCGATGATTCAGGTGTTGGAACGGAAGATTAAAGAGGCGAATCAACGGATTGTCGAGCTTGAAGAAGAAGTGATTCGCGCGAATTCCAAAGCGTCGTTAGTCGAACAAAACGAGCAGGCTGTGCGGAATGATCTTCAACAAGTGCTGGATTCGCTGGAAGGCGCGTCGCTTGGCTCGTCAGTAGCAATTTCCGCGACGTCTGATGATCAAGTTCAGCGCCGGTCGGCGGAAATCGTGTCGAAAATCTCCGCGTTGCAGCAAGAAAATGTTTCATTGGCTGGCGTGAAAGAGCAAGTGGATTCACTGCGGCAGCAATTAGACACGCTGATGAAAGAACGCGACGAATTGCGGGCGCAAAACGGAACGTATCTCACCGAAATCGAGTCGTTAAAAGGACAAGTGGCAAGCTCCGCCGCGACGCAACAGATGTTGCAGGCGAAGGAATATGAATTGGCGAAATTGCGCAAAGCAATTGGCGAAGCTGCGCAGTTAGTCAGTCCGTCTTCGTCGGCTCAAATCGTTCTGCCACAGGCCAATAAAGTGACGCCGACCGCCGAGATTTCAGATCAAGCGCAAGAGCAAGAACCGCTTGAAACGGCGGATGGAACAAGCGAAGTCATGAGCGAGCAGCCGTCGTCCGGCGATTCGCAACTGAAGCTTGCGGAATTGCTCCAGCAGAATCCTCCGGCGAATGCCGATGAATACGTTCTCGGCGCAGGCGATGTCATCAAAATCACCGTCGCCAACGAAGAAAATCTTGGCGCGACCGTCACCGTTTCTTCCGACGGATTCATCACCTATGGATTTTTAGGCGATTTTCGGGTGGATGGCTTGACAGTCGGCCAGCTTGACGCGCAGATTACCTCCATTTTGGGGCAAGATTATTTGGTGAACCCGGATGTGACGCTTGAAGTGATTAAACCGCGCAGCAAAAAAGTGTATATCATGGGCATGGTGAAACAGCCCGGTTATCACGAATTGCAGGGCGATCAACGCTTATTGGGGACGCTGTTGAGCGCGGGCGGCCCTTCGGCGTTCACGACGGAGGCGAAAATTCTGCGGCTGCCGACAAAGCAGGATATGGTGAGCGGCGCGGGCGCGGATTCGATTTCCCCCGTGATTGTCGATTTGAATAAGCTGTTTAACGAGGGCGATCAATCGCAAAATCTTCTGTTGCAGGATGGCGACGTGATCATGGTGGCGGAGAAAGGCTCTGCCGTTACAGCCGATGGCAAGCCGGTTTTAGGGCCGATGCAATTTTATGTCGTCGGCAGCGTGGCGAAGCCGGGCATTTACAATTATCAGGACAACGACACCGCGCTTGACGCGATTTTGCGGGCGGGCGGTTTCACGGAATTTGCGTCAAGAAACGAAACGAAGGTTGTTCGTGATGAAAACGGCAAAACCAAAACCTTCAAGATCAAGATGAAAGATGTGATGGAAAAAGGGGAAATGGACAAGAATATCCCCATCATGCCGGGGGATATGATTATTGTTCCAGAAGGTTTCTTCTAAACATGAAGTTACGTGATTGAACAACAAGAAAAGTAGAGATAGATGCGTCGCGCTGTCTCTACTTTTTCTTTTCAGACCGTGAGCAGCGTATGAAACAGAAAGAGGTTCATTTAGTTGACTATTTATTAGTCATTCGAAGACGGCGCTGGGTCGTGCTTTCGACGTTCCTGCTTGTGGTGGCTTCCGGGATAATCGGCGCGTATCGCAAGCCGGATCCGATCCCGGTTTATCAGGCGACCGCCACCTTAGTCGTGAAGCCGGATCGCCCTGCGCTCGTCAATATGCAAGGCGGGCAGCCGTTTTATCAGCAATATTTCGATGAAGGGGTTGACCAGCGTACGGAGTTGTACATCCTCAAAAGCCGAGAAATTCTTGAGCGGCTTGTGCAGGAATTGGACGTGACGAAATTTACGACGGACGCCAAAGATACGGAAGAGGTGTTTGCGCAATTCCGCGAGGCCGTGCAGATTGTCCCGGTTGGCGGAACGTATTTGGTGAACATCATCGCCACCGATAAAAATTCGGAGAACGCGGTTACGCTGGCGAACACGATGGCGGACGTGTATGTGAAATACACGCTGGAAACGAAATTGAGCGCGGCGCGGAAAACGTTGGTCTGGCTGAATGAGCAATTGGTGGATTTGCAGGGAAAAGTGGAACACGCTTATTCCGCGCTGGCGGATTTTCAGGATAAAAATAAAGTCCTTTCGGTTGAAATGGCGCCGGAAACGATGTCGGCGAAGTTAAACGATTTAAGCGCGACCTACGACCAAGCCCGCCGCGAGCGCATTGGCGCGGAAGCCCGTTTAGCCGAATTGCAGCGCATTCGCCAGCAAGGCGCGAGTTTCGAAAAAGGGCTGGCAATTACCTTAAATGATCCGGTGTTGGAAAAATTGCGCGCGGAAATCACCGACGCCGAAATTGAGCGTTCAAACTTGCTGCAATCCTACAAAGACAAGCATCCGAAAGTCAAGCAAGCCGAGTTGAAACTGCAAATGCTGCGGGAAAACATGCTCGACACGGTGAACACGCTCTTTCAAAAACTTGAATCCGACGTGACCGTGCTGAGGGCAAAAGAACAGGCGGCGGCTCAATCGCTGGACATGTTCAAACAGGATGCCGTGGAGATGAACACCAAGCGGATCGAGTATTCAAAATTGAAAAGCGAGCTGGCGTCGTCTGAAGAATTGCACAATCTGCTGTTCCGGCAATTAAAAGAAACGAGCGTCACGGAAAACCTCGTGGATAAAAACATGATTCGAATTCTTGAGCCTGCCCGAACGGCAGACGATATTACTGTGCCGCTCAAACGGGAGCAGTTGATTGGATTCGGCGTGTTGATTGGCTTGATTCTTGGCATCGGGTTGGCGTTTTTGTTCGAGTATTTTGATAAAACGCTGAAAAACCCGGAAGATGTCGAACATTATTTAGACCTGCCTGTGTTAGGCACGATTCCCAAAATTGATGAAAAAAGCCAGAAAAAGCTCTATGGGAAATCTCCGGCAGCGGTCTCGAAAAAAGAAAATTATGCGTTAGAAGGGGGAAATTAGGGTATGCCGAAACACCGACCGCGCCGACAAACGCAGAATTTGCAGCTGATCTGGGAAGAAGGGGCGCATTCCGTGGCGGCGGAATCGTATCGCACGCTGCGGACAAATATCTCGCTTTCCCAAGTGGATAAGCCGATCCGCACCTTATTGGTAACAAGCTGCATTCCCAAAGAAGGCAAATCTACCACGGTGGCGAATCTTGGCGTCACGTTCGCGTTAGCGCAGCAGAAAGTGTTGATTATTGACGCCGATTTGCGCCGCCCGATTCTCCACCGAATTTTCGGCGTCCCGAATTCGCAAGGGCTGACGCACACCTTGAGCGATACGGTTGAGTATGATCAGGTCTTCACGCCGACGAAAATCCCGAATCTGTGGGTTGTCACGAGCGGCATCATTCCTCCCAACCCTTCCGAATTGCTGGGATCGCAAAAAATGCGGCTTTTTTTAGAGCGTTCTCAGAAAAAATTCGACATGATTCTGCTCGATTCCCCGCCAATCAGTTCCTTGGCCGATGCGTCGGTGTTAGGCTCGATTGTGGACGGCGTGCTGTTCGTCATTAAAGCGAACATGGCGAGCCGGGATCTCGTCGAAAAGGCTAAAGATCAACTGCAAACCGTCGGCGCGAATATCATCGGCGTGGTGCTGAATGACGTGGATATTAAGCGGGACGGGTATTACAAGTATTATTACTATTACAACTACGAATACTATTGAGAAAGGATTGCTGAATTTTCGGATTCGGCAGTCTCGACCTCGACGCATGAAGGAACAACGCGCACAATTTGAAGCCTCATTAGACAGTTTAGAAACTGTCGGGGCGTTTATCTCCCGATTCATGAGCGAAGAAGCCGCGCTTTCTGCTGAAAAAACGAACAATTTCGAAGTGTCGGTTGATGAACATATCTCGAATCTCATTGAACATGCGTTTCCAAATGATCCAAATCATTTGATTGACATCATCTGCCGCCATGACGAGACCTTGGCGCAGGTCGTCATCGTTGACGACAGCGCGGGGTTCGATCCGCGCCATTACACAATTCCGAACGTCGAGGGAACGGCGATTTATGAACTCCCGCCCGGCGGCTTCGGCAATTATTTTATCTGCAAGTTAATGGATAAGGTCGAGTACGTTCACCAGCCGCATGTCCGCAATGAACTGATTTTGACGGTGTTTAAAGAATTTCGCACGCACGCTTGAACGGTCTGGAAGATTGTTCAGGCGTTCATGCGCTAAGAATATGGAAATACGAATTCGTTGCGCGGAACAGCGCGAAGATGTGCATATTGTCGAAATTGACGGAAGAATTGACGCTAAAACTGCGACCGACATTGAACAAGAATTGAATGCCTTGAAAGAAAAGCAGGCCGTGAAAATTATCGTGGATTTCGCCCGCGTGAATTATATCAGCAGCGGCGGGCTGCGCGTGTTCCTCTCGGCTCTCAAATGGACGAAAGCCGGGAACGGCGATCTGAAATTAGCCAATCTTGAGCCGAATGTTGAGAAAATTTTTAAATTGGCGGGTTTCACGAAGATTTTTAATATTCTTCCTGATGTCCAGAGCGCATTGAACGCCTTTTAATCAAATAGCTGAGGGAATGAACGATGGCCTCTGAAAATGCGGCGATGCTGCATGAGCATATTTTGGAAAGCATGGATAACGGCGTGATCGCCCTCGATTTCGAAGGAAAAATCATCACGTTTAACCGTGCGGCGGCGAAAATTTTGGGCGTTCCCGCCGAAAACGCGCTTGGCAGGTATTATCCAGAAGTATTTTTCGAGCTTGAAGGGAATGACGAGTTCAACGACGTGCTGATTAACGTGATTGACACCCGCGAAACTCATTTGTACCGCGAAGTCACGTTTTTGCGCGAAGCCGCCGTCGCCGTGCCGCTCGGCATTACCAGCGCGCTTTTGAGAGACGAACGCGGGAATGAATACGGCGTGGTGTCCGTGTTTTCAGACCTGACGGAAATCAAAAAACGCGAATTTCTGCAAGACACGCTGACGCGCTACGTCACGCGGCAAGTCGTGGATTTGATTCTCGAACATCCCGAAAGCATCATTTTGGACGGAGAAGAGCGCGAAGCGACCGTCTTTTTTTCCGATATTCGCGGCTTTACGACCTTTTCCGAAAAGATGCCGCCGCGCGAGCTTGTCGCCATGCTGCGCGAATATTTTACTGTTATGGTGGACGCCGTGTTTCAATATCAAGGCACGGTGGACAAATTTATCGGCGACAGCATCATGGCGATTTTCGGCGCGCCGACGCCGCAGCCGAATCATGCGGAACGCGCCGTGCGCACCGCGCTTGAGATGAAGCGCCTGCTGCAAGAATTCAACCACAACCGCATGCGGCTTGGAAAAGAGCCGATCAGGGTCGGCGTTGGCATCAATACCGGCTCGGTCGTGGTGGGAAATATTGGGTCGGTGCAGCGCCTCGAATACACGGCCATCGGCGACGCCGTGAACCTCGCGTCTCGCCTCGAAGGAATCAATAAGCAGTACGGCACGGAAATCATCATCAGCGAATACACGCGCCGCCAATTGCCCGACGATGTAATCGCGCGCGAGCTTGACGACGTGCGCGTGAAGGGCAAACACGAGCCGGTCAAAATTTATGAAGTCCTCGGCGCGCTTGACCAGATCACGCCCGAACTCGACGCGGCGCGGCGGTGTTTTCAGGCCGGTCTGCGCCTGTATAAAGAGCGACGCTGGGACGACGCCATCCGCGAATTTCAGCAGTCGCTCCAGACCCTCCCGAACGACGCGCCTTCGCAACTCTACATCACACGCTGCCAGCAATATCGAGTCACGCCGCCGCCTGAAAATTGGGATGGCGTCTTTGAAATGAAAACCAAATAATCCACCCAAAGTGCTTTGAACATGCTTGACGATGCAGCCATTGAACTCAAATATCAACACAGCGAGTCCCGTTTTGATTGGGCGCAAATTTTCGGCAATGCCGCGCCCATAAATATTGAAATCGGTTTCGGCAAGTGCGGCTTTCTGCTCAGCATGGCCGCCGACCGTCCAGCGATGAATTTCGTTGGAATCGAAACGTCGCGGAAATATTACCGCAAAGGCATTCGCAAAGTGCAGCGCGCCGGGCTGGAAAATGTGAAATTGATGTTAGGCGATGCCTGCCACCTGCTCAGCCGTTACGTTCCCGACGAGTCGGTCGTCAATTTTTACGTGAATTGCCCCGATCCTTGGCCGAAAAAACGCCACGCGAAACGCCGCCTGTTCAATCAAGGCTTTGTCGAAATCGCCGCGCAGAAATTGGCGGCTTCCGGCTGCCTTGCGTTAGCGACGGATATTGCGCCGTACATGGACGAGGCGCTGCTTGCGTTGCGCGGCGACGCTCGTTTGGAGCAGCAATTGGTCACGACAAGCCATGAAATCGGAACGCCGCGCGCCTATACGTCAGAATATGAGCGCGAATTTTTGAGCGCCGGAAAAATCATGCAATACGCGACGTTTCGGAAAACGCCGACTTCCGCCGATTAGAGGCCGCCATGCCATCACGCTTCATCCCCGAAGACACGATTAACGACATCCGCCGTCAGGTTGATATTGTGGACGTGATTTCGGAATATGTCCGCTTAGAAAAAACCGGCCAGAATTATAAGGGACTCTGCCCGTTTCACAAGGAAAAAACGCCGTCGTTCGTGGTCAATCCGGCGAAGCAGATTTTTCATTGCTATGGCTGCGGCAAGGGCGGGAATGCGTTCACGTTCCTGATGGAGCATGAAAAATACAGCTTTCCCGAAGCGATTCGGGCGCTGGCGAAGCGGCTCGGCATCAATCTGCTGGAACAGCAAGCGGATCCGGCGGCGGCGCAACAAGCGCGGCGGAATGACGCGCTGTATCAATTACATCAGGACGCGGCGCAATATTTTGCCGACCAACTCCTCAACCGGCCTGAAGCCGAGAACGCCCGCGCCTATTTGCTCCGGCGCGGTATCGAGCGCGACGCGCTCGCGCAGATTGGCTTCGGCTATGCGCTTCCGGCATGGGACGGCCTGCATAGCCGCTTTGCGCGAACATATCCGTTAGACGCGCTCTTTGAAAGCGGCCTGATTATCAAGCGGCAAAATGCTTCTGGCGCGTATGACCGCTTTCGTGACCGGCTGATGATTCCGATTCATGACGAACGCGGGCGCGTGATTGCCTTTGGCGGGCGCATTTTGGGCGACGGCGAGCCGAAATATCTCAATTCGCCGGAGAGCGCGATCTTTCACAAAGGTAGGACGCTTTTCGGCTTTCACCTGACCAAAGACGCCGCGCGGCGCGCTGGCTCAATTGTCTTAGTGGAAGGGTATTTCGACATGATTGTGCCGTATCTGCGCGGCATTCCGAATATCGCCGCCACGATGGGAACGGCGTTGACCGGCGAGCATCTGCACATGTTGCAGCGTTTCGTCAAGAAAATCGTCTTGGTATTCGACCCGGATCCCGCCGGAGTCAACGCGATGATCCGCACGTTAGATTTGTTCTTGGCGTCCGGCTTCGAGGCGCGAGCCGCCGTGCTGCCGGGCGGCGGCGACCCGGACACCTTCGTGCGGACATCCGGCGCGGAGGCGTTTCAGCGCATTATTGACGCCGCGCCGCCGCTGCTCGATTTCATCCGCGACCGCATCATCGAGCGTTACGACATTGCGCGGCTGGATCAGCAGATCGCCTGCGCGAATCACCTGCTGCCGACGCTGGTGAAAATCCAGAATATCATCGAACGCAACGCGCAGATCGCCAGAACCGCCGATTTGCTCCGCATCACAGATGGGGCGATATTGGAAGAATTTCGCAAAGCGGCGCAGACCGGCGTGGTCAAAATTCGCCCGCAAACGCCGGAGAATGCGCCTACCGTGACAGCGATTCCTATCGTCGAGCAATACCTGATTTGCGCGTTATTGAAAGATAAAAGCCTGATTCCGACGATCCAGAGGGCACTGACGCCGGAAGAACTCACGCATCCGTTGACGCAGCGCGTCTTGAAAATGCTGCTGAAATACGGCGATAAAACCGATTTCGAGGCGAAAATGCTGGATATGTTTCAGGGAACGGCGTATCAGGGCGAACTAAGCCGGTTATTCCTCGGCGCGGATCAAATTATCGATCCGGCCGCGACCGCGCGGGATTGCGTCGCCCGCCTGCGGCAGACGCCCTTCACGCAGGCGACGCTGGACGTGACGCGCAAAGCGCATGAAGCGCAGGAACGCAACGATACAAACGGATTTGAGGCGTTTTTCGCGCAAAAAAACGCCGATTTGCTGAAAAAACGGCAGGAATTATCCGCAACGCAGCGCGCAAAAGAGGCCAAACATGCGAAAAAATAAGCGAAAACGCGCCATTGCGCATGTTTTGCAAAGAAACGCTCTTTAAAAAGCAGAAAATTTGAAAAAACATACAATCCCTCTTGAAAAATAATTTAGTGCGCTATAATATAAAGTAATGGCCGAAATACAAGACGCATGACAAGGCGGTTTGTGGACAACAACGCTGTCGGGTTCGAAATAAAGGGGATTGGGTATGAATGATGCGCTGAAGATTCCTGAAGTGCGGAAGTTGATTACTTTAGGGAAAGAAAAAGGGTATTTGGATTATGATGAAATCAATGATCATCTGCCTGCGGACGTGGTCGCGCCTGAGCAGTTAGATGATATTTTCGTGCTGCTCGATAAAATGGACATCGAGATCACGGATAAATATAAGACTGTTGAAACTGACCGGACAGAATTGACGCTGAAAGGGAAGCCGAAGCCCAAAATCGCAAAGGAAATCGTCAAATCCGAAGACATTGGCAAGACGGACGACCCTGTGCGCATGTACCTGCGCGAAATGGGGACGGTGCCGCTGCTGACGCGGGAAGGCGAAATCGAGATTGCCAAGCGCATTGAAAAGGGGCGGACGGAAGTGATGCGCGCCGTCACTAGCACGCGGATCGCGGTGCGCGAAGTGATCAATTTAGCCAAGCGGCTTCAGGCGAACCGGATTAAAATTCGGGAGTTCATTCAAGTCACGGACGGGGACGAAATCCGCGAAAATCGCGTGGATGAGCTGGAAGAAGATGTCGTGACCAAAGCGTCTGACATGAAGAAGAATGAGAAGGAAATGATGCGGATTGAGAACATTCTCAATTCCGGCACGGTGGATTCGCAGAAACGCAAGAAAATGGAACTGCTGATCCGGGAAGAAATGGAGAAATGTTCCGCCGTCTTGTTGGAATTGAATCTGCATCCGTCGCAGGTGCAGCGCGTTGTGGCGAAAATCAAAGGGCTGGTCAAGCGCATCGAACGCGGCGAGAGCGAAATTGCGGTCTGCGAAAGACAGATGGGGATGACAGTCAGCGAATTGAAAAAGTATTCGCGCCGCCTGAAACGCGCGGATGACGATGAGCGCAAACGCATCGAACAAGAAAAAACCATTCCGGTCGAAATGGTGGAAGAATATGAGCGTATTATCCGCAACGGCCGCCGGAAAATCCGGCGCGTCGAGCTTGAAGCATGCGTGTCGGCGAATAAGCTGAAAAAGATTTTGCAGCGCATCGAAGTCGGCGAGGCGCTCGCCGAGAACGCGAAAAGCGAATTAGTGCAGGCGAATTTGCGCTTGGTGGTCAGCATTGCGAAAAAATACACCAATCGCGGCCTGCAATTCCTCGATTTGATTCAGGAAGGCAATATCGGCTTGATGAAGGCAGTGGATAAGTTCGAATATCAGCGCGGCTATAAGTTCAGCACGTATGCGACGTGGTGGATTCGGCAGGCGATTACGCGCTCGATTGCGGATCAGGCGCGGACGATTCGCATCCCGGTTCACATGATCGAAACGATTAACAAGCTGATTAAAACCTCGCGCTATCTCGTGCAGGAATTAGGCCGCAAGCCGACAACGGCGGAAATTGCCGAGAAGATGAACCTGCCCATCGAGAAAGTGCGGAAAGTCATGAAGATCGCGCAAGAGCCGATTTCGCTGGAAACGCCGATTGGCAAGGAAGAGGACAGCCATTTAGGCGATTTTATCGAAGATAAAGGCGCGTTAGCCCCGTCCGATGCGGTGGTCGGGCGCGATTTGAAAGAGCAGACGCGGCAAGTGTTAAGCACGCTGACGTATCGTGAAGAAAAAGTTCTGCGGATGCGCTTCGGGATCGGTGAAACTTACGAAATCGGCGCGTCCGAATCGGGCAAAGACGTGGATGCGACGCGCGAAAAAATCAATGATATTGAAAAACGCGCCCTGCGCGCTCTGCGCAATGTCGGCGATGGCGAAAAATTGCGGGAATTTTTAGTCGAGGGGAAGTAATTGCGGCGGTCAAGGGCGTCATGACGCCTTACGCATTGCGAGCAGAAAACCATGTCGGTTTTCTGCTCGTTCTGTATTTTGCCCGTTTTCGGCGCAAATAAATATTGACATTTTTTTCTTTCTTTCCTATTGATGGTTTATCGCAACGCCGGGCCCATAGCTCAGTTGGCAGAGCTACCGGCTCATAACCGGTTGGTCCCAGGTTCGAATCCTGGTGGGCCCATCTTTCCTCACAAGCAATCCCCTCCTTTTTTTCCTTAAAAATCGCTGAATAACGTCAGTCATTTTTTGTTATTTTCCAATAATTGGGGCAGCTATGCCACGATGTCGGAAAATTTTACAGGCGATAGCTATGGCGATAATGCATGATTTTATCATAGGTTAGACAGGATGGCATTCAAAATGGGAATTGGGATGGTGTCGAGATTGTTTACAAACATTAAGCAATTTTCATGAAAGAGGTTTACGAAGAATAGCGCGTATTTTCTTTGAGAGACGCCGAAATGCGCATGTTGGCACAAAGCTTGCTATAATAAAAGTCGTCTGACAATTCTTTGAACATATATGACAACAATAATAAGCGGGAAATGAATAGAGAGTGACATCTCTTCTCATTTCAAAACATTTCAAGGAGTGAAAAAAGCCAAACTCGTCGTGAGGCGGGGACGGAAAGCCACGGATCTTGAACGCAAGATGGCCGGGTTGCCCTTACTTTTGCGGAGGGTTTTTTCATGAGAACGTTATTCGGAATGTTGTGTGCGGCTGTTTTATCAGTGGGCATGGTGGATGCGTCAAATGCGTGGCAGATTACCGCAAATGATTTAACTGATGGGGCATCAAACGTTGATTTGGGGTTTGCGACAGCAACTGCTGGGCCTCGGCCTTTTGAGCATAAAACGTTCAACAAGAATGGTCAGTCATTTACCGGCGTTGGCATTGAAGGCGGTTTTGTCGGCGGCGAGATTGATATTAACGGCGATGAATATATCCAGTTGGATATTGTCGAAGCCACGAAAATTTCTGAGATCACAATCGGTTTCCTGTTTGAAAACGGCAATCATCATGACGAAGTTGACGAAATTGCCGTGGTGGATTATTGGGATATGCAGGGAACGATGTACACCGCGACATTATCTGTGAATCACGTGTTGACAGGATTGTCTGCAACATGGTCTGGCACCGGCAGCGCAAGCAATGTTCCCGGTTTTGCCGGAGTGCAGGATAAAGGCGGTTTGTGGCAGATTATCAATCCGTTTGGCGATATGGTCGTGTCAAAGATGAAATTCCGCGCCAATAACGATCAGAGCGATACCGTTGTCAGAAATGAAGGGAGCGATTACGTGTTAGTTTCCGTGAATGTTCCTGAGCCGTCAACCGTGCTGTTGCTCGGCGGCGGATTGCTCGCGTTGGTTGGTTTTGGCAGAAAATACATGAAGAAATAGTTTGCGAGTTGCCTCAAATTCAAACGCCCTGTTTCGCAAGAAACAGGGCGTTTTTTATTTACAGTTCCAACACGCGATAGCCGCACGTATTAATTACCGTTGTCTTCTGATGCTGCGTTTTCCACGCATCGTGCAGCGTATAACGATGCGTATGCCCATGAATAAAATAACGCGGCTGATGCGTCTCGATAAATCGCAGGAACGCTTTAAATCCTTGATGGCAAAGATCGGGTTTATCATGAATGCCCGCCGGCGGCGCATGAGTAATGAGAATGTCTATGGAACGCTTGTGCAGGAATTTATTGAGCCATAAACGCGGCGTCATTCGCGCAATCTTCTGCCGCATCTCAAATTCCGTGTATTGCTTTGGGCCGTTATTGTACCGCATGCACCCTTCAAGCCCGCCAATCAACAGCCCTTGAAATTTCAGCACACGATTGTCAATATCCACGCAGCCGATGGGGATGCTGACATGATCGCCGGAACTTGTCAGCATGGGGCCGACATGATGATTTCCAAACACGTAATACAGGGGAACATTAAACGTGGAAACCAAAAATTCGAGGTAATATAGCGGTAGATCGCCGCATGAGAGAATCAGGTCAAGTCCCTGAAAATATTCTTTCGCCTTGACGTTGTATAATTTACGCTCAACAGTATCACTGACAGTTAGAATTTTCACAAATCAGTTCCCCCCGCGCGTATGGGATGCTAAATCCAAATGTACCGTTCGCCCCGCAAAATTCGCATGGCGCAAATTGCGACCCGCTGATAATAATGATCAAGGCATGGAACGAAATCCTGCGCGGAAATCGCAAACTCTTGCGGGCGAAATGCAGGCTCGCCGCCCTTCTGCTCGCGCGCAATTCCCAGCGCGGTCAACGTGGCGCGTTCCCCCGCAAATAATTGCAGCAGATGCAGGCACGGAATCGCCGCCAGGCCGGAGACTTCCTGCGCGTCCGGGCGATAATCGCGCACAGGCAGATTGTTGACGCAAAAATAGACCTCATGAAATTCGTGAATGATTCGTCCGGGAACGAACTCGTCAACATGCACGCGCCACCCCGCCGGAATCAATTGCGCCGCCGCCACGCTCACGCCTAATTCCTCCGCGATTTCCCGCACCCCGCCGGAAAGATCTTCGCCGGTTCGATAATGCCCGGCCGCCGTAATGTCAAATCGGTTCGGCCACGTTTCGACATGCGGGCTGCGTTTCTGCAAAATCAGCATCTCCTGCCCGGCCTCGCCGCAATAGCACATCCAGCAATGAAACGTCTTATGCCAATCGCCGTCACGATGAACGGCGGAACGCGGCTTTGCCCTGCCGAGCGGCGTTCCGCTCGCGCTATACAGATCAAGCAGTTCGTCGGTCATGGCAGTTCTTGCAGGCGGCTTTGCGCCTTATTGGCCGCAATCGTCTCGCCGAAATGGTCAAGCACGTATTGAAATCGCGTTTTCGCTTCGTTCGGTTTTCCCAATTTCTGCAAGGCCACGCCAATGCCATAATAGGCGTCAGGCACTTTGTCGTCGCGCGGATACGTTTTAAGCAGCCGGCCAAACTCTTGCCGCGCCGTTTCATATTCGCCGAGGCGCAGGAAGGATTCAGCAATCCAGTATTGCGCCGCCCCGGCAAGCTGATGTTTGGGAAAATCGGACAAAAATTTCTGAAATCCGCCGATAGCCACGTCATATTCCTGTTCCATGAAATAACGGTAAGCCAACCGGAAGAGCTTGCCGGGCGCGAGATCAATGGATGAACCGTCATCGTCGCTTGCGGCGGCGTCTGCGGGCGGCAGGTCATGCGGCCGCGCCGTCCGTTTTCCAGATTTAATGTCGGCGTCAAGGGCGTCCAATTTTGCCATCGTCTCCGTCTCCATGTTCGTCAACGCTTGGTCAAGCGCGTCAATATCCGCGCCGTGCTTTTCGAGCGCGGCCTGAAATGCTTCGAGCGTCTTCATGACATCGGCGGGATTCGTTTTGCCGTATTGCGCGGCAATCTCGCCCAATTTGCCATGCAGATTGTCGTAAATCGCCTGCTGATCTTTCTTGGCAAGCGCCATCCGCGCATGAAATTCATTGCGGAGAATCTGCGCGTCATTTTGAATCTGCCGCAGCATCGCTTTGCGATCAACTTTCGCCGCCATCTGCGTTGGTTTTTCTGCCGATTTCGCGGCGGAAGGCGTTGGCGCGGCCGCCGTTTCCGGCTGCTTTTCGCTTGCGGGCGCAACCTCCGACGCAAACGCCCGATTTGTCAGCAGACACAGGCACACGCCCATGCCAATCACGATCTGTTTGATCATCAAAAGTACCTCACTCACGCTTCTTCGCGCAATAAAAGATATTTCACCACAGATTCACACAGATTTCCACTGATATAAGGCATTTTTGCTCAAAAAAATCTGCGCAAATCTGTGGTGAAACCTATGAAGTTCCCCCTTAATTTGCCTTTGTTGCAGGGGCAGTCAGCGCAAATTTAATCACTTCGTCCATCTTATTCACGAAATGGAACGACAATTCATCCATCACGTTCGGCGGAATTTCTTCCAAATCTTTTTCATTCTTGGCGGGCAGGATAATGTGCTTGACGCCCGCGCTGCGAGCCGCCAGCACCTTTTCTTTGATGCCGCCGACCGGCAGCACCAAGCCGCGCAGCGTAATTTCGCCCGTCATCGCTAAATCGCTGCGCACCGGATGCTCGGTGAAGAGCGACACAAGCGACGTATAGAGCGTCACGCCCGCCGATGGGCCATCTTTCGGAATCGCGCCGGAAGGAATGTGAATATGAATGTCCGTGTTTTCCTGAAAATTTTCCGGGATGTTCAGGTCTTTGACTTTGGAACGCACGTAACTCAGCGCGATTTCGGCGGATTCTTTCATCACCTCGCCAAGCTGGCCGGTCAGAATCAGCCGCTCTTTCCCCTTCATTTTCGTGGCCTCGATGAAAAGAATATCGCCGCCAACCGGCGTCCACGCCAAGCCCGTTGCCACGCCGGTTTCCGCCGTGCGGTCGGCAATTTCGGCAAAAAATTTGATGGGGCCGAGATATTTATGCAGCGATTTCGCCGTCACGCGCACCGGCTTTGACAGCCCATCCACGATTTCTTTGGCGACGCCCCGCCCAATCGTGGCGATTTCGCGCTCTAAATTGCGCAACCCGGCCTCTCTGGTATAAGAATGAATGATCGCGGTTAACGCGCTTTTATCAATCGTCAACTGCTTGGCTTTCAGCCCGTTCGCCTTCAACTGGCGCGGAATCAGGTAACTTTTGGCGATCATGATTTTTTCTTCTTCCGTGTAGCCGGTGATGTCAATGACTTCCATCCGATCCAGCAGCGGCGTCGGAATCGTCGAAAGCACGTTCGCCGTCGTGATGAACATGACGTTCGACAGGTCGAAATCCAATTCCAAGTAATGATCTGAAAACGTGTTATTTTGCTCCGGATCCAGCACTTCCAGCAGGGCGGACGACGGATCGCCGCGAAAATCCGTGCCGACTTTGTCAATTTCGTCTAACATGAACACCGGATTGTTTGATCCCGCTTTTTTGAGTCCCTGAATAATCCGCCCCGGCAGCGCGCCCACGTACGTGCGCCGGTGGCCGCGAATTTCCGCTTCATCTCGAATGCCGCCCAGCGAAATCCGCACGAACTTGCGGTTCAAGGCGCGGGCAATCGAACGGCCAAGCGACGTTTTCCCGACGCCGGGCGGCCCGACAAAGCACAAAATCGGCCCTTTCGGCTCTTGCGTCAATTGCCGCACGGCGAGATATTCCAAAATCCGTTTTTTGACTTTCGTTAAGCCGTAATGGTCGTCGTTCAGGACTTTTTCGGCGATGCCGACGTGCAGATTGTCTTCCGTCGCCACGTACCAGGGCAGATCGAGAATCCAGTCGAGATAGGTGCGCGACACCGTATATTCTCCGGCGGACGGGTGCATGCGGCCGAGCCGATCCAATTCTTTTTCCGCGACTTTCCGCGCTTCATCCGGCATCTTCGTCTCTTTGATGCGCTTGCGCAGTTCATCAATCTCGATGGTTTGCTGGTCCCCTTCGCCAAGCTCTTTCTGGATGGCTTTCAACTGTTCGCGCAGGTAATATTCGCGCTGCGTTTTATCCATCTCGCTCTGGACTTGCGACTGAATCTGGCGGCTGAGTTCCAAAATCTCTTTTTCCCGCGTCAACAAAGCCGTCACGCGCTGCAGCCGGGCTTTGACGTTCAGCATCTCCAGCACTTCCTGCCGCTCTTGCAGCGAAAAACTTGGATTCTCTGCGATCATGTCCGCTAACAGGCCGTGATCGTCCACGTTCAGAATCATCGTCAGCACTTCGTTGGAAATATTATACGCCAACTGCGCGACAGAGTTGAAGAGGTCTTTTAAATTTTTGACCGTCGCCAGCAATTCTTTATCATTCGCGTTCTCTTCCTCGTCATCCTGAAGCGTCTCAATCGTCGCGATGTAATACGGGCGTTCCTGAATGAACGAGAGCGTTTTCATGCGCGACACGCCTTGCACGAGAACGTACATTTCCCCTTCCGGCGTCCGAATCATTTTGAGCAGTTTCACGACCGTGCCGACTTCGTACATTTCATCAATGCGCGGGTCCTCGACTTCCGTAGATTTCTGCGCCACGACGCCGAAGAGTTTCTGCCCGGAGAGCGTCTCTTCGATCAATTTCATGGATTCCGGCCTTGAAACGGCGACGGGCATCGAAAGAAACGGATAAATCACCGCATTGCGCAACGGCAAAATGGGGAGGATGTCCGGGATGCTGCGATTCGAGAGTTCAGTTTTTTCTGCGCCATTCGTAGGTTCTTCGTGTTCCATATCGCGTAATGCTCCTTTTCCATTGCTATTTAAACGTAATCGGGACGTTCACCTGTTTTGCTGAACGGTCGGTTTCTTTGATCAGCACGATTTTCAAAATGCCATGCTCATACGATGCGGAAATTTTCGAGGCATCTATCGCCACCGGAATCCAGAAGGCGCGTTGGAAATCGCCGTACATCTGCTCGATCCGGTGAATTTTCGCGGATTGCATGTCAATCCCAAACGGGCGGCTGCCCTGAATCAGCAGATACCCTTCTTGAAAGATCAGGCTGAGCGACCGTTTATCCACTCCGGCGAGTTCGACATTGAGAATCACTTCGGTTTCGGTTTCGTACATATCCGCAATCGGCGACCATGTGGACGGCGTGCCGCTTTTGCGCCCGCAGACGTTGTCCTGAAATTGCTCGCCCATCTGCTCGGCGGCATCATCCCACATCAGCAGATGATTGACGGGATTCCATTTGATAAACGCAGGCATAATCGTAACGCTCATGTATGGCAATCATCCCGTTTCAGGCGCGATGATTGAGATACGTGATTCCGTTTGCTGATCTCAATTGTTCTTTTGCGCGGCTGTCAGACGCCTTGCCGGTGTCGGACGGCTTGTTTCGCCGCGATTGCATGTAAGCTCTCTTATTTTATCCTCATAAGATCTTTCGGGTTATGTGTCAAGAGGAATCTTTATGACTATTTTCCCTCATCCCCCTGTTTTTCGCGTGTCAACAGGTCAGGATTGACGCCATGATACACCTCAAAATAACTGCCGCGTCGAATAACCGCCACGATAATTTTTAAGAGCTTACTGGAGATGTTATTCAAAATCAGGTTATGCGGTTTGCCTTCTAACGCTTTGCGCTGATAATAGGCTTTGAAGTCAGCATGATGATACGCCAGCGATTGCGCGGCCAAATGCAGCACTTTGCGCAGAGGCGCCGGGCCTTGGCCATCGGAGCGGGGGCGGCGATACACGGACGATCCGCTTTCATATTCATGCGGCGCAATCCCGATATAGGCTTCGAGTTCTTTGGCGTCAAGATGTTGCGTAAAGCCTCGCGTGACGCAGATGATATGCGCCGACAGCAGCAGCCCGACGCCTTTAATCTGCTGAATAGTGTTCGTGGTCTGCGCAATGCGAATATCTTCCCGAATGGCGGATTTGAGGGCGGCATCAATGCGCTTCATGGCGTCTGTTGAAAAATCAATGCACTCCTCATGCAGCTCGAGGATGGCATCATGCCGATGCGCCTTGCGCGTCAAGGCGTGTCGAGCATTCTTGTTCATGACGCCTTGCTTTTGCATCATTTCCCGAATGGTCAGCAGCGTTTGAATCCTCTCAATGAGCGCGGGTTTCGGCGCCCATGAATGCAGGACATCCGCAAACCGATACCCATATTCCGCGATCATGAGGCTGTCCACTTTGTCGGTTTTGCGCTTCAGCCGAAACGCGCGGCGGATATGGCGCGGAGGTTCGACATAGACAGCGAAGCCGTTGTCATGGAAAAAGGCGCTGACCTGTTCGCCATAGACGCCCGTGGCTTCGAGAATCACCGCGCAATTCTCCGGCGTCAGCGACGCCTCGTTCAACGCGCGCAGACACGCCGTAAAGCCGGGCGTCGAATTGAGAAACGTTTTGCCGTAAAAAATCACATCCTGTGGCGCGCGCAGGGCAGAGGCGGTAAAATCCGCTTTCGCAATATCAATCCCAAGATACATGACGAAAAGACCGAAGCGTCACAACACACGCCAATTCCATTAGCAGGCCCGTCCAGACTTGCGACGTCCGAGATCTTTATTCTTCGCTGTGCGTGACAACGGGAGGAACCGTATTCCTCTTTCAGGTCGTTCCTGAATCATGTCGCCGGCCTCCCCCTCCCGTTTCCGGTCATCATGCCTTCTCTATCAAGGCGTGTCAAGAGGTTTCTCTTTTTTTTCCAATAGTCAAACCACCGCTTTCATTTTTAGAACGGGATGGCATCCGGTTGCTTGGATTCGGCGTTCTCGCAATCAAGCACGGCTTGCCGTATCTTGTTCAAACGCCGTAATCTGCGCCCAAAACGAGCGGGATGCGCCGCCGCCTTTTCTAAAAATCGAATCAATATTGGCACAATGCATGCTCCTTCCCCAACAGTTTCAAGGATCACATCCGAAGCGACTGACTCAAAATCGTCAATCAACGCGCCTTTCGGCGTCTCAAAGCGCCTGCCCCGAATTGATTCGTATTCAATTTTCGTCACTTGTTTCATTTCAGACGGCCTCCTTCAATTCCAACGACGGATGAAGAATTTCATCGAAATCTGACACGAGATCATCAATGTATTCCTTCACATAGATGTCGCTGTCGCCTTGAAAATCGGCGGCATGCTCTTCGAGGTAGTCTTGCACGGCGCGCAGATTCCGCGCCATGTCTTCAATCACGCTCATTCTGACAT
>CAZCGG010000016.1:0-41172 GCA_964498135.1 uncultured Candidatus Moduliflexus sp.
TGCGTCCGGCCTTAGACGCCTTGCTGAAACAGGCGGCGGCGCATTTCGAACGCCCTGTTGCGTTTCTCAGCGAGGCGAAAAAAATCTCATCCGGCCGGCCGGATTTTACGGCAACAGTGAACGGCCTGCCCATCGGCTATGTCGAGGCCGAAGCCTTCGGCGTCAATCTTGACAAATTGACCGGCCACGCCAAAGATCAAAATGACCGGTTTCGCGCCAATCTCGATAATTTCCTGCTGACGAATCATCTCGAATTTCGGCTCTATCTCGGCGGCGAGATGACCGCTCGCGCCGCGCTGCCCGAACCGCCGGAGCAGGGGAAGATTCGCGTGAACGCGGCGGAAACGGACGCGCTTGCCGCCCTGCTGACGCGCTTTTTGCGGGGAGAATGGGCGCCTATCGCGTCGCCGAAAGACTTAGCCTTTCATCTTGCCCGCCGGACGCGGCAGATTCGGAATGAAGTCGTCAGCGTCTTGCGCGATCCGGCGGCGAAGCAGAGCGAACTCTGCGAGCAGTTCGAGGCGGTCAAAGTCGCGCTGCTGCCGGACGTGACGGATGAGCAGTTCGCCGGATTGTACGCGCAAACCATCGTCTATGGCCTGTTTGCGGCGAGGTGCATGGCGTCAAGCGGCCTCTTCAACCGCTTATCCGCCGCGACGCTTGTGCCGAAAACCAACCCATTTCTGCGCAAACTCTTCCAGCGCATCGCCGCGCTTGATCTTGATGACCGCGTGGCGTGGATTGCCGATGATGCGGCGCAACTGCTGGGCAAGGCGCGCATGGCCGATATTCTCGCGGATTTCGGCGCGCGCGCGGGCAAAGAAGACCCGGTTGTCCATTTCTACGAAACCTTTCTCGCCGAATATGACCCGGCTGTGCGCGACGTGCGCGGCGTCTATTACACGCCGGAGCCGGTCGTCAATTATATCGTGCGCTCGATTGACGCGCTGCTGAAAACCAAATTGAATCGTCCGCTCGGCTTGGCGGACGAACGCGCGTTGATTCTTGATCCGGCGACCGGCACGGGGAGTTTTCTGTTTGCGGCGGTGAAACTGATTCACGCCGCCGTCTGCCAAAAGGCGGCGGGCGCGTGGGCCGGATATGTCGAACAGAAATTGCTGCCGCGCCTCTTCGGGTTTGAGTTGCTGATGGCGCCGTATGCTGTCGCGCATCTGAAACTTGCGCTGCAATTGCAGCAGACGGGGTATCAATTTTCCGGCCAACAGCGTTTGGGCGTGTACCTGACGAATTCATTGGATGAAGCCGTGCGAAAATCCGATTTGCTGTTCGGCAGCTTCATCTCAGAAGAGTCGAATGCGGCGGTTTTGATCAAAAAAAAATATCCGATTTTAGTCGTATTGGGAAACCCGCCCTATTCAGGCGTTTCCGCCAATCGCTCGGCTTGGATTCGCCAGCAGTTGCAAGCGTATCGCACGGTCAATGGGCAGCCGTTGCAGGAACGCAAAACCATGTTAGACGATGATTACGTCAAGTTCATCCGGTTTGCGCAATGGCGCATTCAACTGACCGGCGAAGGGTTGATTGGGTACATTACCAACCATGCGTACCTCGATAATCCGACCTTTCGCGGCATGCGGCAGAACCTGCTTGAGACGTTCGACAGCATTTACATTTATAATTTGCATGGCAATATCCGCCGCCAATCGCGCGAACGCGAGGCGGAACGCGATGAAAACGTCTTCGATATTCAACAAGGCGTGGCGATGCTATTCTGCGTGAAAACGCCGCAATCTGGCTCGAAATCGGCGGAGGTGCATTATGCCGAATTGCGGGGCAGCCGCAAAGAAAAATATGCCGTGTTGAATGACGCCGATCTAACGACGACCGATTGGATGTCCATTACGCCGACCGCGCCGTTTTATCTGTTCATCCCGCAAGCGCAGAGCCATCAAGCTGAATGGGAAGCGGCGCAGAAGGTGTCGGAAGCGTTTGTGATTTATACGACCGGCATCACCACGTCACGCGACGAATTTGTTATTGATTTCGACGCGCCGCGTCTGCTGAGGCGCGTAGAGCAGTTTGCGGCCTCCGAATTGCCGCCGGAAGAGGTTGCGGCGCGGTTTCATCTGCAAGAAAATTATGCGTGGCGCATTCGTGAAGCGCAACGCGCCTTGCGGCAAGCGGATTCGCTGCAAGCATGCTTGCAGCCGGTGGCGTATCGCCCGTTCGATCAACGCTGGCTGTGTTATCATCCGGCGGTTGTGTGGCGTGTGCGGCAAAACGTGATGCAGCATTTACAGCGCCCCAATCTCGCCTTGCTCTGTATGCGTCGCACGCGGCAAGGGCTGCGCGGCGCATTTTTCGTCGTCAATACGCTGTGTGATCGTGTGCTGCTGTCGTCAGTAGATAATGCGCATGTTTTTCTGCTCTATTTGCATGACGAAACCGGCGCGCGCCGCCCGAATTTCAGCCCGGCGTTTTTGAAGGCGATGGCTGACAAACTGCGCCTGAAACAGCAGGGCGAATTCGGCTTGCCGGAAGGGATGTCGCCGGAGGACATTTTTCACTACGCGTATGCCGTGTTTCACAGCCCAACCTACCGCGAACGCTACGCCGAATTTCTGAAAATTGATTTCCCGCGCCTGCCGCTGACCAGCGATCTTGAACTTTTCCGCGATTTAGCTGAATTGGGGCGGCAGCTTGTCGCGCTGCATCTGCTTGACGCGCCGGCGCTGCTTGACGCCGTCAGCCCCTTCCCGATTCCGCCTGCGGACGCCAAGAACGGGAATCTCGTCGAAACCGTGACATACGACGATGAGACGTGGCGCGTCTGCATCAACAAAACGCAGTATTTCGAAGACGTGCCGCCGGAAGTTTGGAAATTTCAGGTCGGCGGGTATCAGGTCTGCGAGAAATGGCTGAAAGACCGCAAAGGCCGGGCATTGACGTTTGACGACATTCAGCAGTATCAAAAGATCGTCGTCGCGCTCGCGGAAACGCTGCGCCTGATGACCGCCATTGATGAGCGCATTCAGGGCTTTCCGCTGCCGTAAATCATCGCGTCAGCGCCAGAATAAACTAAAGGACTTAGACATCTCACAAATCATTCCCCTCTTGGGAGGGGCAGATTTCATGCGATTTGCTGAAATTGCTTGACGAATCAATTGGATAACAATATAAGGAGAAAATTTCACATGGATGGAACGCGCCGCGCAGATATACGTTCGGGACTGAGAGTCTTCATCGTTTTGAAAAAAGATCAGCGCACCGGAAAATTAACGGAAGGCATCGTGAAAGATATTTTGACAAAATCGCCGACGCACCCGCATGGGATTAAAGTGCGCTTGGAAAGCGGCGATATTGGGCGAGTGAAAGAGATTTTACAGGAAGGCGAACCACGTTGATAGGGGAGAATTGACGCATGAAAATCGGATTAGGAAGCGATCACGCGGGATTCGAGTTGAAAGAAGATTTGAAAGCGTATTTGCGCGAGGCGTTCCCGGCGCATGAAGTCGTGGATTTCGGGACGCATGACGCGAATTCCGTCAGCTATGCCGAATATGGCGCGAAAGTCGGGAAAGCGGTCGCGGTCGGAGAGGTTGAGCGCGGCATCGTCGTCTGCGGAAGCGGCTTGGGCATTTCGATGACTGCCGGGAAAGTGCGCGGCGTCCGAGCGGCGCTCTGCCATGACGAATACACCGCCCGCATGAGCCGGTTGCATAATGACGCGAACGTGCTGGCAATGGGCGGGCGCGTCGTCGGCAAAGGCGTGGCGCGGGAGATGGTCAAAGTCTGGCTGGAAACGGCCTTCGAGGGCGGGCGGCATCAGACGCGCGTGGATCAAATCGAGGCGATGACGAAAGACTAAACGCAAAACGCCTGAAAGGTGAGGTCAACCTTTCAGGCGTCGTTTTTTCCGGCTGTCAGGCGTTTTCGGATGAATCCACTTCCAGAATCGGCCCGATGTTCCCCGCGCTCATCAAATCCGCGCGGATTTTGCCGCGCACTTTGACGCGCTGCCCGTCTTTATACAGGCTGTCATCGCCGCCGATCAATTCAAACGATTCCCCATCCGACGCCAAAAACTCCCAGCATCCCATGCCAATATCACGAAATTTCACAATCCCTTCCAAGATGTTCATGATGATTTCCCCGTTAAGACTGCCATCACAAAGCAGACGGCGGCGTTCAGCAGCAGCCATGCTTTATCAAGCAGGAACGTTCCCGGAATAAATGACACATCCGCCAGCGAAAAGAGCGTATCGACCGCCAAATGCGCGGCCATGCCGACGGCGACGCCAATCGCAACCGCTTTGAAGAATTTGGTGTGGTGAAGCAGCACGACGAACAGCACAGGAATCAATGCGCTGTGCAAAAGCGGGTTCAAAATCGTCGCAAACGAGCCGAACAACGCCTGATCAAGGTGCGGCAGCGGCGCGCTGATGATATGCAGCGCGGAAGGCGACACGAACGGAATATCAAGCAGTTCCACAAAGAACAGGCCGCTAGAGGTCAGGAACATTGCCAGCGAAAAGAGGAACGAGAAGATTGGGCCGTAGCCATCCGAGCGTTTCGCTAACTTGAAATAATAAATCGCAAAACCGACGCCCGCGAGAAAATAGAGCAGGCTCTCTTTGATTTTGAATGTCGCCGTTTCCGCAGGATTCACGGCGGCGCACGTCGGTTCGCCCGCCGAGGCGTTCACGGCGGCGGCGGCGTTCACGATGCCCGCGCCGAATTTCGAGGCGTCATTTTTCTTCGTCGCCGTTTCGAACAGGATTTTTTCGACTTTCGCGGGGTCTTTCACGCCCGACGAGACGATCAGCGCGGCAACTCCGGCGACATGCGGCGACGCCATAGACGTGCCTTGAAAATATTCATAGCCGTCGGTCTTCGGATTCGACCGGCCAATCGTGTTCTGCAACACCCCATGCTCGCGGTTGGAGGACGTATCTCCGCCCGGCGCGGCAATGTCCACGCCTTCGCCGTAATTGGAATACGGGGCGAGTTCGCCGGTCGGGCCAACGCTGGAAACGCCGATGGCGTAAGGATACGCGGCAGGATAGCTGGCGCGTCCGCGCCGTTCGTTTCCGGCGGCGCAGATAATCGTCACGCCCTTTTTATGGGCGTATTCGACGGCTTCCCGCATCAGCTTGCTCTCGCTGGGGCCGCCGAGGCTCATGTTAATCACGTTCGCGCCGTGATCGGCGGCAAACGTAATGGCTTCGGCGATGTCCGCGATATTGCCATAGCCGTATTTGTTCAGCACACGCAACGGCATGATGGCCGCTTTCGGCGCAACGCCGACCACGCCGACGCCATTGTTCGTGGATTGCGCAATCGTTCCGGCGACATGCGTGCCATGCGCGTTCTCATCGTTGGGATGCTCGTCGTCATCAACAAAATCATACCCCTTGACAAATTTCGTCTGCGCCAAATCCGGCACGCGATGATATTCCCCCTGCTTGTCGCTGTAATCCTCGAACGCGACGCCGGTATCAATCACGGCCACGACCGCGCCCTTGCCTTCCGCGCCTTTCCATGCGTCTTCAATCTTGATCATCTGCATGTTCCACTGTTTGTCATACATCGGATCATTCGGCTTGCCGTAGGCTTCGTAAAGATAGTTCGGCTCGGCGTATTCGATGAGTTGATCGTCGGTCAACTGCTGCATGAATTGGACGAGCGCGTCGGCGGTTTTCCCCTCTGGAACGGAAAATCGCATCAACGCTTCCTGCTTGGAAAACTCGCTGTTATACGTCAGCGAAATGCCGTACAGATCGGCAATTTTCTGGATGGCCTCCGCCGTCGCCTGATCTTCGAAATTCACGATAATTTCGGCATACTCATCGGCGGCGGACTGTGTCTGCGCCATTCCGCTCGCGCAGAAGGCGACGATGAGCCATGCGGTCAAAAAAATTTTTTTCATAACCATACCCTCGTTTCAGGTTGTCGGAAATATCTGTCACGCTTCTCAAAAGAAGATGCGCATGCCGCAGCTTCTGAGACACTTTTTCATCATTGACATTATCCGCACATTCGGCAAGGAAAGCTGTCAGACACCTTCAAGGTGTCTGACAGCTATGCCCATAACCCTTTCTGCGTCGCGTCATTTATTAAAATACGTCTTCTTTTGAGAAAGTCAAGCGTTTGCTTAGAGGCTGTTTTAAAAGATCATGAACGACACGGTAGCCCCGCCCTACGTGGCGGGACATTGACGCACATTCCCGCCACGTAGGGCGGGGCTACCAGATTGTTCGTCTAATGGGGACGCGCAACTTTTAACACAGTTTCTTAGCGGAAGACCAGCATTGTTGAGGTTTGATTGATATGCCCGATATATTCCTCGCCATACGTGCAGAAGCCGATGGTCGGGATGTCGGCGAACAGCTTGCCATACGCTTCCGTTAAGCCTTTTTGCTCTAATTCGAGCATGCGCTGCACGCAATGAAAATCAATCAGCCCGGAAATGCCGCCCATTTCCGCCTGTTTCGAGGCAACCGCCCGCCGCGTGTCCTCGATAATATCCATGCTTTCAAGCGGGTGCAGTTCCATGCCTTCTTTGATGCGGCAAAAGAAACGGATGCGATCTCCGACGATTTTCTGCGGGCTGCGCACATACGGCTCATTGCCGATCATCAGGCCGAGCGGCGACTCAAAAAACGCGGCGGCGGCCTGTTCCGGCGCGATGTTTAACGCTTCGGCATACGCCTGCACGGCGGGTTTCTGGTTGAATTCAACGACTTCCCGCGTCGCCTCATTCACTTTTGTCGCCATCAGCGTGTTCGCAAGCGGGCAGAAACTCTGCGTTTTAATCACGTCGAAGCGGACGAGCGGCTTGATGAGCGCGAGCAGCGCGGCATTGACATAGGCGCGGCCATTGGCGTACACGTGGGTGGCTTGAAATTGCATATTATCCGCCGCAGACCCGCCGATAAAGGTGATGTTCGTGGCGTCGCCGAGTTTTTCCATGACGGTTTCTTCCGCGAGGCTCAGGCCGTCAATCAGGATGATGCCGACATATTCCTGATAGCTCATTTCGGCTATCGGCGTCTGATAATACGCTTCGAACCGCTTCAGCGCATCCGCCACGCGGGGGGCGGTTGAAATCTGTTCGACGACTTCCACGCACACGTCATCAATCACGTCATCGTCGAACAGCATCATCACGATGGAATTTTTCAGCATCTTGCCGGAGACAATTTCCCCGGCAGATGAACAGCCGAACATTGGAACCCCCGGAAAAAGCTGCTGCATCCGGCGGCTGATTTCATTCGGTTCAAAGGCCGCCGCCGCAAAATACACCACCATCGCCGGAGCGGCCGCCTCCGTTTGCTGACGAAGATCCCGAATCGCGTCTTGGGCGTCGCGCCGGGTTGAATATGCGATTGTCATTCCCATAAATGTCTCCCCCCTGTCCATAAATGTTCAATTGCGCGCAACTGCCCGAAGCGTTTTCGGCCTCTTGCAGGCGTTCATGCGCGACGACAGCCTCTTAGAGCGTGACGCCAAAATCTTGAGCGATCTGCTGGAGCTTTTCAATCACCGCAGGCTCGTCCTCAGAGGTCTGATCGTAATTTTTGACATTAATCCCTTTTAATGCCAGTTTCGCCTGCATTAAATAGATTAACGCCTGATCGCCCTTTGCTTTTTGCTGAATGATGCTCTCAATCATTTTTTTGATTTGTCCAGCCATACGAGAACCTCCTTCGATCTCAATATCCGATTTTTCGACGTAACGAAGAATCTATACAAGAATTGCCCAAAGAGGTCAAGGAAAAAGAACTCTTCTGCTATTTCCTTGACAATGTATTTTGACATAAGGTAAACGGCGATGAATGCAAGCAAAATTTGCGCCGAATGAGAAAATGCGGCGATTTTTAAAGAACATGCTTCACGGGGAACCCGAGTTGCTCGGCGTTCACACATCGGTATGAGGACAATGCTTCACGGCCTGCTGAAAAAAAACGCGCTGTTCATGTTCTCGCATGATCAACTGCGCTTGACGTGCCTGCTCGGCGCGTTCCTGTTCGGCGCATTTGGGGTGAGCAGCCTCTTCTCGCTCACAATTTTGAACGCATCGTTCGCGGAGCGGGCGCAATTTCAGGCCGAAGCCCTGACGCGCGGGCGCGTCTGGGACATGGCGCTGACCGCGCTGGACGCGCACGGCCACGACGCCGCCGAATTGACGCAAGCCTTGCGGACGGCGCTCACAGACGCATCGAACGACGCGCTCGCGCAATTGGCAGTCATAGCCGCCGATGGCCGTTTAGTGGCTCATCATGAGCGATCTCTGCGCGATCAGCCGCTTTCGCCGCAGCGCATTCGGCAATTGCTCACGGCGCAAACGCCGCAAGTGTTTGCCGAACGCGGCGTCTATCACGTCGTCTTCCCCATGCGCGACCAGCGCGGCGTCGCGCTCGGCCTCTTCGATGTCGGCCTCTCGAATCGCTCGGAACGACGCCGGATGACGGCGTTTTTCGCGGGGCAAACGCTGCTGTTTCTCGGGACAGCTAGCCTCGCCGCGTTCGCTGTGTTTCGACTGTCGCGCCGCTCCGTTCGGGCCGTTCACGAGATGCTGCGCGTCTCGGAGCGCGTCTTGACCGGCGATCTCACGTCGGACATGCCGGTATTGACGGGGCGGGGGGACATTATGCGATTGGCGCAGCGATTTTATCAGGTGGTGACATCGCTGCGCGGCTTGACGCAGCAAGTGCGGCAGGCCACCGACAAAATCGCGGCAGTCGCGGAAGACCTTCTCCGCGCGACTGACCGCCTTGCCGCCGCGCTCGAAGAGCAATCGTCCGCGCTGACGGAAACTTCGATAAACATGGAAAGCGTTGCTCAAGCGTCGCAGCAGATTTCCAGCAATACCGACGCGGTGGTGCAGATTGCCGAGAAAACTCGCGCAGACGCGCAGAAAGGGACGGAAATCGCCAACGACGCCTTGCGGAAGATGCAGGATATTCAGGCGTCGAACCAGACCGATACGGCGCATATTCAGCAACTTGGGCAAACGTCCACCGAGATTTTCAAGATTATGGACGTGATTGCGTCCATCGCGGATCAGACGAAGCTGATCGCCTTCAACGCCTTGCTCGAAGCGGCGGACGTCGGCGAGAAAGGGCGGCGCTTCGGCGTCGTGGCAAAGGAAATCCGCGTTCTCGCCGACCATGTGATTCATTCCACCAACGCCATTCGCAAATCGGTGGATGACATTCAAACAGCGATCAAGAATTTGCAGCAATCGTCGGAAACCAGCACGGAAAACATCCGCCAAGGCGCGGATTGCACGATTCGGACGACGAATTGGCTGCAAGAAATCGTTTCCGGCGCGACGCAGACGACCAGAATCGCGCAGAAAATCGCCCGTTCGATTCTCAAACAGCAGTTAGCCAGCGAAGAAATTTCGTCCGCGCTGAAAGAATTGGTGGACAATACCGGTGATTTCATGGACACTAGCAGCCAAGCCCGCGACATTGCCGCCCAACTGAACGCGCTGACCGGAGAATTGGATGCATTGATTGGCGAGTTGAAAGCGTGAGCGCGATGCCGCGGAATCCTGTCCGTCAAGCTTGGCGGCGGCGTGATCCTGTCATCGTCGCCCCGCCGCACATAAAAAAGGTTATGGACAGACAAAGCTGTCAGACACCTTCAAGGTGTCTGACAGCTTTTCTTGAGACAGGCCGAAGCGTTCGGGATGCGTGTAAATGTAGAAGCCGCCTTTTTTCAGAAAGCTGATATACGTGCAGTTCAGTTCGTCGGCCATGCGCAGGGCGAGATCGGTCGGCGCGGAGACTGACGCCACGACCGGAATGGCGATTTTGACGGCTTTCTGCACCATCTCGAAACTTGCGCGGCTGGAAAGCATCAGCAGTTTGTCGTCCGTCGGAATCCGGCGCAGCAAAATATGCCCAATCAGCTTATCCAAGCCGTTATGCCGCCCAATGTCCTCGGCACAGAACAGCAAATTCCCCTGCCCATCGAACAGCGCCGCGCCGTGCGTTGCGCCGCATCTTGCGCGGAGCGTCTGCCCGGCCTCAAGCTTGTCTTGAAACGAATCAATCATCGCCAAATCGAACCGCGCCTGCGATTGAATCGGCGCGATATGGCGCAGCGCGTTTTCAAGGATTTCCAGCCGATTCAGCGAACCGCTCGATGATTTCAGCGAAGCGTCCTGCTGCGCCGTCTTTCCGGCCTGTGCCGGAATCGTCAGATTGATGCCGCGAATAAACGGCGCAGCGTCATCGTCGTCAAGCGTCATCTCGCGGATGTCCTCAATTGCGCGGATCAGCTCGTCGGTGAAGCAAACGCCGACGGCCAATTCCCGCTCCAAGCCCGGCGTCCGCATCAGCGTCACGCGCGGCGCGCCGTTCACGCGAATCGTGAACGGAATTTCCTCGCAGATGTGATTTTCTACGCGCCGGATTTCGCCGTCTTTTACGCGAATCGGCGTATGAATGGTGATCGGAGCGCGCGGCATCGGTTATTCGCGCGAAAGAATCACGCGATCTTCTTCCTGAATGGTCATGCCCGGCGCAAGCGATTCGATTTCGCCGATAGAAAAGCCGCCCTGCACGTCAACCATCCGAATCGTGCCGATGCGCTGCTGACCGCGATACACGTCCAATTTCATGCCTTGCTGGATGCCGTCTTCCGCGATCAAATTGATAAACACCTGTTGATCGCGCGTCAGCACGACGTATCCTTCGCGCAACGGCGGCAGCGCGGCGGGCGTTGCCGCGGCAGGCGTCTCTTTCGGCTGCGTTTGCGGCTGAACCTGCGGCTGCGGAATATTCGTTTCGCCGAGTTTGGCAAGCTGCTTACGAGCTTCTTTGGCCTGCTCATGCGTCGGATATTCCCGCACGAAACGGGAATACGCCTCTTTTGCCTTGTCCGTCTGCCCAAGGCTCTGATAATTCTGCGCGGACATCAGCAACGCGTCGCCGTTGAGCGCGGAGGCGGGGAAATTGTCAAACAGATAGTTCAGACGATTGTTTGACGCCTCAAAACGCTTTTCGCGCCGGTAAAATTTGGCGACGAGATATTCATGTTTGGCAAGCTTGTCTTTGACAATGGCGATTTTTTCTTCAGCTTTTTGCGCCACCGCTTGGTTTTCGCCGTATCTTTCCAGCACGACTTCGAGTTCTGTCAACGCTTCGTTAATATCGGTTTGGTCGCGTTCCGGGCCTAACGCCTTCTCAACCAGCGCGGCACCGAGCTTGTATTGCGCTTCGGCGGCTAACGGATCGTTCGGAAAAAACGTGAGAAAACTCTGATATTCAACGGAGGCGTCTTCATATTTTTCCATCGCAAAATAGCATTCTCCGGCGTAAAACCGCGTCAATCCGGCATTTTCGCTGCGGAGAAAGTGATCTTTGACATACAGAAAACGCTCCAGTGCCTCCTCGTATTTTCCCTGCGCAAACAAGGTGTTGGCCTGTTCTAAGGCTTCGGCTTCCGGCTGATTTTCGGGAATTTTGACGGAAGAGCCGCACCCCGCAAACGCGGCGACGCTCAATCCAAACGTGATAAAAATCATCATATTTCTGACGTTTCGCTTCATTGTCATGATTCAGAACTGAAAAAGAAAACGGCACAGTCCGAGATGAAGAGACTGCGCCGATCTTCTGCTCTCCTTCAACCTTATTGTTGACTTTCGGTCTCCAAGACGGCCTTCAACTGGAGAAATGCGCCTTCTTGGATTCGCACTTCTTCTACATAATTGCGATAACCCGGCTTTGTGACGCGCACCGTGTAATTGCCCGGCTCTTTGTGCAAGATGGCGGGCGTGTAGCCCATATCTTCGCCATTAATCCAGACTTTCGCGTGAGACGGATCCGAATCAATCCGAAATTCGACAACGACCGGATCCAAATCGCGGTGAATATTTTTCGTGATGTTATCTTCAATCACGACATCTTCGCTGACTTCACGATATTTTTTGCTGCGAATTGTCAAGCGATATTTACCCGGTTTTTTTTCAATCGGCAACGGCGTTTCGCCCATATAGACATCATCAAGATGCACTTCCGCGCCCGGCGGGTTCGTGGTAATTTTCAATCCGCCAGAACGCTCAGTCAGGTCTTCGGTGATCGAAAGCGTTTCATCCGGCGCAATCGTCGCCTGAATCACTTTGTCGCGGAATTCAGGCTTTTTCATTGTCATCACATACGTGCCGACCGGCTTTTCGTGCGTAAACGGCGTCGTGCCAATCAGGTCCAGGTCTTTGCCGATATAGACTTTCGCGCCCGGCGGGTTCGTCTCGACAACCATGCGACCAAGTTGCCGCACCATATCCGCCACAACCGGACGGGTTTTGGACGGCTCGACGACGACGGTTTCTTCATACGGATAAAAACGATCTTTCTGGATTTTCACGACATATTTGCCGGGAGGAAGCTGCAATTCAATCGGAGTGGTCTGCCCTTGCCGCGCGCCGTCAAGCAAGACGGTCGCGCCGGACGGCGTGCTGCGAATGTCGAGTGTGCCGTATTGTTTGGAGAGATTGACCTGCACGACGGCGGTATTCTTTTTTTCAATGGTCACTTTCCGCCCCTGCGTTTCAAAGCCGGGCAACATGACGCGGACATCATACGAGCCGTTCGAGAACGCCTTTTTGAGGGGAGTTTGCCCGATGAGCGCATTATCAACATACACCGACGCGCCTTCCGGCGTTGATTCGACAAGCAGCGTCCCTTCATTTACAAACATGTCGGAAAACCCTCGGAAAAAATCTCCGAACGATTTCCAAAGCCCGCCTAACGGAAGAATCTGCGCGGCAATCGCCCCAATACAAATGAGGACAAACAGAATAGACGCGAGAGAAAGCAGCTTTTTCATCATAATTGCTATGCCTGCTGATATGTTATCCGATCAAGGGTTTCAACAGTATCATCTATGGCTTGGCTGAGGTTCATGACCGTCTGAAACACCGAACTTAAATCTTCTGAGCCGTCGTCAATCTCTGAAAAGCTGAGACGAATAATTGAGAGATGCACTTCGCGCAGAGAAGTGAGGATATTCGTCAATTTTGACTGCACATACTCTTTGCCGCGCAAAATTTCTTCCTGACTTTTCAACTGCTTCATCAGCGAATCGCGGGTGCGCATCCATTCCGCGCGGATAAACTCATCGGCCTGCTCGCGCTCGATTTTCTGCTGATACAACTGCAAAATCTTCTGCGTCCGTTCCGTGTTATCGTGGCAGCGCAGCCCGTTGTCAATCGCCTGCGCCTTGCGCGTCAGCAGAATGATTTTTTCCATCAACGACTGAATGGCGGGCAGCACGTCCCCAAACGATTCCGTCAGCACCGCGCTGCGATCACGAATTGCGGCCTTGATTTCCCGGTAAATCTCAACGGCCTGCGACAATATCTGCGCGTAGCGCGGCTCAAGGCTCGGCTTCGTTTCGGAGAACGCGCTTTCGATTTCGTCGTATTCGGTATCAAGCAGGCGCGTCAGCCGTTTATAGAGCATGCCCGACACCCGCGCATCCGTCAGGACAAGCGCAAGCGTCATCATTCCCCCGAAAAACAAAAACCAGGGCTGGACGACCACGCTGGCAGCAATAGAGACGCACAAGACGACCATCGCCCATTTCAGGCTGGAGAAGAGGTCAAGCACGGCCTTGCCGCCTTCGTCATCGTACAGAGGCTGCACCTCTTGCAATTCAAGTTCTTGCGTATTCATGTCCGTTACCTAACCACTTTTTCGAACACTTGTCAAGAAAAAATATCTACTTTCTGGAAGAAATACATTTACAAAAGGAACGCTGCCGCGATTTCAAAGACGGTTTTCTGCGCGGCGCGGCGCGAGAAAAAATCGAGAAGCCGCCGCAATTTTTTTGCAGTATGCGCAAAGTTTTCTTGATCTTTCACGCAGGAACATTATCTTACGCCAAGCCGTAAACAAAACGCAATCTTTGCGTTTTTGCGCCTGAGCGCGAATAAAAAACATCTATTTGGAGGAATGACAGATGAAATTCATGGAAAAACTTTCCGAAGGGGCAGGAATTGCGCTGACTTACGCGGGCGGCGTGGCGGCGCTGTGGTTCGGCGGCGCATGCACGTTAATTTCCCTGATTCTTTTCGGAATTTTGGGCTTCAACGCGCCGGTGGCGCTGGTGTTGCTGCTGTTCGGGGTTGCGCCGCTTGGCGCGGGATTCTGGCTGTTTCGGCGAGGAAAACTCTTGAAAGAAATTTTGCGCGTGAAACTGCAAAAAGAACTCGTCCGCAAAGCGGCGTTTCAATCCGACGGCCGCCTGACGCCGAAGGAATTGGCGACCGCGCAGGGCTGGAGCGTTGAGCATGCGCTCAACGTGCTGAAAAATCTTGCGGCGGAAGACCCTGAACGCATGACGCTGCAATTGGATTATGATTCCGGCGAAGTGTATTTCGAATTTGCGGATATTCTGTTGGCGCTTCAGGCGCGGCGGCAATATCAAGCGTTGCCGATGTCAGACACGCTTGGCCAGAAAGCGGTGGAGCTTGCGACGACGTTAGGCAAAACGCTCGACGCCTTCAACGAATACGTTGAGGCGAGGCGGGAAACCGCGTCGCAGCAGCAGCACGAAAAGCGCGAGGATCAATATCGCGCCAAAGTTGAGCGGTTTCTGGATGAACTCGACGCCTTGAAACGCCGGGCTTCGTAACGCGGTGAATGCCAAAAAACTCAGGTTCGCCGCGAGCCTGAGTTTTTCGCGCCGCGCGTCCGTCTGCTACACCTCAATGCCGAGAACGGTCGAGGCTTTTTCAATGATTTCATCGGGATCAAACGGCTTCGTCATGTACGTATCCGCGCCGGATTCCAAGCCTTTCTTTTTATCGAACTCCTGCCCTTTGGCCGTCAGCATGATGATGTACACATCTTGCAGATTCAATTCATGCTTGACCGCCTGGCAGACATCGAAGCCGTTCATTTTCGGCATCATCACGTCGAGAAACACGAGATTCGGATGCTCGTCTTTGATGATCTCCAATCCTTCCTGCCCATCTTTCGCCGTGAAAATTTCGACATCGTTGTCTTCGAAATCTTCAAGCGTTTGCTCTAACAGCGCGCGAATATGCGGCTCGTCATCAACAATCAAAATTTTTTTGCTCATGCGATTACCCTGCCCCTATCCTTGAATCGGCTGTTACATCAAAGATTCATCGTCGCTGGAACATGCTTGTCCTTGCTCATCAATGACGCAGACGCGCCGGGGAAGGCATTGCTCCGCGAGAATAATGGCTTCTAATTCTTTGACCGCTTCATAAAAATCGTCATTGATGATGACGTAATCATAATTATGATAGTGCTTGACTTCTTCTTCGGCCTTCTGGAGGCGGCGTTCAATTTCATCTAAAGCGTCGGTCTGGCGTTCGGTCAGCCGCTCGCGCAGCAAGTCGAAATTCGGCGGCAGGATGAAAATAAAAACGCCTTCGTCGCCGTAGCGATCTTCGATCTGCTGCGCGCCTTGCACGTCAATGTCAATCAGCAGATGCTTCCCTGCCGAGAGGGTTTCCGCGATGCTGGTCATGCTGGTGCCGTAATAATTTCCATGCACATAGGCATATTCGACAAATTCGTCGGCTTCCACCATTTCCATGAATCGCTCTTCGGAGACAAAATGATAATCGCGATCTTCCACTTCATTTGGCCGTCGTTTCCGCGTCGTAAACGAGACGCCATGTTCGAAATTGGGCAGGCGCCGAATCACTTCTCGGCACAATGATGTTTTTCCGCCGCCAGACGGCGCGGAAACCACAAATAAAATGCCATGCGTGCTTCTGGTATATTTCATGGCTCGACCTCATCCTTTTTTTCTAACGAAAATGCGCGATCCGCATCATCATCGAAAAACCGTTGAGAGACTGTTGCTGGCTGAACGGCTGAAAGAATCACATGATTGCTGTCCGTAATAATAATGGCGCGGGTTTTTCGGCCTTGCGTCGCGTCAATTAAGCGCCCCTGCTGCCGCGCTTCTTCTTTGATTCGCTTCATCGGCGCAGAATCAGACGCAATAATGGCGATAATCCGCGATGCCACGACGACATTTCCAAATCCGATATTCACAAGTTTATTAGACACGATGCGCAGCGAAATTATTCTATGTTTTGAATTTGTTCGCGGATTTTTTCCAAAATAGATTTGACATCCACGACCAACCGGGCAATGTCCACGTTGTTTGCTTTCGACCCAATGGTATTGATTTCGCGGTTCATTTCCTGCACGAGAAAATCGAGTTTGCGTCCAACCGCCTCCTCGTTCGCCATGAGATGCTTGAAATGCTCGATATGCCCGTTCAAGCGGGCGATTTCTTCGGAAATATCAATGCGATCCGCGAAAATCGCCACTTCCTGCGCCAACCGCTCTTCGTCAATTTCGACGATGTTTTCCGTCAA
Source organism: uncultured Candidatus Moduliflexus sp. (assembly GCA_964498135.1). GTDB lineage: Bacteria > Moduliflexota > Moduliflexia > Moduliflexales > Moduliflexaceae > Moduliflexus. The sequence continues at coordinate 16,346 of CAZCGG010000016.1, forward strand.
CCGGCGAATGCGCTCTTCCAGCGCGGCTTTATAGAGCGTCGGCGTCTGCTCGGCGATGCGGGCGATGTCTGCGGCAATGCGGAAAATTTGATCTAAATAGCCCAGCACGTCCTTCGTCAGCGCGTCCCCCTCATGCGTCCGCATCTGCTCCAGATGTTCCAACGCGAGGCGCAACACGTCTTCGACCGCGCTGCGGGCTTCGGCTTCATCGAGTTCGGCGGATTCGACTTTGATGACTTCGGGCATGCGCGTCAGCGAGAGCAAGTCAATCTGCGGCTCAAGCTGAAGATGCGCCGCCAATTCCCGCAATTGCTCTAAATAGGCGGCGGCCAAATCCTGATCAAAGGTAATTTTCCGCGATTCCCGGCCAAATTCGTCGAGGGAAAGATAGACATCAAACCGGCCGCGCTCGAATCGCTCTTTGACCAGCCGTTTCACGTCTTGCTCGATAAACGCGAGCTTTCCCGGCACTTTGGCATGCACGTCGCAATAGCGATGGTTGACGGATTTGACTTCTAACATGTAGCTGCGGCCTGATGCGGTTTGAACCGTCGCGGTTCCATATCCGGTCATGCTTTTCATCATGGGGATCACCTTCTGTTGAATGCGGTCTGTTCACACGTCTCATGCGCTGCCGCCTCGCGGCCGCACGCCCGGATGAACCTGCATAGATAATAAACATCAGCAAAACGCCTGCGGTATTTGGAAGGAAATACTGAGGAGGAGATGAGGATTTTTGTCAATGAAATTTTTGTCAGGAGGTTGCGGATTCACCTCTGAGAGGTCTTCGAAGACCTCTCAGGGGTTTCGAATAGCGAACTAATACGCTTGTTTGCTGATCATGCCTTTCCAGAGCGTCATCAGCATGATTTTGAGATCAAACGTGACTGACCAATTTTGGATGTAATACAAATCGTATTCGATTCGCTTTTCAATGGACGTGTTGCCTCGCCAGCCGTTGATCTGCGCCCAGCCGGTCACGCCGGATTTGACTTTGTGGCGCAGCATGTATTGCGGAATGCGTTCGCGGAATTTTTGGACAAATGGCGGACGCTCCGGGCGCGGCCCGACCAAGCTCATGTCGCCGCGCAGCACATTGAAAAATTGCGGCAATTCATCGAGACTGGTGGAGCGCATGAACACGCCGAGCTTCGTGCGGCGCGGATCGTTCTTGACCGCCCAGACCGCGCCGGTTTTCACTTCCGCATCCGCGCGCATGGAACGAAATTTATACATGTTGAACACGTGGCCGTCCAGCCCCATGCGTTTCTGTTTGTACAGCACCGGCCCCGGCGACGAGAGTTTCACGAGCAGGGCTAACAGCAGCATGATCGGGGAGCAGAAGATGAAAAACAGAATGGAAAAGACAATATCGAACCCGCGTTTGATGACGCTGTTCCAGCCTTGAATCGGCGTTTCCCGCAGATTCACAATCGGCAGGCCGTCCAATTCCTCGACGCCGACGCGCAGGCTGATGTATTGCAGCAAATCTGGAATAAATTTGACATCCACGCATTCCTGATTCACGGAGGCGAGAATGTCCAGAATGCGCTGATGCGCGGTCATCGGCAGGGCGATAAACACTTGCTGCACGCCGCGTTCCTGAATCAGCCGATTGATGTCGTCTAATTTGCCCAACACAGGCGCACCATCGAACATTTTGTTGCGCTTCCGCGGATCATCGTCCACAAAGCCGATGACATGCAGGCCGAGTTCGGTATATGTGTAGGCTTTTCGGGCAAGTTCCCGGCCTAACGCGCCCGCGCCGACAATCAAAATATGCCGTTGATTATATCCCTTGCTCCGCGCATAATCCACCAAGCCGCGCATCAGCGAGCGGCTGATGCCGATGGCAAAAATGTTCGTCCCCCAAAAATAGAGCAGTACGAGCCGGGAATAAGAAAATTGCGGGTAGAAAAAGTTAAACGAAATCAGCATGATCGTGCCGACGGTGACGGCCTGAAAAATCGTGACGAATTCTTCGGCCTGCGAGCTGCCGCGTCGCGGGCGATACAGGCCGCACACATGGAAAATCGCCAGCCACATCACCAAAATCGGCGTGATCAGTTTCCAATACACTTCAAACGGAGGAATCCCTTTGCTGACAGGGATAAGGCCGGTCTGAAACCGCAGATAATACGCGATCAGCCAGGAACAGCATGTCATGAGGACATCCGAGCCGACCAGACCGGTTAAAATGAGTGGGTGCGTTTGCTTGATCATAACTCTTGCTTCCTAAAATGCTCAATCTATATTGATCTTGCGCCGTGCGAAGGCGCAATGTCTCATTTTTCATTAGGGTTGACACCAAAAATCTGAATTGGTGTATTGCGAGATCAGAGGGGATCCGTGTCAACAATTTTTCGCTGTTCGAACACGACAAGCTCAAAAAATCCACATTCCAACGCCAGCGCATTCGCAGACGCGAAATCTCGGCCGACTTCGTTTGGGGCATGGGCGTCAGAGCCGAACACAAGAGGAATTTCGTACCGCCGCAGCAGGCGCAGAATGTCGCGGGACGGGTACATTTCTTTGACCGGCCTGCGCAGGCCGGATGTGTTGATTTCTACGGCGACGCCCGCGTCTTTATAGGCGCGAACCGTTTTTTCGATGTCTTCGGAAAAATCTTTGGTGGGGCGGTGGCCGAATTTCTTCGCTAAATCGGTGTGCGACATGATGTCGAACAGGCGGGAATTGGCGGCGCGGCGCAGTTGCGCGAAATAGAGTTCATACACGGTGTTGACGCCGGTTTGCTCCCATCGGCGCAGGTTTTGCGGATCATCAATCGCCCAATCTTCGACGAAATGCACGGAGCCATACACGTAATCAAAAGGGTGCTGCGCCAGCAGATCGCGCGTGGCGGCTTCGTCTTCTGGAGAATAATAATCGGCTTCGATGCCTAATTTGATGGGCAATTGCGGAAACATCCCGCGCAACTCATGGACGCGGCGCGCATATTCCGGCAATTTGGAAAACGGCATGGCGTATTCCGGCTGCCCCCATTTCAGCATGGGCAGATGGTCGGAAAAGCCGATTTCTCGAAGCGGCTGCGTCTGCGCAAATTCGACATATTCTTCCATCGCGCCGGACGCATGGCCGCATAATGCGGTATGGATATGATAATCGAGCATGACATGCTTGCGGCGTCAATGCGCGCCGCCTCCCCCCTAAGTGATATAATTTCCTAACGCTTGCGTTTTGTCAAGTAGAATTCCTGAAGAGGGAGACAAGTGCGAACGCGGACAGATTTTCATGCCGAAACATGCGCGCAACCGGCAGCATGCACGGCACGGAAACACGCCTATTCTCAAGAATTTCGCCGCCTCCTGCTTTTCTGCGTGAAGTCGTGCTTGACAAAGAATGATAGATCTTCTATGTATAGTTTTGTCGGTTAAACGTGTCATTTTCATAATAGAATGATGGCGGAAAGCGAAAGTGGCAAGCCCATTTTCGCGTCATTCGCCTCACTGAAAAAGGAGTCGTTCACATGAAACCGTGTTATCGTCACGCGCTTATGATAGTGATGTGTCTCAGTTTATTTGCCGCTTCTGTCGGCATAGCGGCGGAACTGCCGCCGAACGCCACGAAAGACGAAGATATTTCGGCGGTCGCGCTCACGAAGGCGACGGAACAATTTGCCGCGCTGAAAACGTCGTTAGAAGCGCAGGCGGCGGATGAAAGCCTGCCGCCGGATCAGAAAGAAATGATCACGCAGATGCTCGCCGTGATTGACGAGAAATTGCAGAATATCGCCAGCATTGAGGTCTATTTTGTGCAGGAAAGCGAAGCGGGCGCGTCGTATGACGATGTGTACGCCTTTTATAAAGATAAGTTATCGAATTTTATGGATGTCGGCAGCGAAGAAATCCAGTTTGCCCTGATGGAAGCGCCGCTTCCGCCGGACGCCATGCCGCAGGCCACGCTGGACGCGCTGAATCAAATGGCGGCTGATGGCAAAGCCCGCGCCGCGATTGGCAATTCGGGCAAATCGCGCATCAGCATTCTCACGTTCTATCTCAATCCCAACACGTTAGAATTGATTCAGAAAACAACAGTCGTCGTGGCAACCAATAAATAACGGATGTGACGCAACTGCGTTTTCCAGTCCCGACGGCGTGACATCTTGGCGCGAAGAACCTGTGTCACGCCGTCGGCGTTTCATCATCCGCCACTACTTACTCGAACAGGCCGACTCGCCGAAAGTGTGACGCTTTTGGAAAGCGGCAACGCGCATGATGACAGGAACAGCCCGCCAAACGAGCATTTTTAGGCAGACCGCGCTCATCGTTTTTTTCGGTTGGGGCTTGCTGATTTCCGTCGCGGCGTCGGCGCAAACCAGCGAGAACTTCCCGCCAACCCGCGAATACGTGATCGGCGTGGACGATTCGATGAATATCAGCGTGTGGGGCTTCCCGGAATTTTCCTCAAACGTGGAAGTCCGGTCAGACGGGAAAATCACGCTCCCCTGGCTGGGAGATGTTCCGGCCGCGCGGTTGAGCATCTCGAAATTGCGCGCCGTGCTGGAAGGGGAAAAATTCATTGGGAAATACGTCAAAAACCCCAACATCACGATCACCGTGCTGAATTCAACGCCGAAAGTTTCCGTGACGCTGAGCGGCGTCTTCGCGCAAACGATTGAAGTGCCGCGCGGCACGACGGTGAAAGACGTCTTAGCCACCTTAGTGCAGAATCTCCCGAAAGAACCTGAACCCAACCTTGACGTGATTACCGTGCGTTCAAACGAGGAGAAATTCGAAGTGAGTTGGCCGGAATTTCAGGCAGGGAAATCCCCTCAAAAAAACATCCGCTTGGAATGGGGGGATGAAATTATCATTGCGCCCATCAACGCGCCGGTGGCTGAGCCGCCTGCGGAAAAGCCGCCCGCCGCGCCTCAAGCCGTGACCTATTCCCGCGAAGAAGTGGAACAATTGCTGAGCGACGTTCCCGCCGAAACAATCGAGCGACTGCTTGCGATGGCCGCGCCAACCGAGGATGGCCGGTTTACGATTGACCCGGCGGCGCTCACGGATGAGCAAATAGCCGAGATCGGCGAAGAGATTTTAGCGCGCCTGTTTTCTCCGCCGGAAGCGTCAGAGGAAATGTTCATCAAGGCCATGTTAGTCGGCCTGAGCGTGAATTTGTCCGATCCAACAGGCGTTGAGGCATTTGTGGAACTTCCGAACGACGAACCGGGCAAACTGCCAGAAATCCGGCGCGTGAAAGAAGGGGCGCTGCTGCAAGCGGGGGAATCGGCGGAAGACGATATTGTGGTTGAGCAGATTCAAGACGCGGAAAAGGCGGTCGTGCTTCGGAAAGGCGAGGCGTCGCAAACGCTTAAACTCGTGCCTCCGGCCACTGAAATCAGGCTCTCCGGCATTCGGCGACAAGGCAACACGCGGCGCGCCTATTTTCTGAATCTGCCGAAAACGTCCGCGAAAAAGACGATTAAGCGGGGGTTTCAGGAAGGCGACACGCTCGATCAAGACGTCACACTGGCAAAAATTACGGATGAATGGGTGCTGCTTCGACAAGAAACGGGATTTCAATTCATCTTGCTGCGCGACTCCTTTCACCGCGTGACGAAAGCAGCCGAATCGCCGTCGGCGGAGCTTTCCGCGCAGGCGCAGGAAGAATTATCGGGACAAGACGCCACGGCCGCCGCGCCGCCGACCGATCCGATGGCGGCGATGATGAAAAAAGCTTTGCCAAAGCCGTTGCAGGCATTGGATACATTCAGCAAACTCTTTTTTGCCACGCCAATCGTGGAATAAAGTGAGGGTAATTTGTGGTGAATTCGGAACATGAAATTTCGGATGATGTCAAGTTCGGCGTATTGACGCAGGTCTGTTCGTTTGTCAACTCCGCCATGCCCCACGACCAGCAGCTTCAGGCGATTGTCGAGGCGGCGAATACCGTGCTGCGCGTGACGGATAGCTCCTTGATTCTGCTTGATGAACAGACGCAAATGCTCTATTTTCATTTAGCGACGGGCGAAAAGTCCCAGCAGCTTCAGCGCATGACCTTGCCGCGCGGGCAGGGAATTGCCGGATGGGTCGCGGAACACGACACGCCGTTAGTCGTGCCGGACGTGTCGGGCGAGCCGCGCTATAATCCGCAGATCAGCGACATGCTGGAGTTCGAGACGCATTCGATTTTGTGCGTGCCGATTCGAACGCGCGACAAGCTCATTGGCGTGTTCGAGGCCGTGAACCGGATTGACGGCCGCCCATTCGAGGAGCGCGACATTCCTTTGCTCACCGCGTTCGCCTCATTAGTCGGGGTGGTTCTCGAAAACTCACAGGCGCGACGGGAAAATGAGAACAGCAAACACGCGCTGGAGCATCTCGTTCAGACGAAAACGCATGAAGTCGAGATGATCAATAAAGATGTCGCCCTCAAAACGCAGCGGCTGGCATTGACCACGAAAATCGTCTCACTCATCAATTCCAACCGGAGCATGAACGACATTTTGATTGAAGTCGCCAAGCAGCTGCAACGCCTGATTCCGTTGAATTACGCGACGGTGGCGCTGATTGAAGACAATCAGCAGGAATTGCTGCTGCGCGAACTGCTGCCGTTTTCGGAAACGATTCTTCCCGATGGGCTGCGCGTTCCGTTCGATGAATCGGTCATCAAATATGTCGTGCAGTATAAACGCTCGATTTTTCATAACCGTCCACGCTGGTATCGCTGTTTTTTAGAAGAAGGCCGTTTTCTGGAAACGCAACTCAGCACCATGCTCTGCATGCCGATTGCTGCGTCTGATTCGACCGTGTTGGGAACGCTGAATTTAGGCTGCATCGAAAAGCATCATTATGAAAAAGAATCCGTAGATATTGTGACGTTTATCGCCAAACAGCTTGGCGTCGCGTTTGAGCGCTTCAAACTCCGCAATTCGCTGGAAGACGTGAACCAAAAATTGAACGAGAAAACCTACGAATTGCGCCGGAATCTCATTAAAATGGGCGACGCGAATCTGCGGCTGTTCAATACGCAGCAGGAATTGCGGGAAAAAGATAAGCGGATGAACATTCTGCTGCAAGAAGTGCAGCGCAAAAACGAGGAATTGAGCAAGACGCTGGCGGAATTGAAGGACACGCAGACGCAGCTCGTGCAATCGGAAAAAATGGCGTCGCTCGGCCAATTAGTCGCCGGAATCGCGCATGAATTAAACACTCCGGCGGGCGCGATTAAGGCCGCTTCCGAAATCATCCCGGATTACATTCAGAAAACGTTTGCCGCGTATGACGCGCTGATCATGGCTGGAATCACCACCGAACACCGCAAGGAATTGTTCGCGTTGATTGATCAGATGATTGAAACGGCGCGAGACCTGCAACGCCGCTCAACGTCGTCCATTCGGGAGCAGGGCAAGCAGTTAGTCGAACAACTGAACGCGCAGGGCATCCGCAATGCGCGGGCGATTGCGAAAGATATTGCTCGCTGTTACCTTGAAAGCGACTTGGAGCGCCTGTTCGCGTTGTTCAATAGCTATGGAACGCAGCCGATTATGGACATGCTGAACAATTGCAGCCGCATTCTCGTCTCGGCGCGGGATAATCTGCTCAGCATCGAAACCATCGCCAAAATCGTGCGCGCCTTGAAATCATATTCATATTTGGATCAATCGCAGGAACGCACGGTTGATTTGAACGATGACATCGAAAATACGCTGACGATTTTGCACAGCCAGATTCCCGATAATATCACGATTCTCCGCAAATTCGGCGACATCCCGAAACTGCAATGCTTGGGCAGCGAATTGAATCAAGTTTGGACGAACATCATCCAGAATGCGCTGCAAGCCCTTGAAAATGCCACCGGCACGATTACCATCGAAACGTCGGTCATCGGCGAACATGTTTCCATCAAAATCACGGATACCGGCGCGGGCATTTCTCCCGACATTCAAGAGAAAATTTTCGACCCGTTTTTTACGACCAGACGCGGCAAAGCTACCGGTTTGGGGTTAAGCATCGCGCAGCAGGTGGTTGATAAACATAATGGCGCGATTCAAGTGGAATCCAGCCCCGGCAACACGACCTTTGAAATTCTTCTGCCGAAAGAAGGCATGAAGGCCACCCCGCCTAAGAAAAAAAGCAGTTTGATCCCGAATGAAGCGTAACGAGCCGCGCGCCTTCTCCATTCAGATGGGCGCGGCGACCGCGCCCCTGCTGGAAAAAATGACGCGGCCTGCGCATGAGTGAAATCATATTTCTGATTAAGCAGCGTCATTTCTGAGATCCATCAAGAGCGTTTCGAGAAAACGCCCGCGTCCGCGCCCGTCATTCACATCACCGCGCAAAATAACGCCTGAAATCTTCGTGAGTTATGCGAATTCGTTCCTCGCTGAAATGTGGGAAATTCTTTCCGCGCCGAGTTGGCATCAGTTTTGATAATAGAATAAGACGAACGCATTGATACGGAAGTTTCACAACATATAACGCTCTTCTTTTTCTCCGGGAGCTTGTTATTGCATAAGTGATCCGATACATGATGGACGCGGGCGACCTCCTCCTCCCGCAATTCATCAGTTCCCCCTGTTTCCCCTCCGGATCGCGTATCAATAAAAAAAGTCTCCCGGTTTCTCCCATTGGCTTCGGCGTGCCAGAAGAAATTCCCCGTTTCTTCCACGCAGCCGGAGTCATGGGAATCAGCTTATGAACGCCAAACGACAGGCATATCTTTTCGGGTTTTTTCTCACGTTATGCAGCGCGTCGCTGCTTTTAGCCGGATGCGATGAAGACGACCGCGACACGTCGCCGATTCTGCCGGGGCAGGTGGCCGTGCTGAATGTTTCATTTTCGCCGGAAACCGTGTATCAAGGCTATAACGACACGTATCGCTACATTGTGACAGTAGATGAAAGCAACGGTGTCGGCGCGACGATTACTTCTATGAAAATCGAGCGGATTGACGCCGATGGTCTATCGTTTGATAGAGACAATTATGATGAAGAAGGCGTCGCCCGCATATTCGGCACGTCGTATATCTCCTCAATGGGGCGGCTGCAATCGGACGTGACGCACGAGTGTTATTCCTGCGCGCAGGAACGCTGGCTGTTTCGTTTTACCGATGATTTCGGCAACAGCCGCGAAGCGTCGGGACTCGTGACGTTTGTTGACCGAGAATAAATGCTTTCCCCGTTCCATAAAATTTCGAGGCGCACCTTTCAAAACTCCGTTTTTTCTCAAAACGGAGTTTTTTTTGTGTTGATTCTTGCCCGCTCCAAAAATTTTCTTGCGTTTTTTCGAGAAACCTGCAACGCGCATCGTAAACACTCCGTCTTTTCATTCGCATGTTTCGATAAATTCGTGAACATTGACGACTGTGCAAGGATAGATCGCGTATGAAAGCACTCTCCTCCGCGAAACGATGTTTCGACATGCCGCGCATGCTAAAACGCTATGGCTGGGCGCTGCTGCTGCTTGGAATCTGGGAAACGGCGCTGAGAGGCGATTTCTCGGATGCCGCGCAAGAACTTCCGGCGTTTGACGCGAACACCGTCGCGCCGTCGGAATTGCCCCTATTTGAGGAGATTCCGGTCGTGGTCACGGCCTCCAAAAAGCCGGAGCGCATCACCGCCGCCCCGTCCATCATTTCCGTCATCACGCAGGAAGACATCGAACGCATGGGGGCGCGAACGATCATGGATGTTCTCCGCGCCATTCCCGGCATGGAAGTCGTCAAAGACTCGGACGGCGTTTCGCAGGTCATCGTGCGCGGCTTAGGCGTGAAAGATTCGACGGATGGCTCGACTGGCGTGAAAATCCTGATTGACGGCCACGCGCTGAACGATCCGTTCCTCGGCAGCGCAACCAGATATTATGATGACATGTCCCTCTTCAACGTGCGCCGGATTGAGGTGATTCGCGGCCCGGCTTCCGCGATATACGGGGCAAATGCGTTCGTCAGCGTGGTGAACATCATCACGAAGCGCGCGCAGGAAATCGGCGGGCTGCAAACCTCGCTCGGCGTCGGCAGCGCTCACACTTATCACCCCGCGTTTCTTTTTGGAAAAATCCTGAACGAGCTTGAAGTCGTCCTATCCGCCGAATACATGACCACGAGCGGCGACGATCTGTTCATCGCCCGCGACCTCGCCAGCATTTTTGATGTGTTGTCGACAACGGCGGGCATTGCGCCCTCCTCGCGCGCGCCAATGACGTATCACGAACACCGGGAAAAGGTGGACGTTTCTTGGAAAATACGCTGGGCCGACGTGACATTTCAGGGGAAAACCTTGCAGAAAGAGCGGTCGCCGTTTCTGACAACGTGGTACATGGCAAATGATTCGTCGCAAGAAGAGGAGGCGCATTGGTACGCCGATTTGGGCTATCAACGCTATTTGACGGAGCGCGTGGAATTCAGCGGGCGGCTCTATGTTGATCAATTCGAGCTATCGCAAGATCAAACGGTTGCGCCGGGAATCGCCTTGTATAACCACAATCAAGGCACGTTCACAAGCTATCCCGACGGCTTGACGTTGAACGCCTCTGAAAAAAGCCAGCGTTTTGGCGCCGAGGGGAGGCTATACATTCGCCTGTTCAATGAAAACGATTTGACCGTCGGCGCGGCCTACGAATATTTTTTGACCAGCAATTTCACGATGCATACGAATTTGCTGCAAAGCGATTCGGAAGAATACATGTCCGGCCTTCAAACGCGCATCGCGGATTCATCCTACCAGCATTTCGCCTCGATCTTTGCGCAGGATTCATGGCGCCTGCACCGCGACGTGGATTTAACGCTCGGCATGCGCGGCGATTATTTCAACGATTTCGGCGGCATTTTTACGCCGAAAATCGGCTTGACGTATGAGCCGAATCAGAGCAGTTTGAATTTCAAGCTCTTATTCGGCACGGCGTTTCGCGTGCCGTCGTTTTACGAAGTGATGTTTGCCGATCAGGACGATACGCAGGGGAATTTGTTTCTCGAAGAACTGCGCACATTTGAAGCGGGCGTCGGCTATAAGCCTGCGGACTGGCTGCTGGGCGAGATGAATTATTTTTACTCCGACATCAACCAGCTTGTCCAATCCGACGACAAGGACGCGGCGCATTCTCCGGTCGGCACAACCAGAGTGTATGATAATGTCAGCGGCATTGATGCGCAGGGCGTGGAAGTGGAATTGCGTGGAACGCGCGAAAAAGAGGTGATTTGGGGGAAATTTCCCCGCGCGTTCGGCGCGACGTTCCGCGTGAATTATTCGTATCTTGACGCGCAGGATGCGACGACGCATGAGACCGTGCCGTATGTGGCGCGTCACAAAGGCAATCTCGGCGTCGGTTTTTTATTGGCCGCCGCCCCAAAGAAAGCGAGATCCTCGCCGCATCTTTTTCGGATTTTCAACGACGAACTCTCGCTGTATGCCAACCTGCTGCTGTTGGGAGAACGCCCGCGACACGCAGAAGACAGCCGTTCTCCGCTCTCTGGTCAGGCTGTCATAGACATGACGCTTGCGGCGCATGACGTGTATTGGAAAGGGCTGGACATTTCCATTTCATGCAACAACCTGCTGAATAAGGAGTATTCGGATCCGTCGCCGAGCATCAGCCTCCCGCCGGATTTCGATATGATTCTTTCTGACATTCCGCTGCCCGGACGAAGCCTGTTCGTCGAAATCACGTGGACGTTTTAACGCATGAAGACTCCGAGAAGGCGCATCGTTATTCGAGAAGTGTTTCGCCTGATGACCGGGCTGATCTGGATCGGCTGCGCCCTGCCCGCGTTCGCCGAACCCTCGCCTGACGCGGCGCGGACAATTGCGATTATTCAGCCGCGCAACGTCGCCGCCTATCAAGAAGCGGTCGAAGGCTTTCTGCGCCATCTGCGCGCCGCGCTGCCGGAGCGATTCAACACCGTCATTTATGAAACGCCGGAGAATTTATATCGCGCGCTTGAGGCTGAAACGTCCGATACGTCGGTCAATTCGCGCATCGCGCTGATCGTGACGCTCGGCAACAGCGCCAGCAATGACGTGGCGGAAAAAATCCACGACATTCCCGTCGTGTTTTCAATGGTGCTTGAGCCGGAAAACCGGCCTGACCCTCCCGCCAATGTGGTCGGCGCGTCGCTGAACATTCCGATTGAACTCCAGTTTGAAATGATCGCCAGCCTGCTCCCGTCCGCGAAAACGGTCGGCATCATCTACGATCCGCAAAAAAACGCCGCCGTCGCGCAAAAACATGCGGAAGCGGCGGAGGCGTCCGGCATGAGAATCAAGGCGTTTCCGGTCACGTCGCCGCGAGATCTTCCCAACGCGTTGGCGCGCATCGGCAAGCAGGCCGACGTGTTGCTGGGCGTTGTGGACGAAACGGTGTACACGTCGCAGTCGGCGGGGGCGATTATTCGCTACACGCTGAAGCAGCAGTTGCCGTTCATCGGCATTTCCTCGAATTACGTGAAGGCAGGCGCGTTATGCGCGTTATTTTTTGATCATCAGGATATAGGGCGTCAGACGGCGGAATTAGCCGCGCAAATTCTTTCGGGAACGCCGGTTTCAGCGTTGAAAACGACCGTGCCAGAAAAAATTCACTACGCCATCAATGCGCGCACCGCCAAAATTATCGGCGTCACCATTCCGAAGCCGATGCTCGATCATGCCAGCATTGTCTATGAATAGCGCGAAAACCGACCGGGGGCGATTGTGTTGCGACGAATCAGCTTGAATCAAATTTTTACCATCTCGTTTACCGGCGTCATGCTCGGCGTCATCGGCGCGTTGGCGTGGTTTTTCTACGATCAAGAACGCTCGCTGATGCTCCGCGAATTCCAACGGCACGGCTTTTCGTTGGCGGAAAACCTTTCGTATAGCGCAGAATACGGCATTTTGTTCAACGATAACGATATTCTTGAAAAATTGGCCGACGGCGTGATGAAAGACCGCGACATGCTGTTCGCCATGATTGTTGACGCGCAGGGGCATCCGCTCGTCGAAAAGTCGCTGCAAGATTTCCCGGAAATTGAAGCCTCCGTGCGGCAGCGCGTGCAAGATATTTTGCAAAATACGCCAACCGTCCCGTTTACCGGGCATTACGACGATATGTATCAGATTTTCATGCCAGTCTTCGTGCCAACCGTGCAGAAAGACGGCGAGGCCGATGCGCCGTCCGCCGCCGCCCATCAGCCCCTTGAGCCGGAACAGCGCGAAACGCAGGGCATGGCGGTCATCGGCGTCTCGTTCAACCGCGTGACGGAATCGCTGGCAGAGATTCAGAAACAGGTCATCCGGCTGGCGATTGTCGTGCTTGGCGTGGCGCTCGTCGCATCGCGCTTGCTCGTGGAACTGATTAATCGCCCGATTGAGCGGCTGGTGGCCGGAACATATCGGATTGCGCGCGGCGATCTGACACAGGAAGTCGAGGTGGATTTCCCTCGCGAAATCGGTGAATTGGCGCAATCCTTGAACCACATGATGCTCGATCTGAATTCGTCGCGGAAAGATTTGGAATTGGCGGCGCAGACGCTTGAGCAGCGCGTGCATGACCGGACGCAGGAAATCGAAGAGAAAAACGCCCGCTTGACCGAATTGATCGAGACGATGAAGCGGATGCAAGATCAACTCGTGCATTCGGAAAAAATGGCGTCGCTCGGCCAGCTTGTCGCCGGAATCGCCCATGAAATCAATAATCCGGTCAATTTCATTTCCGCGAACATCACGCCGTTGAAAAATTATATCCGCGACGTGAAAACGCTGATCGCCCGCTATGACGAGCATGTTCACGCCGACGAAGCGCTGCGCGAAGCGATTCTGCAAATCAAGCGCGAGATTGAATTCGATTTTTTGATTGACGATCTGGACGTGCTGATTCGGGATGTCGAAAGCGGCGCGATACGCATCAAACGGATCGTGCAGGATCTGCGCAATTTCTCGCGGCTGGACGAGGCCGAATTGAAGACGATTGATCTGCATCAGAGCCTCGACACGACGCTCAATCTGTTAGGCCATATTTACGAAGGCCGCATCACGGTTTCGAAAAATTATGGCGACTTGCCGCCGGTGGATTGCTACGCAGGGCAGTTGAATCAGGTCTTTATGAACATGCTGGCGAACGCGGGGCAGGCGATTGCCGAGAAGGGAAACGTCTGGATTACGACGCGCCTTGACGGCGAGCAGGTCGTGATTTCGATCCGCGACGACGGCAAGGGCATTCCCGAAGACGCGCTGCCGAAAATTTTCGATCCATTTTTTACCACGAAAGACGTAGGCGAAGGGACGGGCTTGGGGTTGTCCATTTCCTACGGCATTATTGAAAAACATCACGGCGACATCACCGTGAACAGCAAGGTTGGCGAGGGGACGGAGTTCATCATCAGGATTCCTCGCAATCTGTCAACACTCGCATCATGACAACGCATAAAATTTTGTATATTGACGACGACGCCGAAAATCTGCGCACGTTCAAGCGCTTATTTCGGAAAGAATATGACATTCTGCTCGCGGAATCGGGCGAAGAGGGGCTGCGCATTTTGCAAGAACACGCGCCGATTCCGATTATCATCACAGACCAGCGCATGCCGGAAATGACCGGCATCGAATTTCTCGACCAAAGCATCCAGATTTCGCCGGAATCCATTCGCATGATTTTGACCGGCTTTACCGACGTGCAAGCCCTGATTGACGCCATCAACACCGGCCGCGTGTATCGCTACATCACGAAACCCTGGGACGAGCAGGAATTGTACGTCACGCTGAAACGCGCCATCGAAAGCTATGAACTCAAGCGGCGCAACCTGCAACTGCTCGAAGATTTGCAGCGCAAGCATGAGGAATTGGAGCAATCGTATCGCCAATTGCAAGAGGCGCAGGAACAGGTCATTCAGGCCGAGAAAATGGCGTCAATCGGGCGGTTAGCGTCGCGGATCGCACATGAACTCCGCAACCCGATTCAAGGAATTAAGATGGGCTTGGAACTGCTGCGGCATGAAATGGCAGAGGCGTCGAACCGCGAGGAATTCATGAACACGTTCGCCATGAATATGCAGCACATCAATCAAGAAATTCTGTCGGTGGAAACCATTGTCAAAGATTTGCTGGAATATGCGCGGGACATGCGGTTCGAGTTCTCCGCGACCGACCTGAACGGCGTGCTTGTCGGCGTGCTGTTCAATTTGAAAGAGCGGATTCAAGACGCCCGCATCACGGTGCAAACGGAGTACGGCGACATCGGCGAGATTCAGGCCGACGGCATCCGGCTGCGGCAGGTGATGCTGAATTTGGTGCAGAACAGCCTCGAAGCGATGCGGTCAGGCGGGACGCTGACGATTACGACGGCTTCCGCCAATGAATCGCATGTCGCCGTGATGCTTCAAGATACCGGCTGCGGCATGACGCCGGAACAGCAGCAGCGCGTCTTCGAGCCATTTTTCACGACGAAAGAAAAAGGCGTCGGGTTGGGCATGTCCATCGTGCATCGGATTATCGAGGCGCATCACGGCGCGATTGAGTTAGAAAGCGACGTCGAAAAAGGGACGCGCTTCACGGTGCTGCTGCCGCGCAATATTCCGTCAGCAGCGTGAAAAGCACGCCATCTTTCAAATAACCGGAAACGCTGGCGCGGTTTCACATTTTTCGCTTGACGAAACGCCCTGCGTTGATTAAAGTAAATTCCGGTGAATTTTACAGATGCCGAATGTCAGCTTCTTGAAAAATTTTTTCATGTTTGAACAAGGCACTTCAACCTAAATACAGGCAAAACGCCATTTTTACGAAAGAACGAATTGCATTATGGGAAATGAACACGACGAAAAAAAAGAGCAGAACGACGTTCCTAAAAAACCGAAAGAAACTTCGTTTGCGTATCTCTGGGTCATTCTTTTGCTGTCAGTCGGTGGAGTTATCGGGTATCATTTTTGGACGCTGCCAGATGAAACCATGCTGTACAGCGACTTTAAAGCGAATCTCCGTCAAGGAAAAATCGAGCGCGTGTTTATCGGCGACACGTCCATTACGGGGGAATTGACGCAGCGCAACGCGAAAAAAGAGCCGATGACGTTTACGACGCTCCGAATCGAGGACGCGCGGTTAGTGGCGGAGTTGGAAGCGAACGGCATTGAATATTCGGGCAAAGGCGGGCATCGCTGGATTTCGGATGTCGTGACATGGGGGCTGATTCTCGTGATCGGCATGTTGATTTTGATTCTGCTGTTTCGCTGGATCGGTCCCGGCAGCAGCGTCATGGCGTTCGGCAAAAGCCGGGCGAAATTTTACGAAGAAGACGAAATCAAAATCACGTTCGGCGATGTGGCCGGAATTGACGAGGCCAAACAAGAATTAATGGAGGTGATCGAATTTCTCAAAAAGCCGGAAAAGTTCACCAGCCTCGGCGGCAAAATTCCGAAAGGCGTGTTGGTCGTCGGGCCTCCCGGCACGGGCAAAACGCTCTTGGCGAAAGCCGTCGCCGGAGAAGCGGGCGTCCCGTTTCTCAGCATCAGCGGCTCGGCCTTCGTGGAACTGTTTGTCGGCGTCGGCGCGTCGCGCGTGCGCGATCTGTTCAATCAAGCCGAAGACAAAGCCCCGTGCATCATCTTTATTGATGAACTCGACGCACTCGGCAAATCGCGCAGCATCGCCTCGATGGGCGGGCATGACGAACGCGAGCAGACGTTGAACCAATTATTAGTCGAAATGGACGGGTTCGACAGTCGGCATGGCGTGATTATCATGGCCGCGACGAACCGCCCTGAAATTTTGGATCAGGCGTTGCTGCGCCCCGGCCGCTTCGACCGGCAGATTTTCGTGGATCGGCCTGATATTCAGGGGCGGGAGCAAATTCTGACCGTTCATGCCAAGCAAGTAAAATTTGCCGAGAACGTGGATATGAAAGTGATTGCCGCCCGGACGCCCGGCTTTGTCGGCGCGGATTTGGCGAATATCATCAACGAGGCGGCGTTGTTGGCGGCGCGGCGCGATAAGCAGGCCGTCGAAATGGGCGATCTGGAAGAAGCGATTGACCGCGTGGTCGCCGGCTTAGAGAAGAAAAGCCGCGTCATGACGAAAAAGGAAAAAGAGATTACCGCGTACCATGAAGCCGGACACGCGCTGGCCGCGACGTTCCTGCCAAATGCCACGCCGGTGCATAAAGTCTCGATTATTCCGCGCGGGTTCGCGCTCGGCATCACGATGTTTCTGCCGACCGAAGAACGCTACGTCATGACGAAATCGGAACTGCTCGACCGCATCGGCAGCATGCTGGGCGGGCGCGTTGCGGAAGAGTTGATTTTCAACGAGACGACGAACGGCGCGCGCGACGATTTGATGCGCGCCAGCGACACCGCCCGCCTGATGGTCAAAGAATATGGCATGAGCGAGACGCTCGGCCTCGTCACGTTCGAGAGCAGCTATGCGTCAGGGTACTTCGAAGACGGCTACGGCTATGGCGATTCGTTGCACAGCGATCAAACGGCGTATCAAATAGACGTGGAAGTCAAGCGGATTATTGACGAGACGTATGTCAGAGTGCGAGGCATTCTTCAGGATCATCTCGACTTATTGAACGCGTTAGCGGCGGTGCTGCTGGAAAAAGAGGTGATTGAGCGGGAAGAATTTGACCGGATCGTCGGAAAAGAGACGCCGGTTGAATCCTTCGAAGTAGACGCGTTATTGCCTGAAGAGGCTGCTGCTTCCGATGAAATAACAACGGCATAAAGGGAACGAATATGCAAAACAATCAATTCAGGCCAGTGACATTGAGCCAATCTCCAAGATTCGTCGGAATCAAAACGTTTATGCGCCTTCCTCAAAGCAGAACTTTTGAAGGGGCTGATTTCGCAATTGTCGGCGTGCCATTTGATTCTGGCGCGTCGTTCCGAACAGGACAACGTCACGCTCCAGAAGCCATTCGCAGCATGTCCGTTTTGTTGCGCGATTATAATCCAGCGTTGGATATTTCAATTTTCGACTATTGCGGGGGCATTGATTATGGCGATGTGGCCGTTGTGCCAGGCTATTTTGAGGAAACCTATGCGAGAATTGAGCAGGACATGACACCTCTACTCGAGGCGGGACTTGTGCCGTTCGTGCTAGGCGGGGATCATAGCATCACGTTAGGCGAATTGCGGGCGATTGCCAAACATCACGGTCCAGTGGCATTGGTGCATATTGATGCGCATAATGATACGACGATGGATTTTTTAGGACAGCCTTATAATCACGGCACACCATTTCGCAGAGCGATAGAAGAAAATTTATTGAACGTCGCTCACTCCATTCAAGTTGGCATGCATGGTTCATCATCATCACACGCAGAATATGAAGATGCTTTTTCTTTAGGGTTTCAGGTCATCACGATGAATTCAATTCGTGAGCAAGGGATTTCTGCCATCATCCAACAGATTCAAGATCGCGTCGGCGCAATAAAAACATTTGTCAGTTTTGATATTGACGTGATTGATCCAGCCTTTGCGCCAGGGACAGGGACTCTTGAGGTCGGAGGCTTGACGAGTTGGGAAGCGTTAGCATTGGTTAGAGGCTTGCGAGGCTTGCAGATTGTCGGCGGCGACGTGGTGGAAGTGCTTCCGGCATGCGACCCGTCATATATCACCGCCTCGTTAGCCGGAAACATTGTGTATGAACTCATTTCCCTTCATGCGCTCATGAAACGAGATGCGTGATGTGCTACAATCAAAATAAATCAGGACTTACGCAGACCCCACCCACCCCTCCCCTCAAACAGGGGAGGGGAACTATTTTTTCTGTTGTCTCCCTCGCCTGATTGAGGGGAGGGCTGGGGTGGGGTGCGTAAGTCCTATGAATAGAAAAAAGGCCTGAGGAACTCATGTTACGCAGTCGGAAGTTTTTCAACCCCGAAGGGGTGTGATGAGTGGAGAACATGGGACGCGGCCATGCCCATCGAACGCCGACGGCGTGACAGGCTGCGGCCGGCGGAAACAATATGCCACGCCGTCGGCGTTCATTCGCTCTGCTGGCATCGTCTTGCTACAAACATGTCACGCCTTCGGCGTGAAAAAACTGCGAACTGCGTAACATGAGTGAGGAATAAGCCCCAGAACAAGCTGAGCATGAAACAGATTCCTTTTACTAAAATGACAATGCTGGGAAATAATTTTGTGATTGTGAATGAATTATCTCAATGCATCTTAACGGAATCTGAAAAATCAGACTTTGCGTTTCTCGCCACCAATCCATATTATGGCATCGGCGCCGATAATTTCCTCGTAGTGCAGCCGTGCCTTCCAAATGTTTTAGCAGACATTCAACAGGCTCGCCATTACTGGGAAGAAATCCCCGATTTTCATCAAGCTGATTACATTTTTCGCATGTTCGAACCGACAGGAGAGGAAGCTTTTAGCTGTGGCAACGGGCTGCTCTGTATTGCTCAACATCTCTATCAAACCGCTGGGCGCGAATCGGTTCGGATCATTACCGAAATCCCAACTAAAACCCCCAAGGTCGTTCATATTGGAACGAATTCATCACCTTCCGCGATCAGTTGGACAAGCTTAGGAGAGCCGACGCGCCTCACATCAAAGTCGGGAATGCTGGGGTCTTCCATAGAAATCGTTTCTACCCGTGATTTCGATCTTCTGAACAATATCACCATTGATTTATCCGCTCACCCCCCCTCGCCGTTGCACAACAGCAGAAGGCTATCCCTTTCTGGGCATCTTGTTTTTACAGGAGAACCGCATTTCGTGATCTTTCCTGACCTCGAATTTTCTCAGCAGGAGATATCGACAAAATTGTTTTTTGATGCTGTTTTTCCCCCCCCTTCTCTGAATTATTCCCATTGTGAAACAGTGCCTGGTTCGTGGTTAGTGCATTATATTGGCACGTATATTAATCGGCATTATGCCGAAATGTTTCCTGTTGGATTAAACGTGGATTTTGTTCGAATCGTCGAATCAACAGGGACGTTGGAGTATCGCTGTTTCGAACGAGGAATCTATCGCGAAACGCTTTCCTGTGGAACGGGTTCGGTTGCGGTCGCCTTCGTCGCTAGTCGCTTGAATCTTTGTTCTCCGTCAGAGGTTATCGTGTGGCCGTATCGCAGCCGCTTGTATGATCCGACCTCTGAGGTCTTTGTCAAAGAGATCGGAAAAGATTGGGTGCTCTCTGGGCGTCCCTTGACTCTTTATGAAGGGGTTTTTAAATGGGATGCGGAAAAATAAGTTCTATATTGGCGAGAAAAAATGCTTGACGGGAATAATTTTGTGGCGAATATTGTATTTATCACAAAGGTTCGTATGATTGTGGGGGCTCGTATAATATGGTGTTTTAAACGGAGAGGAGGAATATTTATGAATGCATTCAAAAAAATTGGGCTGTTGGTGTGTGTGTGCCTCTTTCTGCTGAATGGCAGTGTGTTCGCTGCAGATAAAGGAAATTTTAGCCTCCAGCCGAATTTGAACAACGGTCAAAAATGGCGAATCGGATATTATGAGGGCGGGCCATATACCAATTATCCATTAGATCTTATTGCGACAATTAAAGGATTGATCGAGTTAGGATGGATTGAGGCTGTCACCATCCCCGCGCAACCAGATGAACAGACAAAAGTGCTTTGGGATTGGTTAGCTAAGAATGTGAAAAGCCAATATATCGAATTTGTCGCAGATGCCCATTATAGCGCCAATTGGGACGATAATATAACTAAAACAATGGTGGGAAAAATTATTGACCGATTGAATACTAAGCACGATATCGATCTTATGATAGCAGGCGGAACGGCTGCGGGAAAAAGTCTTGCGAATGATATGCACCACACTCCCATCATGGTGATTTCATCCTCGGATCCGCTTGGGAGCGGCATTATTAAAAGTATCGAAGATTCTGGATATGATCATGTCTTTGCCAGGATTGATCCGAACCGTTATGAAAGGCAAATTCAAATTTTCCATGATATTATCGGCTTTCAAAAGTTAGGCGTCGCGTATGAAGATTCCGATAATGGACGAAAATTTGCAGCATTGGACAAAATTCAAAAAATCGCTGAAGAGCGTGGTTTTGAAGTCATCAGTTGTTATACGAAAGATGAGGTCCCTGATGTAGCGGTTTCGGAAGAAAGTGTTAAGCAATGTTTTCGCGAACTGTGTGATACGGTAGATGCCATCTATGTGACCATCCAAAACGGCGTTAATAAAGACAGTCTGCCGGAGTTGGTTAAAATTACGAACGAAAAACGCATTCCAACCTTTTCTCAAGCCAGTTCGGAAGAAGTGAAAGCGGGATTTTTATTGAGCATTGCGCAAGCGGAATTCAAATACATCGGACGATTTCAGGCAGAGGTGATCGCAAAGATTTTTAATGGAGCCAAACCTCGCCAGATTGATCAGCTTTTCGAAGATCCGCCGAAAATCGCAATCAATTTGAAAACAGCTGAGATTATCGGCTATGATCCGCCAGTGGATGTGTTAGGCGCAGCGGACGAAATTTATCAGGAAATCGAATCTTCCAACTAATCCTTGTTTGAACGCTAGCACCTCAAAAGTCTTTAAGACTTTTGAGGTGTGCAAGATGTTTGTTAGTCATAATTAAGAAATAGACTCTAAATATTTTGGATTCAAGATTCCATACTGTAATTCATTCACGAATTGTCCATGTTTATAACGATGATTTATAAATCTCCCCTCTCTTTTCATCCCTGATTTTTCCATCACTTTCCATGACCCAATATTATTTTCATTGCATGTAGCAATTGCTTTATGAAAATTCAAGTCTTCAAAACATATTCTAATAAGCTCTTTGCAGATAGTAGTTCCATAACCTTTCTGCCAATACTCTGGTAATAAAAAATATCCTATTTCAGCAATACCACCAATACGTATTTTTCTGATAACCTCAATATTGGCAAATCCAATAAATACTTCTTGAATAAAGACCTGATATTCATAGAACTTTCTATCATCACGTCTCAGATTATTGTCCTGAATTTTCTCCATATATTTAACTATTTCATCGTCTGAATAAATATTATCTAATGCATATTTCATAACTTCTTTATTCTGAAATATACTTTTCAGATTATTTAAATCTTTCATTTGAAACTCTTTAAAACGCATAAAAGCTCCCTGTAGATGATTACAAATTTATTATAATGTTCTGTTTCTTTATCCAATATGGGTATCATTCGCAATTAAGCGATAAAAGGATCATTCTTGGGAAAAATTGGATACCTCGATTTTACGATCAGTCTTTGAGAAGACCATGAATATGAAGGTGATCAATAAATATGCCACCCCAAAATAGACTAACATTCGCATCATATCTTGCGCAAGCATGATAACGCCGAATATCACTGGTCCAATAACCTGACCGAGCTTCCCAGCCGAATAAAAGATTCCCATAGCCTTACCAGCCCCTAAGTCCTGAGTCACCTTTAATTTCAGAGCGTATGCACGAGAAGCATCAAAACTGAGCGATAGCCCTAACAACAAAATGGCAAGCATTGTAGCGAAAATTCCCCCCCATAAATAAAAAATCATAAACGCCGTGCTACCTAACAGCCCATTGACTAAAAGATAGATTTTTTTATTTTCGGAAGAATCTATATACTTACTAATTAACGGAGCAACATAAATAAGACATAATCCGAAAATCATGTAAATTCGTCCGATATTCGACTGTGATTCCCCAAGTCGGTTCAGATAAATTGGATAAAAGTAATTGATAAAGCCAACTACTGCGATAGCGCTGGGAATAATCGCAAACATTATCAGGCTAAAAATGTATCGGTTTGCTAAAAAATGAAACAACGCTCTAAATGAAAGCCCTTCAGAATGCTTTTGTTCAGCAATATGATATTTCTGAGCTTTAAACGATTGCCTCATGAAAAGCATAGTATATACAAAAGTCAACAGAAGTAGCATTGCACCAAATAAAAATACTGGTGGATACCCCATGCGATCTGCCAACATCGCTCCAACGGAACCGCCACAAATACTTCCTGCGAAAATACCAGCTAATAGGTATGCTAGCCCTTGCGCTTTATTGGCTTCATCGGCATGAGAAATGACAAAGCCCTGCGTTGCGATTAAAGCCAAGCCATAGCCGAAACCGGTCAGCCCTCGTGAGATAATGAATTGCAACGCATCAGGCGCAAACCATGAATAGATATTTCCCAATCCCGCTAAGAAAAGACCGGTCAAAAACGGTTCGTGCCATTTCCGTCGATCAACCCAGACGCCAGCAATCGCTGTCGCAATCCCCGCAAAAAGCATCTCAATAGAAATTGGCAATCCCATCACAATATCTTTGGATAGCCCAAAAAGCGGTTCATACAATCTTTCTATATGGAGTGGCACGAAAGAAATACAGCTATCCATTCCAAACAAAAATAAAAACGCTGCTGGACGTATCGCGTTATAATGAATCCGGCGCTGCTCGGCTGCGACTGGCTCTTCAATCACTTGGAAGATCATAATTAACAATTCCCCTAAAAAGAGCATCGAAATCACGAGAATCGTCGCGGAATCAAGGGCAATGTCGAACAATTTCGCCCGAATGACTTCTCTGGAAAGATTTGTAGAAATATACCCTTCTTTTGACGCATTCGCAGAGATGAATCCTTCAACGTTATTCTGGCTCATCAATTCCAAACGAACGCTATATTCTGGATTGATTTCAAGCGAAAGCGTTTGGCGCAGTTGCTCGGCCTCTGCTCCAGATAACGTCTGCATATTCGCCGCGCGTTCTTTGTTTGCCATGTACAACGGGGTATCCTGTTGATCTAAAATCACGATATGATCGAGTTCCGGCAGCGACGCAATAATTTCCCCTAACGACGCCTCCATTTTCATTAATTTATTAATCTTAATTCCTTTCGTGAAATAAAATTCGATGTCCTCTTTCAGCAGCGTCGTCATGGTTCGAATTTTGGCGCGGTTGATATCGAGATAATAGATTCGAAAATCGTTGGTATTCGTAGCGGAAAAGACAAGCTGGGCTGTCCCTATGACAAACAGCATAATCGCGGAAATTTTCTGTTTTGGAAATGTTCCGTGTTCGAGCGCGCGCGCTGTAAAACACCTGAAAAGAAGAAGCAACAGGAGAACGCTCGCCGCAAGATTTTCGACAATCCGCCGAATGCTCTTCTGCTGAACCGCCGCAAGCAGCGATTTGATTTGACGTTCGCTGAACGTGATGATGCCGCTGCCAACCCACGTTTTCTTGCCGTCACGAATCGGAAGCGGAACGATATACGTCGCGTGATATTCAAAATATGTCCCGGCATTGGTGTCAATTGCCGTATAATTCTGACGCGCCTCTTCAGGCAGAACCGAGTTGACTAATTCTTGATTCGTGCTGTACAAAATTTTTCCATCCGGCAAGGCAATTGAAACGGAAATATCCCCGGAAATCGAGGTAAAAAAGTTTTCTGCCCCAAATTCTTCGCTCATCGAATGGAGAATGTGCTGTTTGGCGTCAATGAGAATATTTTCGATGCCGATAAATTTTTCAAGGCTTTTGCCGAATTTTAACGATTTTTCGAGGTTACGCTGCAAATCTTTGCCAATCGCGCTGTATTGCGACGCCATAGACTCCACGTATAATTTTTCGAGCGAATTCAGGCTGAGCATGGCGTTAAAGCCAAGCGCAAGCATTAACAAAACAATCGCGCTCAGAATCAGGCGTATTTTGATGGAAAAGCTTGTCTTTTTCGGTTGAGCTGCCGCGTGTTCCATAAATTTTTGCTCCTTGCCAAATTATTGCGAGATATTCACGGAAAGGTGTTTCTTGAAAAGACGCCTGTTCAAGCAATAAGTTAATTCATATCATGCGCAATCGTTTGAAAAAATGACATCTGTAGGACTTACGCACCCCACCCCGGCCCTCCCCTCAAATCAGGGGAGGGGGAAAATCTTCG
>CAZCGG010000017.1:0-36285 GCA_964498135.1 uncultured Candidatus Moduliflexus sp.
ACATGCTGCCGCCGTCGCCTTCGCACAATTTTTTGACTTCCGTGATCGCTTTAAGCGGAATGATGACCTCTTTCGCCTCTTCGCCGCTCAATTCAAGCTGGTACGACCGTTTAATCACGGCGAGCCGGTGGCCGTCGGTCGCGACCATCGAAAGCTCCTGATTATTGATCGAAAACAGCACGCCGGTCAGCGCGTAGCGGGATTCGTCATGCGACACGGCGAACGAGGTTTTCGCAATCATTTCGCGCAGCACCGACTGCGGCAGCATGACAATATCCTGCGACGGAAGCGTCGGGAGTTCAGGGAAATCGGCTTTCGGCAGCCCCGCGATTTTAAAACTCGCCTTCAAGCATTCGATGGTGATCCAATTTTTCTCATCAACCGTCAGCGTGACCGTCGCTTCCGGCAGTTCTCGGAGAATTTCAAAAAGTTTCTGCGCCGGAACCGTGATGCTTCCTTCCGTCGTCTCGCTGACGGGCAAATTGGTTGACATGCCGACTTCTAAATTTGTCGCGACGAGTTTGACCGTGTTATTCTGCGCCGACGGTTCGACTAAAATATTTGAAAGCACCGGAATGGTATTTTTTTTATCCACGACGTTCTGGACGCGCTGAACGCCATCGAGCAAGTTATGTTTTTCTATTCTGAGTTGCATACGTCTTTCCTTCCCGATAGGTTGAGGTTCTCGGAGCGCCTCTCACGCGCGTGAGAGGAGAGTGCCACCATTTTGACTAAACAGGACTCATTATCATACCTGCGTTCTTCAAGCAACTATTTTTTCAACAAACGAATACTTTTCTTTTATGAAAAGAATAGATCATAAAATAGATAAGAGATCGTAGTATTAATAAGGGCTGTGGATAGGGTGGACAAGCTACTGAACGCCTTGCGCGTCAAGCGAATTCGGCGAAATTTTTCTGTGAACGCGGCGTGAATGCGTTGTGCATTTTGTTGAATAACCTGTTTGCTGGCGCAAATCGTTCAAAAAATATGCACCGCGTTCAACACAGCATGCACAGGTTGTTCAGCGAGATATGCACAAGCGCGTCCGCAAAATGATTGCATCTGCGCGGATGATCTTTTTGGGGCAGATCCGTGCTGAACATCGTCGTATTCAGCAAGATCGAACGCTGGCAAATTGATGCGGCTGGGCGGGACTCGTGATTTTTTTATCCACAGAGGTTTCTCTGCTTTTATAAGGGTTTTTGGAGTTTTCCACAAGATTATCCACAAGCGTTGCGCGGCTGGGGAAATCTTGCGGCGGCGCGCATGAACGCAAACCGTCGAACATCTTCAAGATGCCTGACGGCTACGATTTCAATGTGCGTTCAAGCCGCTCGATTTCTTGCTGAAAGGCGGGATCTTCGCGCAGCATGCTTTCGATTTTTTCGCAAGCGTACATGATCGTCGTATGATCTTTCCCGCCGAACTGCTGGCCGACAATCGGCAGCGAGAGCGTAGTCAGCTTGCGGGCGAAATACATGGCGACTTGGCGCGGAAACGCGACATTTCTCGGGCGGGCGGCGGAGGTCATGTCCTGCAATTTGATGTGATAATGGTTCGCCACAATTTCTTGAATAAATTCAACGGTAATGTTTTTGGCCGTTTCCTCCTCTTTGGCATCCAAAATATCATCCAAGACCCGTTTCGCCGTCTCCTGCGTAATTTGGCTGCCAGACAGCTTGGAATAGGCCGCAATTTTGGTCAAGCACCCTTCCAAGGCGCGGATATTGGATTGAATCTTTTTGGCGATAAACATGGCGACATCCGTAGATAATTGAATCTGTTCCATTTCGGCCTTCTTTTTCAGAATCGCCACTTTCGTTTCAAAATCCGGCGGCTGAATGTCGGCAATCAGCCCCCATTCAAAGCGAGAACGCAGGCGCTCTTCCAGCGTGGGGATTTTTTTCGGCGGGCAATCGCTCGAAATCACAATCTGCTTTTGCGCGTTATACAAGGCGTTGAAGGTGTGGAAAAATTCTTCCTGCGTCTGCTCTTTTCCGGTGATGAATTGAATGTCATCAATCAACAACAGATCAATATTCCGGTATTTATTGCGGAATTCCTGCATAGTATCGTAGCGGATTGCGTTGATTAATTCATTGATGAAACGCTCGGATGAAAGATACGTCATGCGGAAGCCGGGCAGATTCGACGCTTTAATCGCGTGGCCGATGGCATGCATGAGATGCGTTTTCCCCAAGCCGACGCCGCCGTAGATAAAGAGCGGATTGTAGGCTTTGGACGGCTGTTCCGCGACGGCGCGGGACGCCGCATGCGCAAATTGATTGCTGCTGCCGACAACATACGTCGCAAACGTGTATTTCGGATTGAGGCCGGTTTCGTCATCGAAAAGCGGCGCCGTCGGCTTTTCCGCTTCTTCGCCGAATTGGCGGTGTTCTTCGCGGACGTCAACGCGCGAAACTGCCGGCAGCGTTTCCGGCTCGCTTGGGGCGGCGATGACAAAAACGACCTGAATTTCAATGTCGGTTAGCGTCTGGAGAATGTCCGCAATCGGCTCGCGGTAATGCTCGTCAAGCCAGTTGGCTGAATAATGATCGGGAACGCCAACGGTTAGCACGTTCTGTTCAAATGCAAGCTGCTTCGTCGGAGAAAACCAGGTCGTGAAACTCGATGGATTCATGCGAGCGGCTAACTGTTCCAGCACATTTTCCCAAAGCGTCTTCATCATAGTGTTCCTTCGCGATTGGCATGGCAAATTTTTTGACAGAGATGCAAAAAATAAGTTATCCACAAACTTATCCACACCTGTGCATAACTTTGCAAAATTTCAGAGGATAGCGACTTGCGAAATTTTTCCGTTCGGCGCGCGCCGTGTGAAAAATTTTG
The DNA here is from genome assembly GCA_964498135.1 of uncultured Candidatus Moduliflexus sp. Lineage (GTDB taxonomy): Bacteria > Moduliflexota > Moduliflexia > Moduliflexales > Moduliflexaceae > Moduliflexus. The sequence goes on from CAZCGG010000017.1 coordinate 2,851, forward strand.
AACGGCTGCGATGGCTGTCAAGCGATGCATCGGCGTCGGGCGCGACAATGACGCCGTTTCAGGTGTCAAGAGGAAGAATCCGGCCGGTCGGCAGATTGTTGACGATTTCCAGCAGGCCAACGCTCGCGGGAGAACCTTGCCGCCCTTGCCGGGCGCTGCCCGGATTCAGAAACAGCGTCTCGTGATGCGTGTCAAGGTATGGAATGTGCGTATGCCCGAAAATCACCACGTCGGGCGCGTATTGACGCAGCGGCTTGATCAGCGCGGGTTTGATCGTATGCGGCGAGCCGAGATCGTGCACAATGCAGACGCGGAGCGAGCCGAATGCGCTGAACACCACCTCGCGGTGGGACGCGAGCCTCCCGAATCTGTCCATATTTCCGCGCGCGGCGATCACCGGCGCAATCGCCTGCAATTCAAGCAGCGCATCCTCCGTATCCACGTCACCGGCATGCAGAATGTACTCCACGCCGTCAAACAGCGCGGCAATCTGCGGATGAACATAGCCGTGCGTATCTGAAATAATCCCTAATTTCATAAGCTGCCGTCCCGTTCGATTTGCGCCGAATTGCTGTTGAGCAGGCGCAAGCCCTGCGAAAAATACCCTAAGCCGGACATGACCGTCACGCTGAACGTCAGCCAGCAAAACGGGCGAATGAGATGCGGGCGAATCACGTTGATGTAATTATGAAACAGCACGGTAATAATCAGCGAGACTTGCAAAAACGTGGTGAGCTTGCCGATAATGGTCGGCGCAATCGTCACATGAATGCCCAGCATGAAGAACACGGCAATCCCGACCGTAATGATGATGTCGCGGCTGATGACCGTCACCACGAGCCAAAGCGGAATCGTATTCGGCAGCGGAATAAGCGTGAGCGTGAGAAACGTGGACGTAAGCAGCAGTTTATCCGCGAGCGGATCGAGAAACGCGCCGAGTTTGGTGCGCTGGTGAAACGTGCGGGCGATGAAACCGTCGAGGCCGTCCGTCACGCCGCAGCCGACGAAAATTGCCAGCGCGATTCCCATGTAGCCGTACGCCAACGCGACAATAAAGAACGGAATGGCGATGATGCGCGAGAAGGTGAGAAAATTGGGAATATTCATGTTCGTATCGCCGCGACGCTGAGCGCCGCGGCGTCTGCTATTCGTGTTCCACTTCTTCCAGTTTGGTCTTGCAGTTAATGCAGAACGTCGTCACGGGGCGCGCCTTCAACCGCCCTTCCCCGATGTCGCTGCCGCATCGTTCGCATAAGCCAAACGTTCCTTCCTCAATCCGTTCCAGCGCTTGGTCTATTTTCTGGAGCAATTTGCGTTCGCGGTCTCGAATGCGCAGATGAAAGGTGCGGTCAGATTCGATGGAGGCGACATCCGTATAATCGGGCATCTGCCCCTGATCATTCGCTGATTCGCGGGAAACCGTTTCATGTGCCTGAAGAATGAGTTGCCGCTTTTGTTCTAATAAGATTGTTTTGAACGATTCATAATCATGCTGTTCCATCGTCCTTCCCTCCTCTTCAGGTTCAACAGGTTGAGATCGTTGCCGAGAGAACGCAGCAGACGCCGCGAAGGAGTCTGATTGCGTCGCCATAACACAGATATGACTGTTCATGACGTTATGGGCGTCATTCTGAAAGTCAAGAAAAAAATGCAGCGACGCGCAGGTCAACATGTTTTGTAAATTTCCCCGGCGCGATCTTGACAAAATTGAGGAGCGGGCGAAAGAAGAACCGCGTCACGGTCGTCCGTTTTGTCGCATTCACGCTGTAACAACCGACCTGTTCATTTTAAGGAGCCATGAAATAGCCGTGAATTTTACGCGCAGTGAAATTTGCAGGCTATCCGCATGGGAAAACATGATGTTCGAATATCTGAAAACCAAAGCGTTGTTGATGGTATCCGTCTTGTTGCTGCTGCCCGCGATGGCGGCGGCCGCGCCGAAATTCGCCCTTGATGCGAACGGCGGCAGCGGCAATCCATATTTGAATGCCAAATTAGATCAAAATGATAACCTGCTGTGGAAGATTATCAAAAATGGGGATTACGTGCGGATTCTCCCGAAAGTGAACTTAAACGCGGCGCTTGACGCGAACGGCGGGAAAGATAAACCGTATTTGAACGCAAACGCGACCGATAATGAGAATCTGCTGTGGAAGCTCGAAACGCATGATGACTATGTCGTGATCATTCCGAAAGTCAACCAGAAAGCGGCCTTAGACGCGAATGGCGGGAGAGAGAATCCCTATTTGAATCCAACGGCGGATGCGAAAAATGTCAATCATCTTTGGCTGCTTGTGAAGGAGAAAGACACCGAATTTTATCGAATCTACTCGAAAATTGAAAAATAGCATTCATTGAACGTTTTGGTCGAGGAAAGTTGTCAGACACCTTCAAGGTGTCTGACAGCGATGTCCATAACGTTTTCTGTCAATACAAATACGGGCTACCGTGACGAAAAAAAATCCGCCATCCGCAACATTTCAGTTTCCAAAGCGTCAGATGGAATGGATGTATTGAATAAAACGCGAACGCATTGCGCACGAAAAAGGAGAGCATGTCGGAAGAACGGAAACGTCCCAGAATCGCTTTAGTCATCGGCTCAGGCGGAATCAAATGCCTTGCCAGCATCGGCATGTTGAAAGTGTTGCACCGGGAAGGAATCGTGCCGGACGTGATTGTCGGCAGCAGCGGCGGAAGCCTGTTCGGCGCAGTGTACGCCGTCGGCGAACACCCTGATCATATTCAGGATCTCGTCCTGAAAATGTGGCAAAAGCGGGAATTTCAGGATGTCAAATATTTCGACATTCTGAAGATATTTTTCTCGAAAATTTTCGGATGCAGCGAAATGTTCGGCATCATTCGCGGCGACCGCATCGAGCGGATTTTCCAGCAGTATTTTCAAGGCAAAACCTTTGCGGAGACGACGATTCCGTTGGAACTTGTGGCAACCGATTTTTTCAGTGGCGAAACCGTCATTTTGAGTCAAGGCAGCATTGCGGCAGCGATTCGCGCCAGCATTGCCATTCCGGGCTTTTTTCAGCCGAAAGTCATTGACGGGAAAACATTGATTGACGGCGGGGTGAGCGATCCGTTGCCGATTGATGTTGCCATTCGTTACGGCGCGGATGTGGTGATTGCGATGGGGTTTGAAACGCCGACGTACACGCGCATTGATTCGCCGATGAAACTGCTGTTGCATTTATACGGTTTATCGGCAAATAATTTGATGATTGCCAACCATTCCGTGCATACGATGGCGCATCATTATGAAATTGTGATGGTGTACCCAGAGTTAAAGGGGGAGTTCCACTTTTTCGATATTGAAAAGATTCCCCAATTGATTCATATCGGCGAAACCGAAACCGAGCAGGAACTCCCGAATATTATCAGCGCCATCGAGAATTTCGGCGATTTCGAGGCGCAAGGCTAAACAGCGTCTTTTGTCACGAACGTGTCCGCGTCTTTAAGCAGATTATCGAACACGGTCGTGCAGGTTCTCCCTTGCGGCGCGTCATGCGTAAATTCAACGCAGGCATCCCAGTTTTTCGAGAGATAAAAATAGGGAAACGCGCTCGGCCGATTTTGCGAAGAATCGGCGGCGCTGACAATCACCGCGCCATTGACGAATTCAAGCCATTCGCCGCCAGTCTGCGTTTCAACAGCGTGCGCCGCGCCTGTTTTTTCAACCGAACTGACTCCATATTGCGAAAAAATGACCGTGCCGATTGCGGTCAGCGTGACAATAACCATCCGATGCGCGAAGCGTTTCATGCGCAGCCTCCTGTGATATATGATGCAAAGAAACTCGGCTTTTGGAACGCCGAGTTTCCTGATGTTCAACAACAACCGATTAACGCCCGTGATGATATGCTCTCATCGCGCAACCTGTTGATGCTGAAAAGAAATACAAATTTCATGCCCGGCAAAAGAAGCGAAGTTCAAAAGAGCAGAACGTTTTATATTACAATACGTTACCATTATAAATACACAGTCTCTTTTCGTCGGCTCATCATCGTTCTAACGGAAACAACTGTTCAAATCGGAAATAACAATGCTTGCGTCTTAGTAATGATGAATAATGTTTTTCGAATTCACGCCAAGCCCGCGAAGCTCGCAAAGGCTATGTGTGACCACCTTTGCGAGCTTCGCGGGCTTGGCGTGAAAAATACACCAAAACAATTTGTCATTACTTTGGTGGGAAATCATGACGAATTCGGCTTGGATTAAAGCGAAAGCAAAGGAAATCGGCTGGCATCTTGTCGGCATCGCCCCGGCAGCGCGCCAGCCGGAAGCGGCGGTTCTGCGAGAATGGCTGGCGCGCGGCTGCGCGGGCGACATGGCGTATTTAGCCCGCAATGTCGAGAAACGCGAAGATCCTCGGTTGCTCTTTCCTTTGGCGCGCTCAATCATCGTCTGCGGTTTGTCGTATCATTCGCGTGCGGCCTCGACGGAAAATCCGACGGAGCCGGTCGGCGTGATTGCGCGATATGCGCGCGGCGCGGATTATCACCGCATTCTCAAAGACAAGCTGTTTTTGCTGCTGCGCTTGATTCAGGAAGAAACGCCGTTTCCGCTTGCGGCGAAGGTCTGCGTGGATACCGCGCCGATTTTGGAGCGGCTGTGCGGCCAACGCGCCGGATTAGGCTGGATCGGCAAGCATGGCGGCCTGATCAATCCCACATACGGCTCATGGTTTTTTCTTGGCGAGATTTTGTTGAACGTGGAACTCGAGGCTGACGAGCCACTTTCCAACCAATGTGGGACATGCGCGCGCTGCCTTGATGCCTGTCCGACGGGCGCGCTGGTTGCGCCGCATGTGCTGGATGCCCGCCGATGCCTCTCGTATTTGACGATTGAATATCGCGGCGTTCTGCCGGAATCGGCGCGGGCGGCGCTGAACAATCGCGTGTTCGGCTGCGACGCCTGCCAAGACGCCTGCCCGTATAATCAAGCCGCCGCCGCGCCCGGCCTCCCCGAATTTCTTCCCCGCGAGCCGCTTCAGCAGGCGGAACTCAGTCGGCTGGCCGCGCTGTCAGACGCCGATTTTCGTCGCCTGTTTCACGATTCCCCGATTTGGCGAGCGACGCGGCCGGGGTTTCTGCGAAATGTGATGGTCGCCATCGGCAACTCCGACGATCCGGCGTTGCTGCCTCTGCTGGAAAACGCATCCAATCTTGCGGATCCGCTTGTTCAAGCGCATGTTGCTTGGGCGAAAGCGCAGATTAAAATTCAATCGCAAGATTGTCGTGCGCGAGATACACGTTCGGCGGCAGCGTTGGTTCGACTTCCGCATGTTTGACGCGATGGCTCATGTGAACAAGGTACGTGACGCCGGGCTGAATGCGGTCAATCACCTCAAGCGCCTGCGCGACCGTGAAATGCGTTTCATGCGGCATGAAATGCAGCGCGTTCAGGACAAGCACCGGCGCGCGGCGAATCTGCTCGCACGTCTCCGGCGGAATGAAACTCGCGTCCGTGATGTAGCTGAGATTGCCGATTTGAAAGCCGAGAATCGGAATGTTCCCGTGCGTCACGCGCAAGGGAAGAATGCGCTGTCCGTTGACCGAAAACGCCTGCGGCGCGTCAACTTCTCGCAGATTGACCTGCGGTTTGCCGCCGCCCTCTTGCGTTTTCTTGAAAATATAGCTGAACCGCTCGCGGATTTCCTGAAGCGCCAGCGCGTTTCCGTACAGGTCAATCGGGCGCTGCATGGCGAAATTGATCTGCCGCAGTTCATCTAATCCGCCGATGTGGTCGTGGTGGCTGTGCGTAATCAAAATGCCGTCAATCCAGCGAATCCGGTGCGTCAACGCTTGCATCCGAAAATCCGTGCCGACATCAATCAACAGCTTGACGCCCTGCTCCGTCTCAATGTACGCGCTGGTGCGAAAGCGCGTGTCGCGGGGGTCGTCGGATTGGCAGGTCGGGCAATCGCAGCCAAGCGTCGGAATGCCGCTCGACGTGCCGGTGCCTAAAAAAACCAATCTATTCATAGAATTCATCATGGTTATCAACGCGGCGTTTCCGTGAAAAACGACGCGTTTGGCGACTATCCTACCGTTTGCGTGCCGTCGCCGGTGATTGGGATGGCCGGGCCTAAATATCTCGGTTTGACATGCAGCAGCACGTCGGCGACGGCTTTCATGCGGGCGATGCGTTCCCGAATCGCCCATTTCAGCCGCCCCGTCTGCGTATAAATTCGTTGATCCGCGACGACGCCGACGGCATTCAAGCCCAACGCTCTGGCAAGATACACGGCGCGTTCGAGATGAAAGCGCTGCGTGACGATAATCACGTCTTGAACCTGAAACACCTCTCGCGCCCGATACATGCTGCTATACGTATTGAATCCGGCGTGATCCATGAACACATCCTGCGCCGGAACGCCGCGTTTCAGCAACTCATTCCGCATCGCGTTGACTTCATCGTAGTCTTTCTGCCCGTGATCGCCTGACAGCAGGAGTTTTTTGACTTTTCCCCGCCGGTACAATTCCCAGCCTGTGGCGACGCGATCTTGCAGGACATCCGACAGCCGCCCGTTCGCATGGACTTTCGCCCCTAAAATCAGGGCGGCATAGGCTGGCGGCGTTTGCGGCGCGGTTTGATAAATGAAGGCGTCGGCCGTGCGGGCAACATGCCGATTCAGGCCAAAAAGCAGCGAGAGAAAAAGCAGCGTCACGAGAAGAAAAATCATGCTTGCTCGTTGAATTGCCCGCCGTCTGCGGAAAAATGATTCCATGAAGCGCGCAGAGACGCAAAACGCCGTCAGTGAGGGCAAGCCTCGTTGACGGCGTTGCGCGTCATTTTCAAGCGAGTGTTCTCAATACTGTGAAAACACCTGTAACATAAAGATATAGTCATCTCTCCAGCGAACGATTTCTTTCCAAATTCGCTCTTTGTCTTCACGGGAGAGCGCGCATTTCTTTGAAAACGCAAGATAATACGAACTTGAATCCACAGGGGTGGCGTGAATCTTGATTTTGCCCTTAAAGCGCGGATCCCGATCCATCATTTCCGCAACCACCGTTGTCGTAATAATCACGCCATTCTTATCCCTGAGCAGTTTCTGAAAGTTCTGAATATCCTCATTGACTTCTTCAATTCGCCTTCCCGCGTTGTTCAGGGCATCAATAATCGGGGCTTCTCTCAAAACGCGGACGGGAAGAGGGAGCGTCTTCAAATCGCCTTCAAATTCATAGCTGTCCTCGGCGACACTCACAACAACATCATCCACCTGCATGATACGCCATGGGGATTCCATCTCCTGCTCTGTTCCCGGCGGATACTCCAGAAAATGCTCCCATTCGGGGCGGAATCCCACAATCACTCCGTCCGTTCCCCCTTCCTCGGCATACACAATGGCGCGCTTGATGGGTAACGGTGTGATGCTTGCTTGGATTCCGAGACTTTCAAATGCCTTGCTGACAATATCGTACAGTAATCCTCCGGCTTGGTGATCCTTTGAGTATAAAAAAGGATACCAGTTTCCTTCCGAACAACTCAGATTAAGACCTTCGCTGCCTGCGAAAGCTGTCCCTGCACACAAAAGAAGGATGACGACAGCAATCATACTGAGCGTGCCTTGTCTTCTCATTGTGTCCTCCTTATTTTTTGAAATTTTTAATGAGTTCATCGTAAGGGATGGTTTTCGGTTGCTGAGCCTCTTGTTCCCGCTTTGGAGACCCCGGCTGGTTCAACCAATACTCCCGGCTTTGCAAGGGATTGAGTTTGGGTGTGTATTTCTCAAGCCGGAGTGTTGCCATGGCGTCATCTTGCGCCTTGGCAAGGGCTGTCATCGCCTCTTGCGGGGTCAGTTCACCTTTGACGGCTTGAGCAATAAACGACCACCAGATACCAGAAAGGGCGGGATAATGAGGGACATTCTTGCCGGAGCCCGTCCACTTTTTCACTTCAGGCGAATGATAAAACTCCACCAGTCCGCCCCATCGAAAGGCATTTTCCAGCACATACGGATGGGAAACCGTTGATTTGCGAACCGGCGTCATTCCCACCAGAAATTTTTTTACGCTGACGGTTTTTGAGACGCAGAATTGCGCCCATAGCCAGGCCGCAGCGCGATATTTGCCCCGCACATTCCAGGGTATCGTCCAACTGCCGGCATCCTGATAGCCGACTTTCATGCCTTCATTCCAATAGCGTCCATGCGGCGTCGGAGCAACTCGCCAAACCGGTTTGCCGTCACTGCCTACCACAGGGCTGCCCTGTTTATGAAACTCATCGCCTGACAACATGCTTGCGTACATAAAAATCATCTGCGCAATATCGCCTCTGGCGGCCTGTGGCTGACCGTCATACATGCCCCATTCTTTGCTTTCCGGCGGCGCGAATTTATTCAACCATTCGAGGTATGTTGTCAGCGCATACACCGCTGCCGGGCTGTCCAGCGCTCCGCCCCGCTCAACCATTGACCCCACCGGGATGTTCTCTTCGACCCGGATGCCCCATTCGTCCACGGGCAAGCCGTTCGGCAAACCTTGATCGCCTACGCCAGCAATCGAGAGCCATGCATCCGTAAAACGCCATCCTAAATCAGGCGAGGGTTTCCCATAATCAAGATGACCATACGCGGTCACGACCGATCCGTCCGGATTTTTCATTTTTCTGCCGGTAAAAAATTTGGCAATATCTTCATACGCTTCCCAATTGACCGGAACGCCAAGCTCATAACCGTATTGTTCCTTGAACGCCTTTTGCGTCTCTGGATCAGTAAACCAATCATATCGAAACCAGTACAGGCTCGGAAACTGCTGATCCGGCAACTGCAACTGATTGCCGTCGTAATCCTGACCGAATTCCAGATTGAAAAAATCGTCAAGATCCAGACGGGGGTTGGTGTAGGATTTGCCCTCTTCCCGCATATATTCGCCGAGATCAAGCACCCTGTTTAGGCGCAGATGAGTGCCTATCATGTCCGCGTCATTCACGTAAACATGGTGAATGGTGCGCCCCGTCATCATCTGCTCCGTGATTCTGCGGATAAGATCGCCTTCATGGATAATCTCATGGTCAACCTGAATGCCGGTGATGTCCTCAAACGCTTTGGCCAACACATCTCTTTCCCAATAATGCGTGCCAATCTTTTCGGCGACGGATTTGAGTTTGAGCCCTCGTAACGGCTTGGAGACTTCGTTGAACCATTTCAATTCGGCAGCCTGTTCTTCCGGCGTCAATGCGCTTGGCTGAAACTCCTGGACCCATTTGACAATTGCCTGCTCAAGCTGATCTTCATTTGCAGCCATGACATCCAAAGGAAAAAGAAACAGAATAACAAGAATAACAGATTCTATCAGTTTCTTTCGGATTTTTTTCATAATGTCTCCTTTCCGTTTGAACGGAATATTGTGAAATCCCCATGAAACATGATGTATTGCTTCAACGCCCTGACTATTGACTCTGTTGCATTATTTTTGAAATCGCTGTTGAATGAATTACGTCTTGCGCCAAAAGATCATCATCCCGTAGAGGCGCACGGCCGTGCGTCTCTACGGGAATGGGGCGAATATGATGTATTTATCACAATGTGATCTTCGATTGGAAAGTTCATGTGATGGTTTTATGTTTTTGATGATAGTATCACGTGATATTATCGTCAAGTAAAAGAGGATCATTATAGCGGAAAAATGTCGCCTGAATTTATATAATGTGACAACAACAGCATTTTGTCAAGCGGAAATGCGCGCGTTTCCATGCCTGTTTTTTCTGTGAACATTTATGAAATTTGTGATTTTTCAGCCTCGCACGCGGCGTTTCACGCTTCGCCAGACAACCAGCAGCCAGTTCTGCGCTTGCGCAAGACGATAGATCGTATCCGATTCGGCGACGCCGTAGAACGCGAAACTGCCGGGACAGCATTTGTTCAGCAGCGCGACATCATACATCTGCGCGTAGCGCGAACGGCTTGACCGCGCCTGCGCGCAATCGAGAATGCTGATCTTGCCCTGATGAATCAGGAAATTCCAGACATGCGGATCTCGATGCACCCATCCGGTGGCATGCATCTGCTTGAGCGTCGCCGCGATTTGGGCGGCCTGCTCGCACGCGCAGGTCGCGCCTTCAACATAGCGGTACACGCCCCACGACGCCACCGTCATGCCGAAGCGGAATTTTTCGAGAATGAAAACCGGCTCAGGCACGGGCAGACCGGCCTGATGCAGCCGCGCCATGTTGCGTAGCGTGCGGCATCCTTCGCCGCGTCGGTAGAGGCTGGTGAGTTGCGTCCAGCGTCGGCGTTCTTGCCGCAAGGCGCGTTTGGCGATGAAACGATCTTCGCCGCGCCGCATCAGCAGGACAAGGCCGCGACTGTTGCGCTGAATCAGCGCAGCCGGTTGGCGCAGCCACGCGCAGACGTCCACCATCGAAGGAAATTGCCGCTCCCAGCCCGGAAAAACTTCGAGCCGCCATTCCGCCTGCTGTTCGGGTGTTTTTGGAAAATGCGCGTCTAATTCCCGCGCAAGATCGTCTGTCGTCATGCGCCGCGCTCCTTTTCTCCGCGCAGCATTTGCGTCTCGTACAGCCGCGCATAGACGCCGCTTTTGCCGAGCAATTCCTGATGCGTGCCGCGTTCGATAATTTTTCCGGCGTCCAGCACGATAATCTGCTCCGCCTTCTGAATCGTCGAAAGGCGGTGCGCAATCACGAGCGTCGTGCGGTCTTTCATCAGGTTCGCAATCGCCTCTTGCACGAGCCGTTCCGACTCCGAATCTAAGGACGAGGTGGCTTCGTCGAGAATAATAATCGGCGGATTGTTCAGAATCGCCCGCGCAATCGCTAAACGCTGCCGCTGCCCGCCAGAAAGCCGCATGCCGCGTTCGCCGATCAGCGTCTGGTAGCCGTCCGGCAGTTTTTCGATAAATTCATGCGCATTGGCGATTTGCGCGGCGCGCATGACATCCGCGAGCGCGTAATCTTTGACGCCGTAGGCGATGTTGTTGGCGACGGTGTCGTGAAACAGAATCACCTCTTGTGTCACGATTCCGATTTGCCGCCGCAGCGACGCGAACGTCACTTGTCGAATATCCGTCCCGTCAATCGCAATCGTGCCTTCGGTCGCGTCGTATAAGCGCGGCAGCAGGCTGAGCAGCGTGGTTTTGCCCGCGCCGCTCAAGCCGACGAACGCCGTCACTTGCCCAGCGCGAGCGGCAAATGAAATCTGCCGCAAAATCAGCTCATTGTCATATTGAAACGAGACATTTTGATAGGTGATGCCGTCCCGAATCGGCGGCAAGGTGAGCGGATTGTCAACTTCGGCGATATCCGGCGGCGTGTCTAATATTTCAAACACGCGATCCGCCGCCGCTAACGCCTGCTGAATTTTGATATTGTACTTGCTGATGCGCTTGAGCGGCTCGTAGAGCATGAGCAAGGCCGTAATAAAGGAAAAAAACGTGCCGGGCGTGGTGACGCCCGCGATGACTTCGTTGCCGCCGTACCAGATGACGCCCGCGATGCCGATGCCGCCCAGCACTTCCGACAGCGACGAATTGACGGCTTGAATCCGCACGGACTGCATGGCGGTGGCGAAAAATCCGGCGATGACACCGGTGAATCGCTCGATTTCCAAGCCTTCCGCGCTGAACGCTTTGACAATCCGAATGCCCGAGATTTTCTCATAAAGCAGATGATTGATGTCTGCCATTTTGAGTTGCAGGGCGTGGCTGTTTTTCCGCATTTTGCGACCGAAATACGTGACGATGCCCATCGCGGCGGGCAGAATCAGCAAGGCGATGCAGGCCAGCCGCCAATGCTGGTAAAAGACGACGAAGAGCAGGCCGAGTGCCGTGACGCCTTGCCGAATCGCGTCGGAGACGATATTCGCCGCCGCGTTTTGCAGCAGGTTTACGTCATTCGTGATGCGCGACACTAACGTGCCGGTTGGGTGCTGCGCGAAAAATCGGAGCGAGAGGCGTTGCAGATGCGCGAATAATTCCTGCCGGAAGCGCAGCACCACTTGCTGCCCGACCGCTTCGATGTAATAGACTTGCCCGAACGATGCCGCGCCCTGCGCCGCGATTAAGCCTAACACCACGAACGGAATGTACAACAGCATTTGTTCGTCTTTGTTCATGAAAATATCATCCACGACATTTTGGACGATTTTAGCGGATATGGCGGTCGCGCCGCCGACAATCAGCGAGCAGGCGAGCGAAATCAGCAGTTGACCGAGATATGGTCTGGTATAAGCGAAGATACGTTTATAGACATTCATGGATTTACCTTTGAAGTCAGACGGGGAGAGGTGTCAAGAACATTTCCCCAAAAAAGGAAGAGTTTTTCTGCGTCTCTTCCATATTAAAAATAAATTTGTAAAATATTAAAAATTTTTCTTGCATATTTTCGCCTTTTATTGCTATATTAAAAATATCAAAGATAACGTTTAGTATTGAACAGCTATCGAGACTTTTGAAGTCTTCAAGACTTCAAAAGTCTGTGGTCAATGCAACCATTTGAGGAGGATATTATGTACTGGACTGATTTGAAACGAGGCTTATTATACGGACAGCCGGTGATTCAAGCGGCGGGGCTGCCGGCGCAAGACTTGAAAATGGCGATGCGGGATATTACGCGGCTTGTTCAGGCGGGTTGGATCGAACATTTAAGCGACGATGCGGTTCAGCGCATACGTTCCGCATGTCATGTCAACCAATGCGTGGAAATTTGGGAGAAATTTCAAGCGGAAAATCCCTTGCTCTTTCGCCCGAAACGCGGCGCATTGCGCGTGCCGGTGACCGCCAAATCTTCGGCATCTCGCCGAAAATCCGCCTGAGTCATGCATCGCCATCCGGCGCATATGAGCGCGGTCATTGTCAACCTTGCGGAAAGATGCGCGACAGGCATCTTTCCGCAAAAAAATTTTTCGAAAAATGACTGCGCTGTGTGATGTCTCGGAAAGAACGTCTTTCGGCTGATTTCCTGCCAATTTTCCCGTCCAAATTTTCCCGTCTTATTTTTCCTCGCCAGACCGCGATTGATTTTTTTCTTGACTTTACGCCCTTCTTTGTGATATCCTGCATTTTGAGTAGAAGTTTGCGATTTTTTACGCATTTTTCATAAATGGCAAAGCGCATAGACGTATGAAATTACGGCGAGATTATATTGAATCTTTAAGCGAACGAATGCTTCACCAATTAGCGCAGAAAGGTTGTCTTCGGGTGACGGGGGATCCTAAGCTTTTGTGCGCGAGCATTGCGAATGCGATTCTTGCGGATTTGAAAGTGGAAGACGATCTTGATGACGAAGTGCGAACGTTATTGGAGGGGTATGCTCAACAAATGCGGCAGCAGCATATTGAGTATCATGAGATGTTTCAAATGGTGAAGCGAAAATTAGTGAAGGAGCGGAATTTAATTTTATGAGATTGAGCCGGGATAAAGTGATGCATTTGTCGCATCTCATTGTGAATGCCCTCGATGATTCAGAGAATTTGACCTGGCTTACTGACAAAAACAGCGTGCGCATGGAGATTGCGAATGTCTTGCTGAATGAGTTGCAGGCTGAGGAGGTGGTTGACCAAGAGGTTCGCCGCATTCTCCAATCGTATAAGCGCAAAATTACTGAAGGTTCCCGCGAATGGGATGTTATGTATCAGAAAACGTATGAAGAACAGATGAAAAAACGGGGGACGTTTTCCTAAAATATTATGACGGATTACCTGTCTTTCCTGCCAAAAATTCTCGCACGTTTGCCATTGAATAATCCGACATAAATCGAGAGGGGCAGTCGCTTGTCATGGCATGAGAGGGGAACGTGGCCTTTTCTAAGGGGGAGTTATTTGCATGAAAATAGATCGTTGCTTGAATGTGTTGTTGTTGGGATGTCTGCTGGGGGGAGTGTTGCTTTCAGGATGCAGCCAATCGCATCGTTCTGATGACATGTCGTTGGAAAAGCTTGCCGTCGGGGCTGACGCGAGTGATGACGCCGCAGAAGAAATTGATGCCGTTCTTGAAGAAGCAGAAGAATTTTACGCGCAAGGGTGCGAACATTATAAACATCATCGCTGGGTGTTGGCGCGTCAGCAGTTTGATCTTGCGTTAAACTTGCTGCTGAATGCGGATGTTGATGATGCGACGCATGACCGGTTAAGCGATTCGTATGATAAATTATTTGAGCGAATCCATAAATTAGAAATCGAGGAGCAGTATCGGCAAGGGCTTGCGCAGCAGGAAATCCGCGAAGAGGCGGAAAGCAGCGATGAATTGGAAGCCTTCTTGTCGTCAACTCGCTCGGAGTCTGCTTCTGAAGCCGACGCGGAAGAAGTGGACGATTCAACAACCACTATTTTCACGTCCAACGAGGGGACATTAGGGAAAATCGTGATTGATGAGTCTGACGAGTTGGTGGCGAAATATGTCAAGGAGTTCTCCAAATCGCATTCGCAATATCGCAAAGGGCTGGAGCGGGCAGAAAAATATCTTCCGGTGATGCTCCCGATTTTTAAAGCGCATCGCCTGCCGCCGGAATTAACGTGCATTCCTCTCATCGAAAGCAATTTCAAAGTTGACGCTGTTTCTCCCGCCGGAGCCGTCGGCTTATGGCAATTTGTCCGGGGCACTGGAAAAAATTACGACTTGCGGATCAACTCGTGGGTGGATGAACGGCGCGATCCGAAAAAATCCTCCGAAGCCGCCGCAAAATATCTGCAAGATCTTTATAATATGCTCGGAGATTGGGATCTCGCGTTCGCGGGATATTACATGGGGGAATATAAAGTGCATAACGCGATTGGCAGACACCGCACCCGCGATTTAAGCGCATTGGCGGAAACGCGGGCGTTCGGCAATGGCGCGAAGCACTATGTCGCGCGTATTAAAGCGGCGATTCTCTTAGCCAAATCTCCTGAAAAATACGGCTTGCCTCCGATCCAATTGGCCTCTGTTCCGACGAAAATGATTGATGTCAGAGGCGGAAGCGATTTGAAACAAGTTGCTGGGAAGTTGGATGTGACGTATGATGAGCTTCGCCAACTGAACCCGGAATTGAAGCAGGGAACAATCCCATCGGACACGGGACGCTATGCGTTGCGCATTCCGAAAAACACGAAGGATATTGTTGTCGTCGCTCAAGCAGACCGCGAGCAGCCGAAACAGGCGGCAGCCAAAGAAAAACAGGCAAAAGCGGCATCGGCGTCCTCAAAATCCGAGTCAGCCTCAAAGAAGCAGAAAGCCAAAACCGAGTACTTGATTCACCGGATTCGGCGAGGAGAAAACCTTTCGACAATTGCGAGCAAATACAAAGTAGATGCGGACGACATCAAAAAAGCAAATCACATTCGCAACACGAGATCGCTGCAAGTTGGGCAAAAGCTGAAAGTGCCAGTATCGCCGCATGTCGTGCTTGCGACCGCCAATACGCCTCAATTCGTGACGTACAGAGTTGAAAAAGGCGATACATTATACAGCATCGCGGAACGCTATCACGTAGATGTGGACGTTCTCAAATCGCAGAACAAACTGAAACGAACGAACAAGCTGAAAATCGGACAGGCATTGAAAGTGCCTGTGCCAGTTGTCGCAAGTAAACACGCGAAAGAGAGCAGCAAAAGAATGCTGACGTATCGCGTCAAACGCGGCGACTCATTAAGCAAGATCGCCTCCTCGTTTGGCGTAAGCGTCAATCAATTGCGGCAGTGGAACGGTTTTGAAGCGGGAACGACATTGTATCCCGGCAGTCGGATTACAGTCTGGTATTAACGCAAGAAACGGGCAATCGTGGCTTGATTCGGTCTGTCATTGACCATGAATCTGCGATTGCCCGTTGTGTCAGTTCGAACAGCAGGTTGCGGCGAATAAAAAAACAGTCAGACGATGTGGAAGGCGTCTGACTGTTTCGCCTTAACCGTCTTTACCTCAATACACTTTACCAAGAATGGGAAACCAGCGGTTCGAGAAAACAGGCAGGCGCTTCTCTTTGACCGCTGACTTCTGTTCGAGACCATTTGAATTTAGGACAGAATATCAAATTACAGGAGTATCTTTCGCAAATTCCGATAGAACTCGCCCAGACGATTACATTAGAAAATAATCTTCAATGTAATCTCTACTCAAAAGCGCGATTAATCGAAGTCCTGACGCAAAAATTCCGAGACCGGCGGTTTTTAAAAAAATTATTCGACGAATTATCTGAAATGCAGACCGCAGGCGTCATGATGACGCTTTTTTTCAGGGAAGAAACCGACATGACTGTCGAAAAATATCATGCGGAACTGCAACGCATCTTTCCTGACAAGGAATTTAACCCGACGGACGTGATGAATGCGTTAATCGGGCGAGGCGTCGTGTATATTTCCACGACATACGATGAAGAAGGCGAGGAATTCAGCACCTACTCGATTCCGCTTGATCTGGCGGAAGCCTTGTTGGAAATTATTGGGCAGGATCTGCTCGGCCGCTTGGATTTTTACCAGAGTCAACCGACCAGCAGGCGTTTTGATGGATTAGCGATCATCCGCGATATTTTTACGTTTTTGGCGTTTCTGAAACGCGATAATGTGAAATTAACGCAGGAATTCGTGATTTTCAAGCGGACGCAGCTTCGCATTTTAGATTCGTTTGAACTGCCCGAAATTCCTTTGGAAGACACGGAAAAAGAGCATGAGGAAGGGTATTATCCGCCGCGCTTCGATTTCATTTATCGCTTTTGCAAAGCCAAAGGCTTGACGGAAATCGCCGGAAATTATCTGCGGATTACGGACGCCGTTGAACGCTGGCTGGAGCAGCCGGATTTCTTCAAAATGAAAGAAATCTTCCAGTTCTGGCAGGAAGCGTACATGAGTTCTTCCGCCGAAGCGCAACTGTTGTTGCGAATTTTGCTGCTCGTTCCCAAAGGCAAATGGCTCACGTCGCAGGCGGTGGATCGCATTTTCAACAAGCTGATGCCGGAACATAAATGGTTCAAGCAAAGCTCCAAGCCGCGCGAACCCAATTTCCTCAAGGCGCTGCTCTATATCGGCGGCATTGAAGAAACGCAGCATTCCGACGCTCGCGACGGCGCGTTCGGCATTCGCATCAGCACGGTTGGCACGGCCTTGCTCGTGAATGATATTTCGCTGTTCCCGAAGCAGGTGGAAAAGCGTTTTTCGATCAAACCGAATTTCGAAGTCGTGGCCTCGAAAGATTTGGATCCGTCTATTCGCTGGGAATTAGGGAAAATCGCCGATTTGGTGCGCATTAACGATGAAGTCGTCTATAAACTTTCGCGCCAGTCCATTTATCACACATTGCAGGAAGGAAAATCCGTCGAGGAAATCGTCACGTTTTTGGATACGCACACCGCGCATCCGATTCCTGACAATGTGAGAGAGACGATCAGCGATTGGACGACGACGTATGGCCGCATCAGTTTTGTTGACGCGCTGATGCTGCGCTGCGATTCGGAAGCATTGGCGAAGGAACTGCAAGAATCGAAGAAAATTGCGAAGTTTCTCGTGACGCAGATCGCGCCCACGTATTTCGTGATTCAGCGCAAAGATCACGCCAAATTAGTCGAGCTGTTAGAAGAAGAAGATTACATGCCCAAGCCCGAGATCGAAATGTTCTCGCAAAAATAGCGCGAATCAGGCTGAAAACCCCCGTTTCTTGAAGAAGCGGGGGGATTATCAATTTTGTCAGCCGCGCCAGCCGAACGCAAAAGGCTCGGCAGCCCCCCAAATGCGCAAAAATTCCGCGATGTCGCTCGCCCCTTTTTCCAGCGCAGTCATCAACGCCGTTTTCCCAGCAGTGCTTTTGAGATCAATATCCGCCCCAGCGAGCGCCAATTGACGGACGATCTCGGCGTGGCCTTCCCGCGCCGCCATCATTAAAGGCGTCAGCCCCGCGCTATTCTGCGCGTTGATGTTCGCGCCATGCGCTAACAGCAGTTCGATAATCATTGGATTTTCGCCGAAACTCGCTAAAATCAAGGGCGTGTTCTGAGACTTGTCGCGCGCCTCGATGTCGGCGTTGGCGTCCAGCAGCAGGCGGACGCAGAGCGGGGCGTTGTAGCGCGCCGCTTGCATTAAGGCGGTCATGCCAAACTGGTCTTGCGCGGCGACATCCGCCTGATGACTAAGCAGCGCGGCCATCACGCCCGGCTGATTGCGATAGGCCGCGTAAATAAGCGGCGTGGCGTCGTATTGATCGCGGAAGTTCACGTCAACGCCCTGCTGAAGCAGCGATTCCGCTAACTCGCTCCGCCCGTTCCACGCGGCGGCGAGTAACTCCGTCGAAACGGACGCTGAAGGCGTCTTCTTCAATTCGCATCCGGCGCAAAGCGCATGAATGACGCTGAGAAACATGACGACCGCAATGTGAGCATGTCGTATTTTCATATCATCCTTCCTTTTTCGTGAGCGCGTGAAACCGCCAGACGCTTTGCGGCGAGACGGCTTAAATTGTTGCAAAAATGGCTTGACAGCGACGATGCAACCCACTACACACGAGATGCGTTTGGGCTGTCAACATTTTTCGCGCAGGAAATTTTCAGCCCTGAAATGGCGGCAGATGTCTCAATATTTAGATGGAAATAGCGGAGGAGCGTCGAACGGAAAGATGAAATTTGACCGCACCAAATTTATCGGCAAGTTTACGCAAGAAGCGAACGAGGTTGTTCAGAACATCGATGAAGCGTTGGTGCAGTTAGAAATAACGCCTAAGCAGCCGGATTTGCTCAAAAAAATTCTGCGCATCGTCCACACCTTGAAAGGGTCGGCCAATATCCTGCATTTTCAGCAAATCGGCCACTTGGCGCATGCCATCGAAGATGTCCTGATTGCGGTTCAAGATGAGAAAATCGCGCTCACGCCCGCCGTGATTGACCTGCTGTTCAGCAGCAACGATCTGCTCAGCCAGTGCGTTCAGGCCGTGCTGCTCGAACAAGAGGAGCGCATTGACATTCAGCCGATTTGCGATGCCTTAGCGGCGGCTGCGGAAACGCGTGATCGCCTGAATTTCGTCGAAACGGCGGCCAACCTGCCGCAGGCCGAAGCGCGGGAACGCGAGCAGACGCCCGCCGCTGCGCCCGCTTCTCCGGTCGAAGATACCATCCGCGTGAGCGTCGAAAAATTAGACCGGGCGGTACGTTTGATTGGAGAAATCGCGCTCGGCCATAAAAAATCGGCGCATGCGCTGAAGCAGCTTAAAGACGTGCAGCGCGCCGCTCGAACGCATTTGAAAGCCCTGCATCATCTGTTTCAGCAGCCACAAATCGCGGAGAGCGCGCCGGACGCGGCCGCCAACGCGCTCAAGCAGAGCCTCGCTTTGCTCAAAGGGATTGAGCAAGCGGTGCGGGCGCACAGCGATGATTTTGCGTTCCGTGACATGAGCATTGCCGAATTGTATCAAGAGCTGCTGCACATGCGCATGCTGCCGCTTTCCGTTATTTTCGACGCCTTTCCGCGCGCCGTGCGCGATATGTCGCGCGCGTTCCAGAAGCAGATTGATCTCCGTGTTGTCGGCGACGACACCGCGCTTGACAAAAAAATTATCGAGCAGTTAGACGGCCCGTTGATTCATATTCTCCGCAACAGCGCGGATCATGGGATTGAAACGCCGGAAGAGCGCCGCGCCTGCGGAAAGCCCGAACGCGGCCTGATTACGATTCAGGCGTCGCATGAGGGCGGACATGTGCGGATTGAAATTACCGATGACGGCCGGGGCGTGCAGCTTGAGAAATTGACGCGCCGCGCCATTCAGCGCGGCCTGATTTCCGAAGAGGCCGCGAACGCGATGAGCGAGGCCGAGAGGCTGAATCTCATTTTTTTGCCGCGATTAAGCACCAGCGACATGATTACGGACATTTCCGGGCGCGGCGTCGGCATGGATATTGTGAAGGCCGCCATCGAGCAGTTGAAAGGCGTGATCGCGTTCTCGTCCATTCCGGGCAAGGGCGCGTCATGCGTGTTGACCGTGCCGGTGACGCTGACGACGCTGCGCAGCCTGATTATCGCCGTGCGCGACATGCGTTTCGCCGTGCCGATTGACGCGATTGAGGAAACGCTGGCGGTCGCGGCCGCCGAATGCCTTGACGTGACCGGCCACCCGGCGATTTCCCTGCGCAATCAATTGATTTACCTCGTGGATTTGGGCGAGGCGCTGGAATGCGCCGCGCCGCCCGCGCCGCGCGAGCAATATTTCGTCTTAATCGCCCGCGTGCAGGGAAACCGCGTCGGGTTGGTGGTTGACGCCGTTGTTGATGAGCAGGAACTCGTCGTGAAGCCGCTTCCCGCGCATATCCGCGCCGCCGCGAACACGATTGCGGGCGCGGCGATTTCGAGCCAGAACGATATTCTGCTGATTCTGCATATTCCCAAAGCACTTGAACGCGTCAGACAGTTCAAGCAAGCCGCCGCGCTGTCGCGTATCAACAGGCCGAATTCGGACGCGCCGCGCATTCTCGTTGTCGAAGATTCCGCGAATACCAGCGAAATCGAAAAGCATATTTTGGAGGCGCATGGCTATCGCGTGGAAATTGCGCGAGACGGCGTTGAGGCTCTTGAACGCGCCATGCGGACGACGTTCGACGCCGTGATTACGGATGTCGAGATGCCGCGCATGGACGGATTCACCCTGACGACGCGGCTGCGCGAACTTCCGGCGTATACGGACGCGCCGATTGTGCTGATGACCTCGCTGGAGCGCGAGCGCGACAAAACGCGCAGCGCGCAGGTCGGCGCGAACGCCTACATCACGAAAGGCAATTTCGAGCAATCTCGTTTGATTGAGACGATAGAAAGCTTATTGTGAGGTTGGAAACACGTTATGAAGATTTTGATTGCTGACGATAGCCCCACGATTGTGGAAGTAATGCGGTTTCTGCTGGAATCGCAGGGGCATGAGGTTGTTTCCGCGTCGGACGGGATCGAGGCGATTTCGCAAACCTACCTGACCAGCCCGGATCTCGTGCTATTGGATATTGAGATGCCGAAAATGACCGGCTATCAAGTCTGTCGGCTGTTAAAAAGCGACGAGGCCACGCGCAAGATTCCGATCATCATTTTAACGTCCAGAGGCCAGAAAAAAGACCGATTCTGGGGGCTTTCGACCGGCGCGGACGATTTTATCACCAAAGATTTCGAATCGGAAGACGACCTGTTCCTCAAAATTGAATCCGTCGTGCAGCGCAGTCGAACCGAGAAATCCGCCGACGCCAAACAGCCTTCGGCCTTGCGCGCCTTCGCCGGAATTCGCCCGCCGATTACGGAAATTTCGGTGCTGGAACAGGTGAATCACATTCTCGACCAACAGCTTTTTCAGGCCACGATTGTCAATGAACTCAGCTATTTGGCGATCAACATGCACTCGTTTTTCACGACCGCGCATTCGATTTTTAATTTATTGGCGCGCGTGTGCGAATTTCAAGTCGCCTCGATTTTTCTCAAAGAAGAAAAGCAATATCATCATTTTTTATTTATGACGCCGCCGGTCAGCCGCTCGTTTCTGCAAAGCGTCAAGCAGCGCGTGATGGACGTGTATAAAGAGCAGCAGCCTTTAGAAACGCTCGAAAACGTGCAGGTGACAATTTTAAAAGAAACGGAGCATGATAACAAGCCGCGCGCGCCCCAGAAAGACGAGCAGCACGTGGCGACATTTTTTGCGTTTCCGCTCAAAATTCGGAACGCGATTATCGGCATTCTCGGCATCGGCAGCGCGAGAGAAAATGCGTTTCATCCCGAAACCGTGCAAATTTTGCAGGTGTTTGCGAGCGAAGCCTCTATCGTGCTTGATAACGCCTTATTATTCAAGCAGTTAGACCAATCAAATCTTGAGCTTGAAGAGACGATTACGAAATTAAAAACCACGCAGGCGCAGTTGGTGCAATCGGAAAAAATGGCCTCGCTCGGCCAGCTTGTCGCCGGAGTTGCCCATGAAATCAACACGCCCGCCGGGGCGATTAACGCCGCCGCCTCAAATATCATGGGCGTGTTCGCCTCGATTCTCGACAGTTTCCGCGCGGTGGCCGCCTTGCGCCTCTCGCAGGACGATTTGGCGGCGCTGCTGGTGCTGTTGGCGGAATTTATTGATTCCGTCACGCAGCAGCGCAAAAGCACGATAGTCATTCGAGAAGAATCGAAGCAGCTTGAGCAGATTGTGGCAAAGCTGGATATGCCGAACGCCAGAAGAATCGCGCGGCAGATCGCCCGCTTCGGCTTGAATGACAGTCAGAATGAGGCGCTGCTGCATTTGCTCGCCGCGCATAATGCCGACGCGCTGCTGGATTTTTTGGATAAATGCCATAAAGTCATCAGCGCGTCGCGCGATATAAAAACGAGCATTCAGGTCGTCACGAGAATCGTGAACGCGCTGAAGCTCTATTCCCGGCTTGATCAGGCGCGCGTCGAAGAAGCCGATATTCATGAGGGCATCGAGACGACGATGACGATTTTGCAGAGCCAGATGAAATACGGCATCGAAGTGGTGCGAAAATACGGGACGCTGCCGAAAATTCCGTGTTACGTCAACGAATTGAATCAAGTGTGGACGAATATTATTCATAACGCGATTCAGGCCATGAATGGGCATGGCACGTTGACCATCGAGACGTACCTGTTCCCGCGCTCCGGCGAAAATGAGGAGAAAAGCGCGACGCCGGACAATTCGCCCTTGCTCTCCGCGCTATCGGAAAAAAAGATTGCCGTGCGGATTACAGACACCGGGCCGGGCATTCCGCCCGAAATTCAGGGGCGAATCTTCGACCTCTATTTCACGACCAAAGATCAGGGGCAGGGATCGGGCTTGGGACTCGGCATCGCGCAGCAGATTATCGAGCGGCATCACGGTGAAATCCGGCTGAATTCGCGCCCCGGCTGCACGAGTTTCGAAGTGCTGCTGCCGATTGAAAAACTTCAACAGGAGTATTTGGCCGCATGAATATCGGCATCGAAGCAACCAGCGCAGTCAACTCGCGCAAAGCCGGAGTCGGCTGCTACGCCGCCAATCTGATTCGCGCCATGACCGCGCTGCCGGACGCGCATCGCTACGCGCTTTATCTGCGCCGCGCCGATCCCGCGCCGATCAAGACGCTGGAACTCGGCGTCGCGGCCGCGGCGAAAACGACGGTCAAAATGCTCGAATTTCCCCTGCTATGGGCGCAATTCCGTTTGCCGCTCGAATGGCTGCGGCATCCGCAGGACGCGTATTTTTTCCCGTCTTCCACGCTGCCCCTGCTCGCTTTGCCGAAAAACAGCGTGGTGACGGTGCATGACGTGGCGTATCGCTTTTTCCCTGAGTGCTTTTCGCCCGCGCTGCGCTTCTGGCTGCACGTTTCCACGCGCTGCGCCGTCTGCCGCGCGGCGAAAATCATCACCGTGTCGGAGGCGACGCGCCAAGACGTGCTGAAATATTATCACGCCGCGCCAGACAAGGTGATGGTGGTGCATCATGGCGTTCATGCGCGGTTTCATCCGCTTGCGCGCGAGGCGGTTGCCCCGATTCTCGCCGCGCGCGGCCTGAACGCGCCGTATCTGCTCTGCATCGGCACGTTGCAGCAGCGCAAAAATATTCCGCGCCTGTTGGAGGCGTTTGCGCGGCTGAAAACAACGGATCGCCTGCCGCACGCGCTCGTCTTAGTCGGGCAGCAATACCGGGATTTGCCGGAACATGAAATCTTCCAGACCATCGAGCGGCTCGGCCTTCAGCGCGATGTCATTTGGACGGGCTACGTGCCGGAGCAGGAGATGCCCGGCCTGATTAACGGCGCGACCGCGTTCGTCATGCCGTCGCTGTACGAAGGGTTCGGGATGCCGGCGCTTGAAGCGATGGCCTGCGGCGCGCCGGTCGCCTGTTCCAATGCGTCGTCGCTGCCCGAAGTCGCCGGTGACGCGGCGTTGTATTTCGATCCGCGCAATATCGAGCAGATCGCCGAGCAGCTTCGCGCCATTTTGACTGATCGCCATTTGCAAGAAGATTTGCGCGGCAAAGGGCTCATGCGGGCGCGGCAATTTTCATGGGACGCCTGTGCCCGCAAAACACTCGACATTTTGGCGGAATCCGCGAGAAACTAAATGAACATGTGGGATTTGCTGCTTGCCGTGCTGCTCGATTGGTTGCTTGGAGATTCGCCGTCATGGCCGCATCCGGTGAAATGGATGGGCTGGCTGATTGCGCGGGAAGAACGCTTGGCGCGGCGTCACGCCCGCAGCCGCCGCGCCTTGTTTGGCGGCGGCGCGCTGCTTGCCGCGCTGAATCTCGCGTTGGCGTTCGCGCTGCCATATCTCGTTTTGCGTCTGCTGCGCGGCGCGCCGCTTTTGTTTCATCTCGCCAATATTTATCTGCTGTACGCCTCCCTTGCGGCGCGGTGTCTGCGCGACGAGGCGATGGGCGTGTTTCAGGTGCTTGCGCAGGGGCTTGAACCGGCGCGTTCCCGATTAGCGCGGATTGTCGGGCGAGACACCGCGCATCTCAATGAACCGGAAATCGTCCGCGCGACGGTTGAGACGGTCGCCGAAAACACGTCGGACGGCGTGATTGCGCCGCTTTTTTACGCGATGATTGGCGGCGCGCCGCTGGCGATGGCGTACAAAATGGTGAATACGATGGATTCCATGCTCGGCTACCGGAATGAAACATACCGCGACATCGGCTGCGTTCCGGCGCGAATGGACGATCTTTGGAATCTGATTCCGGCGCGACTGACCGGCCTGCTGATGATTTTAGGCAGCCTGTTTCACGCTGACGCGGCGCATGGTGTTCGCGTCATGCTACGCGACCGGCGCAATCACGCCAGCCCGAATTGCGCCTATCCAGAAGGCGCGGCGGCGGGCTTGCTCAACGTGCGGCTCGGCGGCGAAAATACCTATTTCGGCGAGCGCGTCTGGAAGCCGACCATCGGCGATCCGCTCCGCCCGTTAGAACGCGCCGACATTCCGCGCGCGGCGGCTATCATGTTCCGGGCGGAAATCGCCTGTCTCATTCTTTACATAGCCATAATGATGTTCAATGAATAAGCGGCGTTTTTTACCACAACGGCACAAAGCTTACATGGTAGCTCAGACATTCTTGTCTGAGCATGCTTGAATGATGGACAGACAGGAATGTCTATCCTACTACTTTCTTTGTGAGCTTTGTGCCACTGTGGTGAAAATCACGCTATTCGCATGAAGCACGGCGGCGATCTTCTGAGCTATCAACATCTGTACGACGGCGAATTGCTTGATTTCAGCAGCAATATCAATCCGTTCGGCTACCCGAAACTTTTGGACGACGCGCTGGCGCAAGGCGTGAGCGCGCTGACGACGTATCCAGATCGGCTGTATCGCCGCCTGCGCAGGGCGATTGCCGACTATTTGGATTGCGCGCCGGATGACGTGCTGCTCGGCAACGGCTCGATGGATATTCTGGATTTTTTCTGCCGCGAGGCCGTGCGCGTGGTGATTTGTTCCCCGTGCTTTACCGAATACCGCGAACGCGCCGAGCTTGCCGACACGCCGGTCGTCAGCCTGCCTCTGCCGCCTGATTTCATCGTCTCGGCCGAACTATTCGAGGGGCAGCTTTCGGCAGGCGATATCGTGCTGCTCGGTCATCCGAATAATCCGACCGGGCGCATGATTCCAAAAGCGGAGCGGCTCAAATTGCAGCAATTAACGTTGGAATGCGGGGCGATTCTCGTGTTAGACGAGGCGTTTATCGAGTTCTGCGAGACCGATGACGACAGCATTCAGCTTTTCCGCGACGCGCCGAACGTCTGCGTGATTCGCGCCGCCACCAAATTTTTCGGCCTGCCGGGGCTGCGGTTAGGCTATGCGTGGGCGCATCCGCGCATCGCCCGCGCGCACGAGCGCGTTGCGCTGCCTTGGCGCATCAACGCGCTGGCGGATTGCGCCGGACAAGTGATTTTTCATGACGCCGAGTATATTCAGCGCGCGAAAGCATTCATGGCGCAAGAACGCCGTTTTTTTGCGGTGGCATTGTCGAACATGCCCGCGATTCAGGTTTATCCGACGGACGCGAATTTTCTGCTGTTCCGACTGCTGACCATGACGGAAACCACGCTGTTCGACGCGCTGGTGCGCCGGGGCTTCGTGATTCGGAAAGCGTCCACCTTCGACGGGCTTGATGAGCATTACGTGCGCGTCGCGATTAAAGATCACGCCAGCAACCTACGCCTGCTTTCCGCGCTGCGAGAGGTGTTGTCCTTGCCGTGAAACAGCGTCATTAATGAAGTCTCGTCCTCATAAAAAAAGCGGCTCGAAGAGCGGTTCGATGGGCTGCTGCGGGTTTTGCGCGAACTCGCGGAGAACGGCTTGCCGAATCGCCTCCAATTCGTCTTTCCCTTGCGGCGCGAGCGTGTGCAGGCGCAGGCGCGGGATGTGATTTGCCAGCCATTGTGCCACGAACGGCAGAGGAACGCCCAGCCGACGGCACGGCCAGACAATCATGTCCGTCGCAAGCTCGACGCGATTCAGCCGCCCAAAGGTCGAAAGCGGCTGCTCAAAAAAGCCGCTGCGGTTCAGCACGCCGAAATACGCGCCGCGCTCAATCGCTTCCACGACCATCACCGCGTCGCAGGCGTGGCGATAATAGCGCGTGTCCGATAAGCCC
This sequence comes from uncultured Candidatus Moduliflexus sp., assembly GCA_964498135.1. Lineage (GTDB taxonomy): Bacteria > Moduliflexota > Moduliflexia > Moduliflexales > Moduliflexaceae > Moduliflexus. The sequence goes on from CAZCGG010000017.1 coordinate 29,379, forward strand.
ATGAATTCGGGCGAGGCGAGAAACACGGCTTCGGCGGCGGCGCGGCTGAACAGATGATAACCGGAATGAAAATCAGGGAATTCTTCGAGGCAGTTCACGCATTCCAAGCGCAACGGGCGCTGCGCGATGACGGCGCGGTAATGCAGGGCATCCAGCAGCATTCGGTCGCAGAGTTCCTCGATATCGCCGCGCAGCAAGCCCATCGAATGATGGCGCGAGACGCGCCGCCCCGTCAGCATGATGTTCTTTGTGCGCGCATGCGCGGCGATATGCTCGGCGGCGCGGATGAAATTGAGCAAATCGTTCGCAAAATGATCGCCGTCTTGATCCATGACCGCAATGTACTCGAAGGGATAGCGCTCAAGCAAAAATCTCATGCCATGCGCCACGCCGGATAGTTTGCCGCGATTAGCCGGGCTGACGCAGAGCGATGCGCCGAATTCCCGCACTAACCGGTCGGCAGCCTCTTCTCCGCATCGTCGGCCGTCCACGCTCAGGCAAATCATGGCCGGATTTTTCAGGCTTTGACACAGCAGAAACAGCAAGTCGCGCAAGAACGGCTCGCCTGTCTTGGCATCGGCCTCGCTTGGAAAATAGACCGGAATCACGATAGCGGCCTGTTCTTGAAGCGCGTGAAAAGCATGGGCGGCAATATGCGTCATAACATAAACCTCTTCTTCTGAAAACGTCCATTTACAGGCGTTTTTTAGTCTGTTGGGGCATCTATTCCACAGCAGCGATAAGACTGTTTACAAGAGCCTATTCTCATCTTTATAAGAAAATTATCATAAGATGCTTGACAAAATTTCCTCATTCTAATAAGAGAAAGCTGACGATAATAATCGTTTTTTATAGAGCCGACGCCTGTTGAATTTGATAGGCGAAGAGACGTTTTAAAGACAGCGCGGCTGGAATTTTCAGGGGCGCGAAATCTCGATTTTGCAGTCAAATCAAGAGTGGCGCTCTTGACGCGAAAAAAACGGCTTTGATGTTGCAAGGCGTCTTGCTGTATAAGAAACATCATGACAACATCTCTGAGGCAAAAGGATGAGGGCGTTATGGTCCAGAAAAAAGACAATGAATTCTCATTATTAGAACAGCTTATTCGTCAACGATTTGATTCCGCCCGGAAACGCGCGAAAAGCACGCAAGACCCCTCGATGAATCGGTATTATAAAGGGCAAGTTGACGCCTTGCATGTCGTCCTGCGCGACATTGACACCATGAAATTTGAATCAGGAATGGAACTGATTCTTGAAGAGCAAAATCGGCAAGCGTTAGATTTGGCCGCCCCTGCGGAAGAATTACAGACAGGAGATACGCTCGCTCCCGCGAAAACGCGCGGCGGACGCCCAAAGAAAACGACTGAAGCCAAACCCGCGAAACCCGCCGCGCCGGATTCGCCCTATAAAGCCTTAGCAGAAGACGCGCTTCAACGCGGCGTGATTGCGCGGCGCGTGAGTTGGTTTTATCATGCCATGCTGCCGAATGGCCGGGCGAAAGGCTTTGACCAACTGTTCCGCGCCTTAGAAAATGACGCCGCGTTCCGGCAAGCCGTTCAAGATGCCTGCGCTCAACCGGTTGCCGCGCCGCAGCCGCTCAATCAAGACGTGGCTGGGCTTCAACCAGAAGAGCCGTTAGCCGCGTAATGCCCGAAGAAACTGAGTTTCTTGAAGAAACTCAGTTTCTTGTCGGATTTAATGCTGTGCGCGGCGGTCAAGCACGCGCACCGCTTTCCCCTGCGCTTCGGGAAGCGATTCCGGCTCAACCAGCGTCACTTTCGGCGTAAACAAAATTTCGCTTTTTAAGGCGGCGGTAATTTTTTGCTGAAGCGCGGTCAAACTTTTTACGTCCCCCAAAAAGAAAGCGTTTTGCACCTCGACTTTGACCGTCATCACGTCAATATCGTCAAGCGTGTCCAATTCAATCAAATAATTCGTGCCAACTTCCGGGATGCTCATCAATACGGCCTCAACCTGCATCGGAAAGACGTTGACGCCTTTGACGATGAACATGTCGTCGGAACGGCCTTTGATGCGGGCAATCCGCTTATGCGTCCGTCCGCACGGGCAGGGCGCGGAGGTCACGGAAGTCAGGTCGCGGGTGCGATAGCGAATCAACGGCATGGCCTCGCGCGTCAGCGACGTGAGGACAAGCTCGCCCTCTTCGCCCTCAGCCACCGGCTCAAGCGTCACAGGATCAATAATTTCCACAAGATACGCATCTTCCCAAATATGCAACCCGTCTTGTTCCGGGCATTCAAACGCCACGCCCGGCCCGTACATTTCTGAAAGGCCGTAAGAATTATACGCCTTCACGCCGAACGCCTCTTCGACACGCCGGCGGGTGTGTTCGGTGTGCGGCTCTGCGCCGAGAAACACAATGCGCAGCCGCAAATCGGTTTTCGGGTTCACGCCTTCTTCTTCAAAGACGGAAATCATGTGCAGCGCGTAACTCGGAATAATGTGTAGCACGGACGTGCCGAAATCGCGCATGAAATGGATTTGCCGCTTGCTATTGCCGGAACCCGCCGGAACGGTCAGCATGCCCAATAATTCCGAGCCATAATGAAAGCCCAATCCGCCCGTAAACATGCCATAGCCGGTCATGTTTTGGAACACGTCCGTTTTTCGCGCGCCGGTCATGTACATGCACCGCGCCATCAAATTCGCCCAATCGCGGATGTCGGCGGCGGTGTGAAACATCACGGTCGCCTGCCCGGTCGTGCCGGATGATGAATGCAGCCGCACGACTTCATCTTTCGGCACGGTCAGAAATCCATACGGATAGCCGCTGCGCAAATCGTGTTTGCTCGTCAAGGGGAGATGCCGGAGATCGCCGAGGCTCGTGATGTCGTCGGCGGTGATGCCGCGCTGCTGATACATGGCGCGGTAATACGGCGAGAGCGCGGCTCTTCGCGCCACCGTTTGCAGTCGTTCTAATTGGAGCGCGCGCAAGCGTTCCACAGGCATCGTTTCAATGTCATGCTGCCAATACATGCTGATTTGCTCCTTCCTTTTTCAGCCCCGACGGGGGGCATAGACAACAGCTGTCAGACACATCCAAGGCGTCTGACAGCTTTCCTTGCTCACAATATTTTGTGTCATTATACATGAGTCTTATCGAAAATGCTTCCTGTCAACCATTTTCTTTCAACCCCTCGCCGCGCTCGCCGTCTAAAGAGCAACCACAGAAGAGGAGGGGATGATATGCATTCAGAAGTCATGGTTGAATTGACGAAAGCAATTCGAAAATTGTATACACTTGAAGATTCGATTATTCATGATGAAAAATTAGATGTCCGCGATCTGCGCAGCAAGCAGGCGTTGTTGGTGTCAGAAGTGATTCAAGCGCTGCAAGAACTGGAGAGTTCGGTCAAGCGCGAGGCGATTTTAGGCGCTCGCCCTAAACGGCAAAGCACGCTTGTCATCGCGTGAGGCGGAGCGACGTTTCACCATGCGAAATTCGGGAGATACGCCTGCAAATGCTGATGAATATACTCTTCAAGGGCGCGCATCTGCTCTTCTAAACGCTGAAGCGCGTCCTGCGCGTCGTCAAGCCGTTTTTCAAGCGCCATTTGCTCCAGCAGGCTGGCGGACATATAGACTTGGATCGCGCCGATAACTCCAGCCGCGCCTTTCAAGCGGTGCGATGATTGCTGGAGCAGCGCAAGATCCTTCGCGCAAATCGCCTGCCGGATCGCCGTGAGCATTTCCGGCGAACTCTGCCGCAAATACGTCGTCATCAATTCCTCGATAAATGCCATGTCATAATCGAACGTCAACAGCAATTCATCAATATTCAACATCGGCTGCTGAAGCGACAAACCGTGTTGTGAAGGCGCGGCGGTGCGGCGTTCGGGCGTCATGCAGCCTTCAATGGCGGCATATAATTGTTCGGAATTCAACGGTTTGGTCACGTAGCCATCCATCCCTGAGTTGAGAAACCGGTCGCGGTCGCCTTCCATCGCATGCGCGGTGAGGGCGATAATCGGGATATGCTCTTTCGTCTGCTGCTCGAATTCCCGAATCAGCTTCGTGGCCGTGAGGCCGTCCATTCTTGGCATTTGAATATCCATCAAAATGCCGTCAAACCGATGATGTTGGAGTGCTTGCAGAACTTCATAGCCATTATTGACCATCGTGACGCGCCATCCCCGTTTTTGCATCCATTTCTCCACAATCATCCGGTTGATTTCATGGTCTTCGGCGACTAACAGATGCAACGGCGAAACGGGCGGTTTCTGTAATGGCGCAAGCATGACCGGCGGCGTTTCGGCGGGCGTTTCCGCGCTTTTCCCAACCGCCGCGACAATCGCGTCGAATAGAAATGACGGATTCACCGGCTTATGCAGCAGCGTCGCCACGCCGGGCAATTGATGCCGCTTGCGCTCTTTAAAAAATTCGGCATCCCCGGAAATCATTAAAATGACTCGTTCCCTCGCAATCGCGCGATCAAGCCGGTTCAGCAGGTCGAGGCCGGAAAATTCGGGCATCAACGAATCTAACAGAATAATATCGTACAACTGTTTCTGTTCGCGCGCTAATTCAATCAGGCGCAGCCCGTCGTAGCCGTTTTGCGCCTCTGTCACGTAAATGCCCCACGAGACGAGCAATTTATGCAGAATTCGCCGGTTGGTTTCATGATCTTCGATAATCAGGGCGGAGACTTCATTTAGGGGAATGTCGTCGCGCATCTGCGCCGTTTGCGCATTATATTCGGACGGCAGGCCGAACGAGGAGGTGAAATGAAACGTGCTGCCCTGTCCGAGCAGGCTTTCCACCCAGATTTTCCCACGCATGAGTTCCACGAGATTCCGGGCAATCGCTAAGCCTAAGCCAGTGCCGCCGAATTCTCGGACAATGCTCGGATCCGCCTGCGTAAAGGCGTTGAAAATCTGCTGCTGTTTCTCGACCGCAATCCCAATGCCTGTGTCTTTGACGCTGAAATGCAATTCGATGGCATCGGGTGTCGGCGGCGTATCGCTTTGCACGACGCGCAGCACGATTTCCCCTGTTTCCGTGAATTTAATCGAATTGCCGAGCAGATTGCTCAACACTTCTTGCAGGCGCACCACGTCGCCGACGAGTTGCAGCGGAATGCCCGGCTCGATTTCCCAGAAAAATTCGACGCCTTTTTTATGCGCGCGCGGCGCAAGCATGGTGGCGACGGTGGCGACGGCGTGCTGCAAATCAAATTCTTTGCGGTCAATGTTCAACTGCCCGGCTTCGATTTTCGAGAAATCGAGAATATCGCTCAGCAGTTTCATGAGCGAGTGCGCCGACGTTTCCGCCACCGTCAGATATTCTTTCTGCTCGCTGGTGAGTTCCGTATCCAGCAGCAACTCGAAAATGCCGGTGATGCCGTGCATGGGAATGCGAATATCGTGGCTCATCGCCGCCAAAAACGCGCTTTTCGCTCGATTCGCCATTTCCGCTTCGCGCGCTTTTTGTTCGGCCTCGCGGCGGGCGTTTTCCAGCGCGTAATTCGTTTCCCAGATTTGCCGCTCCAGCCGATGCCGCTCCGTATCATCATGAATCACCACGACCGCAAAGCTTTCCGACAGGCTTTCCGTATTTGTCAGAAAGGCGGAAATCGGGCGGACTTGAATCGCAAGATACCGTTGCAGCCGTTGATCTTCGAATTCGTGAAGCGAGGGACGCCCTTCGGCAAGTTCTTTCCAGGCGCGGCATAAAAAATCTGCCAGAACGCACGTTGCGCTTAGGCACTCTGGATGCGCGAGATCATGCAGATCGCGACCTTTCACATTCCACACCTGCGCTAAGCCCCACGTTTCAACGGCGCGGTTCGCCCGAATTAACTTGCCTTGACGGTCAACCAGACAAATCAAATCATTCAGCGAATCAGCAGTGGCTTCCCATTCCTGTTTGGCTTTCTTGATTTTTTCAAGATGTTCCCATAAGGCATCTTTGGTCATGTCATCACCGTCCGGCTGCGTTCGATTGTTCATTACTCATGCTCCTGGTGAGCGGAAGCAAGCAGTTCTTGCAAGCGTTTCGCGTTTTGCGCGGCGCCCCCTTTGGGATGATTATTCATAAACACGTACACCCGCGCTGCCGCTCGATCTAATGCGCGAATTTTCGGCGTCCATTCCTGAAGCTCGGCGTCGGTATAACAATAATCGTACCGCTCTTCCGAAGCCTCGTGCTGCCACCATTTTTCGCGGTTGCGCCCATGAAAGCGCAGATACCCGATCTCGGACGTTGCGACGGCCAGCGGTGGAATCAGGCCGGGAAGACGCGGCTCGTCCACGCAGCAAAAGCCGTAGTTGAGGCGTTTCAGCAAGAGAAAGGTCGCCTCAGAAATCCACGCTGCGTTGCGAAATTCGATCACGACGGGCAAGTCGCCGATCAGACCGCGAAAGCGTTCGAGATAAGCCGCATTGTCCCGCGTCGCGTGAAAGGAATAGGGAAATTGCGCCAGCACCGCGCCCAGCCGCCGCGCCTCGCGCAACGGGGCGACCGCTTGCGCAAACGCGGCGAAGACGGGCGCATTTGCGCCGCGCTCATGCGTCATCTCTTTATGCGCCTTGACAATAAATTCCATTTGCCCGCCGGTTTGCTCAATCATGCGCGCCAGCATGTGTGCGGTCGGCACGCGATAATACGAAAAATTCAGTTCGCAGACGCGAAAATGGCGGCTGTAAAACGCCAGCCACGCCTCTTTCGGCAGCGCCGCCGGATAAAACGATCCCACCCAATCCGCATACGAAAACCCGGATGTACCGATCAGAATCATTGGCGAAGACCTGCTGAGGTCGTGACATACCGCATCTTTTGTTCCTCCTTGATCTCAATGACAACGTGATCAAAATGCTGTTCCAATTCTATTGTTGAAGATCCACGACCTCAATTTCTAACGAGGTTTCGCCGTTCCACGCGTTTTC
>CAZCGG010000017.1:36385-40474 GCA_964498135.1 uncultured Candidatus Moduliflexus sp.
GTTGAAGATCCACGACCTCAATTTCTAACGAGGTTTCGCCGTTCCACGCGTTTTCTTGCAGATGGCAGGCGACATTCACGACATCGCCGGAGGCGAGCTTTTTGCTCAAATGGCCTTGCTGAAACGCAATTCCTTTCAGCGTTTTGCCCGGCGCGTCAAGCCAGACTTGCAAATGCGCCCCGCCGTTTCCGACAGCCGCGATGCGCTGAATCGGCAGGCCGCGCAGCAGGAACAAGGGGCGTTCATTGCCGATGCCGCAGGGCTCTAAGGCGTCAAGCTGCCGTTTCAAGTCCAGCGTCATCTGCGCCGGGTCTAACTCGCAATCAATATTCAGCGTTTCGTAAAGCTGTTCATCGGCGATGCCGGCGTTCGCTAACGTCTTCATATTGTCGCGGAAGGCGGCGTAATTGCCCTGTTCCAGCGAGCAGCCTGCGGCCTGCGCGTGGCCGCCGAAGCGGACTAACAGGTCTTTCTGCCGGGTAATCGCCTCGATGATGTTGAACGGCTCGATGCTGCGCGCCGAGGCGACTAACACGCCGTCTTCCCGTTCGTGAAAAATAACCGACGGGCGATGAAATTCTTCGGTCAAACGCCCAGCAATCAGGCCAACGATGCCGGGATGCCATTCTTTGTTCCGCGCAATCAGGATTTTTTCGTTCACAATATCCTGCCAAAGCTGCTCTTTCGCCTGATTGACGGCCTGCATGGTCTGTTCCTGCCGCTTCGCATTTAATTCCTGTAACTCTTTCGCCAACACGTTCGCTTCGAGAATATTATCGGTCAGCAGCAGTTTCAGGCTCGAATCAGGATGGCTGATGCGCCCGGCGGCATTGATGCGCGGCGCAATCCGAAAGCCGATCAGCGTCGCGTCATACACCGGATTTTTGCCCATGCAGAGGTTCAGCACGTTGCGCAGCCCCGGTCGCCGGGTTTTTTCAATCACAATCAAGCCGTATTTGATGAACACCCGATTTTCGCCGGTCACGGTCGCGCAATCCGCCACCGTCCCGATGGCGACGAGATCGAGGCTCCATTTCAGGAATTTTTCGGCCTCTTGCGCGGAAAGCCGGCGCGAACAGAGCGCTTGCGCCAATTTAAACGCCACGCCCACGCCGGTCAAATCCGGGAACGGGTACGCGCCATCGGGACGGCGCGGATGCAGAATCGCATTCGCGGGCGGCAGCGCGCCGGGAATCGTATGATGATCGCAGACAATCACGTCAATTCCGGCATCGCGGGCGCAGCGAATCGCGTCAAGGCTGCTGACGCCGTTATCCACCGTGACGATCAAATCCACCTTGTCGCGCGCGGCTTCCTGCACGAAATGAGGCTGAAAGCCGTAGCCGTCATGAATCCGGTGCGGCAGGCGGCAAATCACCTGCTGCATGCCGATTTTCCGAAACGTTTCATACAGCATCGCCGTGCCGGTGATGCCGTCGGCGTCATAATCGCCGATAATCATGACGCGCTGCTGTTCCTGCTGCGCCTTTTGCAGCCGGTCAACCACGCATTCCATATCCGGCAGCAGAAACGGATCGTGCAGATCGGTGTCAAAATTTGGGCGCAGAAAGGCGTCGCGGTCATCAATCCGGCGGTTTCCCAACAAAATATCAAACACCGTATCGTTTTCGTTCTTTTGATAAAGAAGATGCCAGCGTTTTTTATTTAAAGATAATTTTTCAACAGAATTGACGTATTCCATGCCACTCCATCGCCGCGAAGAAGAAAAAAAGCGACGCCGCGCGATCTGCGCGTGAAACGAACTATTCTTGGGAAAATTTCCATTCGTGATGCATATATTTGAGAAATAAATTTTTCAAAAGGCACTCTTTCCGATAGTATTTGCGCAAGGGGATGAGATTGTCAAGCTTTTAGCGGTTCTGAGATGGAGAAAAACGACAATGCGGCAGTTTTTACCCAAAGCTGTCAGACACGTTCAACGTGTCTGACAGCTTTTCCGTTTCTTCAGCGCGTGAAAATAATCTGCGGGACGCGCGCCATCCGCATTCCCCCTTTTTGCAGGGGAATAAGCTCGCACTGTTCATCGTGAATCAGATGATTCGGCGATTGCGACGCGATGGAAAAATACGTCAGCAGTTCCGCCAAGCCGTCTTCAAGCGGATGCTCGTCGAGAATTTCGCGGAGCGACACTTGCGGCTTGCGGCTCAGGCGCGTCGAAATGCGGTGCAGCAGCGCCTCTTTGTTGATTTCGAATTGGCTCAACAGGCGGTGAAAGTCGGCATCATCCAAATCGTCGCTGCCGATTTCGCTCGGATGAAACAGAAATTCGATTTCCTGCGGCGCGTCATCGGTGAGCGGGCGTTCCATCGGCAGTTGAACGCACGGGCTGCCGTCAATTTCGATGAATTCATCGGCCTGCGGCGGCGCGTTCAGCGTTTTCAGCGCGTATTTTTTGATGTCGCCGACCAATTCACGCGTCCGCTTGCGATGCTGATTGCTCTGCCCCGCCAAAATCCGATGCAATTTTTCAACAAGCAGATGATTGGAATCCAGCACTTTTTTCCCGGCGTCCAGCAGATAAATTTTGATGTTGCCGAGAAAGCCGTCCGAGCCGTCTAACTGGCGATATTCAAGCAAATAGTAGAGTTGTTCCACCGCCCGCTCAAATTCTTCGCGCCGCGCGCGATCCATCAACACCTGCCAAAACGTGTAAAAACTCCGGCCTTGATCCGACTGTTGCAGCGCGTCGGTTTCGTCCATCACATAGCCGAGAATTTCCCCTTTTTTGCTCTCTTTTTCGGCATGTTTTTCATAAATTTTGCGGACGAGATCGCGGAAATTCTGCTCGACCTGCCGAAAATCGGCGAGCAATTGCTTGGCGGAACGGTTGATTTCATAAAAACGCTCTTTGACCTGCGTATCGTTAAACGCTTTCACCACGCCAGACGCCTCGATCTCTCGGATTTGCGCCTCGATGTCGGCTTTTTGCTTCTGCAAGGCCGCCAACTTGCGCGCCGGATCGTCGTGGCTGTTGTCCACCAATTCCTTCACTTTGCGGAAAATATCGAGAAACATGGATTCCGTGCCGACAAATTCTTTCGCGTCAAGCTCTTGCAGCCATTGCAGCGCCTTTTCGGTGTGCGGCGTCAGTTCATACACGTCCACGCCCTTGTCGTCGGTGTATTTGCGGAGATAATTGTTCTCGTCCATGCACCACGCATCAAGATATTGCCGCGCTTTCGCCGCCGCGTCTTCGCCGCCGTTCGCGTCCGGCTCGGCGGCGCGCAGCCATTCCAGATAGTCGGTCAGCGCGTCGGCCAGCGCGTAATGCGGGATGGTCAGCCGGTTCGTTTCCTTAAATTCTTGATGCAGCACGCTGAGAATCAGCGGCGCGTGTTTCGCCCGCAGCAGCTTGAAAATCGGCGAATCCGCGAGAAGGGTTTGCAGGTGTTTATAATTCATGAATATAAGACATTATTGAAGCTTTAATGCAAAGACGAATCGGGTCACTTATCATAATGCCCGCCAATCGCCATGATATGAACAGTGCGATCATCAAACGAATAAATTAGGCGATCTTTTTGGGATAATCGCCGTGACCACAAACTGGAAAGATGATGTTTTAATGGTTCAGGTTTGCCAAGTCCATTTGCTGGATCATCGCGCAACATTTCTTTGAGGATATTGCAAAGCGTTTTATGCAATTGCGGATTGCTATGCCGCAATTCTTCGTATGCCTCCCATGTACGCCCTTCAAACGCTAAGGATCTCATGGAGTTCCTCTGGAGTTGGCCGATACCCACTGCCTATTTTGAATGTCTGAAGCGATTCTGCAATCTGCCGCATCAACGAAGAATTTTGCAGAATGGACAATGTTTCCTGCGTCTGTTCCCAATCCTCGACACTCAAAACGACAACATCATGACCGCTCTGCTGACTGACTTTAACGGGTTTATGCGTCATGACAACCCGTTCAATCAGTGTCGCCGCGTCGGCATGAAATTCTTGCAACGAGACGGTTCTCATACGTGTTTCCTCCAGTAAAAAATAGTTGGCGTATCTTAAAAAATAATGAAATGCAATGAGGATTTTTGTCAAGGATTTTTGCGGCGACATGCGGCGGGACGG
>CAZCGG010000018.1:0-15246 GCA_964498135.1 uncultured Candidatus Moduliflexus sp.
GCAACTATTTTTCAGCCTATTGCGTTGACCCGTACCAACCTATTTGGAATGGCGTAACGTTGACGACCTCTGTGCGTCCCGATTCATTCAACAATGGGGCTGGCTTGAAGGCCGCATGGCTGTTTGAGAATTTTTACAATACAACCGCATCGGCCTTGGAACGCGCAGGTTTGCAATTGGCGCTGTGGGAAGTGGTCAGAGAAGTTGGCACGACGTATAGTCTGGCAACTGGTTCTTTTACAATTACGGGAAATGAAACCGCGCGCAGTTGGGCAAATAGGTATTTGACGAGTTTGATGACCAATTTCTCGGCTGGAAATCTGAATAGCAATTATCTGATCTTTACAGGCACCAATAATCAAGATTTGATTGTGAAAACCGGTGATTTGACTGGAAATCCGGTGCCTGAGCCGACGACAATGCTGCTGCTCGGATTGGGGCTGTTAGGATTGGTTGGTTTCTCCAGAAAGCGCAAGTAGTTTTAGACGATTGCTTATGAAAAACCCCGTCAGTGGTTCGCCACTGGCGGGGTTTTTTTATGTCTTGATTGAATATGTCAGAAAATTTTACACTGTTCCACGCGGTTCAATTCCCCTGATAATAAGGGATTTCTCCTGTTAATGCGCAGGGGCCTTGCCGGTGTCGGAAATGTTTTCATGTGATGTAACCTATTGAAAATACAGAATTTCCCTGAAAAATTGACATTCTTGTATTTTTGTGGTGTCGGAAAATTTGACACTTTTTGCAAAAGCAGAGCATGTCATTGCTTATGGAAAAAATGAGTATTGAAAATTTTTCTTGTTATTTTATAATAGGTTAGATGAAAGATTTATCATGAATATTCGCGTTGGCATAATAGATGCAATATACAAAGACATCTGCAAGTTCTTTTAGAGAAGATTTGAAAAAGCTCAACCTATCGCGAGATAGGGGCGGAAAGCTACGGGTCTTTCAATGAAAGATCGCCGGGTTGCTCAAAAAAATCACATGCGCAAGCCGGCGAATACTCTCCCGGCTTTTTTATTATTTCACGTTACACACAAAAGGAGTTTAACCATGAAACGCATGGGAAAATTATTAGCAGGAGTTGTTACGTTTGGATTGATGGTTCCAGTTGTCGCATCGGCGGGGTCATTTGTGAACACGACGTTTGTAGATTCAGGGAAAGGTTCATTTACGACGAATATCGTCACGTCGAAAGTTGGGGCATTCGATGTGAAATTAAAAGATGACAAAGGAAATTACTCGTATGGCGATGAGTATTTTACTGCGTTCTGTGTTGACCCGTGGCAAGCTTCTGCAAGCGTGTCAAACGTGACGTTTGTGAAGCCGAGCGACACCACGTATGGATTGCAAGCCGCGTGGTTGTTTAATTCAGTGTTTGCGCCGAATAAAGTTCCAACGAGAACCGAAATTGCCGGGTTGCAGTTGGCGCTGTGGGAAGTCGTCGTAGATTTCGGCAAAGCGCTGGATTTGACCGTTGGGAATTTTATCGTGAAGAGCGGCGATGCAGCCTCTATCAGCTTAGCGGCATCGTATCTGAAAGCGTTGCCGACAACATTCACGCAAGCCGTGATTGAGCAACTGAACAGCGCATTCATCATCGGGAAAACGCCGACGAAGCAAGACCTTATCGTGAAAATCGGCGATGTGAATCCGAATCCCGTGCCTGAGCCGACCACGATGCTGCTTCTTGGAGCGGGCTTGCTTGGGTTGGTTGGTTTCGCCAGAAAGAACAAAACGCGCTAAGCTAATTTGATAGACGTTTGAGCATGAAAAACCCCGTCAGTGATTCATCATTGACGGGGTTTTTTTGTATCGAATTATTTTTTCATGTAGTACACTGGAACGTTAATTTTTAGGAGCGCGAAATCTTGATTTCGCGTGTCAAATCAAGATTTGACACTCCTGAGAACGCTTAAAAATTACCGTTCCCATGTAGTAGGCGTCAGCTCATTTTTTTCATAATAATTTCTTGACTCTTTACGCAATTTTTGCCATAAGAATGGCGTCACATTTTATATCAGGAGCGGCAATGTTGCCCTTCTATTGTTCAACATCTTATACAGAGGAGGCCTTTTCATGAAATTCAAATGGTTGTGCATGATGATCATGACGTTCGCGCTGGCGCTAAACGGCGCAATGATGGCATTTTCACAGGACAAATCAGCCGAGAAGACCGAAACCAACAAAACAGAAGCATCGGAAAAAGAGGCGAAAAAAATTGATGTCAATTCTGCGACGTTGGAGGAATTAAAAACACTGCCGGGCATCGGCGAAAAGCTCGCGCAGATGATTATTGATAATCGCCCGTATGAAAAGATTGAGGATGTGAAAACAAAAGTCAACGGCATCGGCGACAAGAAATTCGACGCCATTAAAGACAAGATCGAGGCCAAACCGGTAGAAAAACAGAACGCCGACGACAAGAAAAAAGACGAAACGACCGACACGAAAAAAGAATAGCGCGTTTCGCGGCGCATGACATGTAGAGCCTGTCAGTTGGGCTACCCCGCCTGACAGGTCTTCATGAGCCAATCAGCTATTTCTTTTTGAGTTGCCGCCATACCGCCATCACGACGATTGAGCCGACAACGGCAAACAGCAGGCTTTTTACATCCCAGCCACTAAAACTTCCAAGCCCGAGAACCGAGCTAATCGCGCCGCCGACAAACGCGCCGACAATGCCAAGCAACATCGTCATGAAAATGCCGCCCGAATCTTTCCCCGGCATAATCCATTTTGCCAACGCGCCAACAATTAAGCCTAAAAGAATCCACGATAAAATTCCCATCTGGAACCTCCTTGCGTAAAGTGTTTAAATTGTCGCTGAACCTACTGAAACGATCTAACCTCATCTTCTGGCACGGCTTCACCTCCTTTTATTTCTTCTTGCGCCGGAACAGAGCGACGCCCGCCGCAATGATTCCGCACACCAGCGTTAAGCCGATAATGCCGTCCCAATCGCGCCGCTCTTTCAGCAATTCCGACGGCTGATATTGCCCCGCAAAACGGTCAGCCACGCCGAACGCTTTCGCAACTTCTTCGGCGTATGGGCGGCGGGCGGCAATCAGAAATTTCACGATGTCATATTTGGCGACCAGCGTGGATTCCTGCGTCAGGGCGCGGCTCATGTTTTCGATGGTCATCTCGTCGAACAACATGATGTCGCTGCGATGCGTATTGATAAACCCAAGCAGCGAATGCTTGCCGAAGCCGCGATTCATTTGATCCGGCAGCATGCTTTCAATGTACCCGCAGAGTTCAAACAGGGCTTTTCCTTTTTGCATGTCGTTGTCCGGCGCCATGAACGAATAATGCGCGGCAAACGTCACGTCGGTTTTCGGGCGGCCTTCGCCGATGAGTTTTTCCAATTCCACTTTATCGTCGTGCGTCGTCCGGCACAGCACCGCGCCGATGAGTTCCGCCGATTTATCGAGCTTCCCGTCGCCATTCAAATCGAAATAATACGAATAAAGAACATCCTGCCCGTAAAACAGCCAAAAATCCCGAATGTCAATCTGCGCGAGCTTGCCATATTTATCGCGGATCAGATACCCGCCGTTGTTATTTTTGTTGAACGGATACGCGATGTTATTATCTTTGCCGAGCCGAATGTGGCTGAGAAACGGATAATATCCCGGAAACAGGTCGAGATAGCTGTCAACGCGCAGACGAACATGCTGGCTCGCGCCGAGCAGCGCGTCTTTCATACGCTCGAATCGCCCCGGTTTATGGGCGAAATAGACCGTGCTGCCTTGCGGAAAAATATCGAAAAAGCCGTCTTCGGCGGTGAGGTAAATCGGCATGGTTTCGGCCTCTTGCGCGATCTTCATTGCCTCCCGAATAGTCCGTTCGCGGGCAGACGGGTCAGCAGTATGCGGACTGTCCAAAATTTTAATCGCTTCCTGAAATTGTGTGCGTCTTTTTTGATTGTCGGGCGTCTGCGCAAATTGTTCCAAGCGCGTCCCGCGCCGGAACTCTTTGCCCCACAACCAGCCCAACCCGTATTCGCGCGTTTCGATCATCCGGTTTTCCATTGTCATTACGTGTTCGGCATCGCCGATGATCGTCACTTCAAGCTCTTTCATGCCGCGCTCCGGCACGAATTTATACACGCGGTACGATTGCGGGGCTTTGGCGCGCTGCCCCACGATGATTTGGGCGTATTGCTCTTTGAAATTGAGGCTGCCGCCGAGACGCAGCCCCGCCTGCACAACTTCCGGCTTGCGCGTAGCGGAGGCGACGCGGATTTTTTGGGAATTGTCCATGTTGAAATATTCGATGTCGTCGCGGATTTCGCGGGTCGTCGTGAACAGAAACGTGCCGATTTTGCTTTCCAGGCCGCCTTCATAGACTTGCGTTTCCGAAAGCTGATCAGTGCTTTTCGTTCCTTTGACTTCCGAGCCGCCGGAAACGTACAGCACGTTCGTGGCGCGAAACAGGACATTCCGCTCCGGGAAATTCTGGCGTTTGGTGAGATAATCTTTCGCCAGCAAAAAGACGAGGACGAACACCGCCATCATGACGGACAACCCAATCGTCACGAGTTTCGTATGGCGCTCCAGCCAGCCGCCGACGGCATCGCCGACTTTGCGCAACGCGCTCGTGATTTTGCCGCGCCAACCGGCGTTCTCCGGCGCATTTCGGGCAGAAGAAAGGTGTTTTTCTTCAATTCGTTTGAGCAAATCATCCTGTTCGTGTGACATGTTCATGCTCCTATAAAAATGCCGCCGCTAAAACGCAAGCATTAGGGCGAGACTTCAAACGTCTTCACGACGTTTGAAGTCTTTTATCATTCAGCGCGAATTGAACCACATCATCAATGAGGATCGCCAAATTTCGCGTTGGCGAGCAAAATCGCGTAACTCTGCGAAGTTCAATGACATCTGCGCGAAAATTCTTTTGACTTTTAGCAATAATATGTATCACGATTGAGATTGCGCAAGAAAAATATCACGTTTCTTTCAAAATAACGCGGCGGCATGAGAAACGAAGCCTCTCGGAGAACGCTCGTTTCTGAGCCTGAACCTTGTATGCTTTGGATTATCGGGGGAACATCTGAAACGCGGATATTATTGGACGCGCTTGGCGGACGCGTCGCTTCGGTCGTGACGGTGGCGACGGAAAGCGGCAAATCCGCGCTGCCCGCCGGAGAAACGGTGATTGTCGGGCGGATGAACGCGGAGCAGATGCGTGTGTTTGTCAAACAATACGATATCTCCGCCGTCGCAGACATGACGCACCCTTACGCCGTCGAAGTCAGCCGGAACGCGCGGCAAGTCTGCGAAGCCTGCGCGATTCCGTATTTCCGCTATATTCGGGAGCGAACGGACGCGCCGAATGCGGTCTGCGTCGCTTCCGTCGCGGCCTGCGCGGAATTTTTGCGAACCGTGAGCGGCTGCGTTTTTTTCACGACCGGCAGCACACATGTCAGCGATTTTCAGCGCGCGCGCGGCGAACACCGGTTCGTGTATCGCGTGCTGCCGACGCGCGACAGCCTCGACGCCTGCGCGAAACAGGGCGTGGAGATGCGGGACATCGTGGCAATCGCGGGCGCGTGTTCCGAAGAACTGAATGCGGCGATGTTCCGTGAATATCAGGCGCGTTACGTCGTCATGAAAGATTCGGGCGAAACCGGCGGAACGCCTGCCAAGCTCCGCGCCTGCGCCAAACTCGGCATCACGCCGGTCGTCATCCTGCGAACGCCGGAAGAAGGCATGTCCGATATGCGCCTGTTAGTCGAACATATTTGCTCAATCTGTGAAGCGCCGCCACCATTTTATTCACAGGCGCGTTGAATTATTCAGAATTATCCACAAAGTTATCCACAAGAATAAATTGTTATTTTATAATATGTTAAATAGTATTCATTTTACGCGCTGTGGATAGTTTTGTGAAAATGTGAGTATTCCCGATGACATCAGTCGTTTTCAGGCGGCGCATTTCGAAAGTTATCCACAAGGTTTCTCACAGCCTCAACAAGCGCATTTTTCGCAGAGGATTGTCTTGACAAATTCTAAAAATTGATGGGTAATTTGAACATGGCAACACAATCACGCATTTATCCAGCTTTTCCGATTCCGGCAGTCGGCGCAATTTTGCTGCATGATGATCAGGTATTGCTGATTCAACGGGGAACGCCGCCCGCGCAAGGTCTCTGGACGCTGCCGGGCGGCGCCATCGAAGTCGGCGAATCGCCGGAAGAGGCCGTCATGCGGGAAATTCGGGAAGAATGCCAGCTTGAGGTCACGCCGGTGTGCGTGGTGGAAATTGTCAATAAAGTTATTCGGGACGAAAGGGGGAGCGTTCTGTATCATTACGTCATTCTTGACTATCTTGTCCAGTGCCGCGCCTCTCAGCGTGAACATGCGCCTCAACCGGCCTCTGATGTCAGCGATGTCCGCTGGGTCTCGCTGAACGAGCTTGCCGAATACGATCTGACCGAGGGCGCGGCGGATGTGATTCATCATGCTGTTCTCATGCAGCAGGCTGGCGGCGGCGAATCGGCGACTCCGATGTTTGCGCCGCAGCCACTTCGAAAAGAAAGGAACTCGTATGAAGATGATTGATGTGTGCAAAACACTGGCGGCTCGCCTGATGATTTCGGGCGGATGCGCCTGCCTCCTCTCATTGGCTGCGCCATGCGCCACGCAGGCGATTCAGCCGGGAGACGACCCGCAGCAGCCCCAATCGCAGAACGTGCCGGTCAGCGGCGATGTCGTGCCGGGCATTTCGCAGCGGCCGGAACGCCCGCTTGCGTCGCAAGGCGACAGCCGCGCTATTATTGAACAGCCGAAGCAGCTTCAGCCGCGATTTGCGGATAATTTTCTGCCGCAATCGGTCTGGCATGTCACTGACCCGCAGGACGGCTTGCGCAAAGATGGCCGCGTGGCCGTGCTGGAAGGGATAAATTCGCAGGTGGTGTACGTGTTTTCCAAAGACAACCGGATCGTCAACGCGCCGAATCAGCCGGATGTCACCGTTTATACGCACGATAAAGGCGGATTTGACGGGCCGTATAACGTGTTTGTGGCGAATTTCGGCGAATCGTCATGGACGCAGATCGGCGCGGACGTGCGCGGAAGCTCGGCCTTCGATTTGCCGCCGCATATTGAATCCGCCGAGTTAGTCCTGATTGCGAACCGCCATGACGGGGCGACGTATATCGAAGCGGTGGAAGGCATGGCCTATACCGTCGGCCTGATGCCCGGCACGTTTTCGTATTTTCCCGAACAGTTGGTCGGCTTGCGCGTGGAGCAGTTGGATTGCGCGGAGCTTGAGCGCGCCCGCGTCATTCTGACGAACGTCAGCGCGGGCTATCAGCTTGCGCCGCTCGGGGAAATCGAAGTCAAATGGCAGACGCCGATCAAAAACGAATGGAAACAGGAAGAATTTCATATCGAGGCCGACGGCGGGTTTGAAATTTACGCGGTTGACAGTCGGGGCATGGAAAATTTTATCGGGCGCAAAGCCGGCGCGCAAAGCGTGGATTTGCCGCAAAACATGATGGACGTGGCGCGGGTGCGGCTGCGCAATTATAACAGCAATCTGCCGGTCGTCATTTACGCGATTGCCGGGCGGCAGTAGCGCATCTTTTCCAACGATGCTGAAAAAATTAATCGCAGTGGGGCTGCTTGTTTTTCTGGTCTATTTGCTGGTGTTCAACGCGGTGACGGCGCGGATCATTTTTTCCCAGAGATCGCCGTTGTCAAAGGCGTTTGCCCTGATTGAGTATCTGCTTGTCAACGGCGTCAAGCTGGTTTGGTCGCTGCTCTGCGCGATCTTTGCGATGCTGCAAAATGTCTGGTACGCATTCATGGGCGGCCCGCCGCCAACGTATGACATTAAAAGCATGTCGGAGTTGTACCATCTCTATAAAAACGTCGAGCAGTGGTCGGGGCTGCCGTGGCAGATTTTTTGGGGGCTTCATGCCGAAGAAACCAGCTTGGGGAAGAATTTAGGCTCAGTTCCCGTGTTATCCGTGCTTCCCAAACATCAACGCCCCTATTTTGAGCAAATCTGCCGGGAATTACGCTGGAATCCTAAGCGGGTGTATGGCTCGAATAAAGGCGCATTGGGTCCGTTCCAATTTATTCCCGAAACGTGGGTGCGGCATGGAGTGGACGCGAACGGCGACGGACGGAAAGACCCGTTCGACGTGGAAGACGCCGCATTTTCCGCCGCGAATTATCTGCTGTATAAAGGCGGGCAGACCGATTTACGCAAAGCGATTTGGCATTACAATCAAGACGAACAATATGTCCGGCGCGTGATGCGATATTTGCGGTATGCTTGAGCAATGGCATTGAAAAATACGTCACTCTGCGAAAAGGCTTAACCAGTATGTAAGTGATTATCAATAATTTTTTTTGATTTCGCGCCAAGGCGCAAAGACGCCAAGAATGGTTGAACAACAGCCTTTGCGTCTTTGCGCGAGAAATTCAGAAAATTATTTTTAATCACTTTGATATAACGGTTGTCAATGAAAAGAATTTCCTTGAACATGTTTTAGCATTATTGGTTTAATTACAAGAAAATATGAATAATCAATTTTTTTGAAAGAGGTGATATGGCAGAATTGACTTTATGCCCGTTTTGTCAGCAGCCAAAAGGCAATCCGGCTTGCGCATTTTGCCGAGATGAACCAAAATGCCAATCGCTAACTTCGGCGGATACCGAGCGAAATGATCAACCGTCGCGCGAACAGATTGACATTCATCATACGGCCGCGCTGAAAACCAGCCAGCAATACACGCTGATTTTACAGTGGTTTCAGCAGAAAAACATTGAAGTTGCGGCGAATATGAACGCGCTTGATACAACGGGATTTTTCGATGAAGTTGCTGTTACATTAGGCGATAATTATCGAATATTGCGTGAGGTGAGTGATAAGATAAAATATCTGCAACAAAAAGGTTATGTCAATCTCAAACTGATGCTCTCTAAGAAAAGCCAACATGACATCGCTTGTATCACAAAATTCTGTCAAGAACTCTATGCCTATTCGTTTGTCACGCAATATGTTTATCAAAAGCAGGAAAAAATCGTGCGGATGTCACTTCAGACTGTGCCGGTTATTATTAATTTTTTTAATGGCGAATGGCTGGAATGGTTTGTGTTCATGAAATTATTGGAATTATGCCATGCTAAAAATATTCATTATTCCTGTTTAAGAAATCTCTCGATCACGTTTCCGAATAAAGATATTCATGAATTGGATGTGTTTTTCTTATTGAATAGCCGCATTCCGGTCTATATCGAATGCAAATCAGGCGAATTTCGACAGCATATAGAGAAATATTCGACCTTGCGAAAACGATTGAATCTTGACAAAGCGCAATTTTTGATCTTTGTCATGGGCTTAACGCACGAACAGGCACAAGGCTTAACCGCCATGTATGATTTAACCTTTGTAAACGAATGTAATTTCCTTGAACATGTTTTAGCATTATTGACGTAACCCCTTCCCTTCAAAAGGTGGGGCTTTCTCTCAAAGGAGACGCGCATGATTGCTCATCATTTGTCTATTTTTGCCGAAAATAAGCCGGGACGGCTTGAACATATCACGGAAATTTTGGCGCAGGCAAACATCAATATCCGCGCCATCAAAATTTCCGATTTAGGGGAATTCGGCGTGGTGAAAGTCTTGGTCAATGACCCTGACGCCGCGTATCAGCAGTTGAAAGATTGGCATGTTTCGGTGTCTAAAAAGCCGATTATCGCGGTGATTGTGGATGATCAGCCGGGCGGGCTGCATCGCGTCTTGAAACTGCTCAGCCAGCAGAATATCAATGTTGAGGATTCGTATGGTTTCGTGCTGAATCAGCGCGGGATTTTGGTCATCGAAGTGGCTGACGTGCCGGAAGTGGCCGAGATGCTGAGGCATTCCGGGTTAAGCCTGCTGACGAAAGAAGAGATTTACGCGCTGTGAAACAGTTGCTGTCAGATATGTTTTGTTAACGGGCAAGGTTGCCTTGCCCGTTAAACATAGACAGAATGACAATATTTTACAATTTTCTCCAGCAAGTGCATTCACTAGCATTACCATGAATATTTTTTGACCATGCTTTCTGTTCCAATTGTTCGACAAGTTCGCCACTGAAACCACTAATGATTTGTCCAATATGTCCATGAGCAACAACAGTTGGTTGTCCTCCGTTCGCATACTGGCTAACAAAACGGATATACTCGTCAGAGAAATTGGCAATCAATTGATCAATGACAAAATGACTGTCAAAGATATGATTTGGTTGGATCGTGGTCAAAATCTGTCGAATCGCGTTTTGCATGATAAATTCCTCCGTTGGTGATAAATGAAAATAATTGATAATTGCCTCTTCAAGGAGTTGACTTGCCTTTCCTTTATGAGAAAGCA
The DNA here is from genome assembly GCA_964498135.1 of uncultured Candidatus Moduliflexus sp. Taxonomy (GTDB): domain Bacteria; phylum Moduliflexota; class Moduliflexia; order Moduliflexales; family Moduliflexaceae; genus Moduliflexus. The sequence continues at coordinate 10,379 of CAZCGG010000018.1, forward strand.
ACCATTCTACAATCCATTCCGGCAAACGAAAATCATGTAATTTGACTTTTTTGAGATGTTCGGGTAGAGGTTTACGCCCCGCCCCTTTTAGATTTTTTTCTATCGTCATAAAACAATCTATGTATATTTTTAATTTTTGTCAAGGCAAAAATTAAAAATATTTTATCTTTGCCTAACAATTCTACGACAACCTGTATCATTTTTTGAATACTTTTGCAAAAAAATCGTCTTTTTCAAGCGTGGTCTGCCAACGTTGATGACGCTCTACAGAGTCAATGCGCTTGTGTTGCGGCAGGGTTAAAAAACGGCTGGCTTCCACCGGGCCTAATGTTTGAATCAAGACATCAACCGCTTTACTAATAAGCTGTTCTTCAGGAATAAATATGCTGGTTTTCATGTCAATTCCTCCTGTATTGCAAATGCTACCGGATTAAGAGCAGGGATGATGATATGGGATTTATGACATTTTTTTAGCAATTTATCATCGCAAGAAATAAATACATCTGAACTTGCTTCTGCAAAGGCAATATGGGCGGCATCAGCAATTCCGAACCCTTTAATATGTAGTTGTTCGGCTCTTGCCTTTACTTGTGAAATTTCGCAAACTTGTTCCTTACCATATTGATTCAAAATTGCTAACACCTCATACCTTTCTTGAATATCTGTAATCGCATAGATTTCTTCAAAATGAACTTTTGACATCATCATCTCATATCGCCCGCGTCTAATTGCCTGAAGAATCAAATAATAGGCATCTGTTTCCAAACGAATCCGCATCGCCTGTTGATTATCAAACGGACGGCATAATGTACAAACATCAAGATATAATCGTTTTTTCGGGAGTGACATCATTATTTTCTACCCTTTCCGTCCCAACAACTCCCCAGCCGCGTCCGCCATCATCTCGACCGTCAGCGCAACCATGCACTCATGCGTCAAGCATTCGACTTTCTGACATTCCAAACATGGCACATTGCCGCGCATGGCGCGATGCTGCGGCGACGGATACGTCCAATTCGCCGCGCTTGTCGGCCCCATCACCGTCAGCGACGGCGTGCCGACCGCGACGGCGATATGGCGCGGCGCGGAGCAGTTGCCAATATGCAGATCGCTTCGCGCAATCAGCGCTGCGGCTTGCATTAAATCCGTTTGACAGGCGAGAATATGCGAGTGTTTCGCTTGTTTGACGAGGCTTTCAACCATTTCTTGCTCGCCCGGCCCCCACAGAAAAATGCACCGCGCTCGATACCGTTCAAACAATTCGTCCGCCAACTGCGCGTAGCGTTCGGGAATCCACTGTTTCGCTTGACGGCGGCTCGTTGGGTCAATAGTGATGATTGGATGCGGCGCGGCGGCGTCAAGCCCTTGCGCCTTAAAAAAGGCGTCAATGTAGGTTTTCGCGTGATCGGGAATGGTCAGCACCGGCGGCGCAAGCTGGCCGTCAATGCCAATCGCCCGCAGCAGCGCGAGCTTGTCTTCCGGCGCGTAGCCGCGTCCTGTTTGAATGTTCGGCGCGAACGAATACCAGAAAGCGCGTCCGGCGTGCCGCACTGCGACGCGATGCCGCGCGCCGGTCACGAACGACATCCACGCGCTGCGCCCGTTGCTGAAAAAGTCAATCAGCAGGTCGAATCGCTCTTGGCGCAGCATCCACAGCAACTTCAAATCATCGGCCAAACTCGCCTTGCGCTGGCGCGTCACGATGCGGTCAATATGCGGATTGCCCTGCAAAATTTTCGATGGCCCGGTTTCGGTCAAATACCAAATCGCGCTGTCAGGATACTGCTCGCGCAGCGCTCGCACGGCGGGCGTCGTCAGCAGCACGTCGCCGATCTGCCGGAGTTGAATTACCAAAATTTTTTTTGCGGCAACGGGATAGATGGTCATGAAATTTGCCTGTCATGCAAGCGCCATTTCTTAAAAGATGGCATTTTTTTGAGGTATCTGATACCAATCATGCAGCGAATGAACCAATTCAGCCTGCGGATAGCAAATTGGACGGACGCGCTGAATCAATGCCAACGCCTCATCAAGCGACATGCCGCATTCATACAGATACGCCATGCAGATCGTCGTTGAGCGGCTGACTCCGGCGAAACAGTGGACTAAGACGCGATGCCGCCGCGCGATCTGCTCCCGAATGAAGGCCGTGCCTTGTCCGATCAGCGACAAATCGCGCAGATAGACGAAATCCTCAAAAAACAGATGCCGGTAAATGCGCGTGGTCGAATATTCGAATTCGCACAAGTTCAAAATCGCGTCAACTTCCGGCGGATCGGCCTCGCCGTCGCGCAAATCTCCGATAGCAAGGCATTCTATGATAAAATCCATGCGTAAAGAATAAACGCAAACGACGCAGATGCCGCAAAAGACGCTAACGTTTTGCGTCGCTTGCGTCTTTCGCGTCGTTTGCGTTATTTTCTAAGTCAAAATTACTGCGCCGCCCGCTTGCGCCGCGCAAGTTCCGCCAATACGTCTTCGATGTTCACGCCGCGCTGCGCCAAGAACGCGCTGACGCCTTCCAGCAGTTCCGCCGCCGTTGAAATGACCGCTTCCGGCGCGGCGGCCTTGCCGAATTCCTGCCCCGCCGCGCGCAATTTCTCCAACGTCTGCGCCTCATTCAGGGCGTTCGCCTGCGCGCGCTCCACGTCATCCGCACAAATTTCTTGCAGCGTGGGGCGGCGGTCGCCGAAGCAAGTATAGGTGTCGTTATGGCAGGCCGCGCCGCGCTGTTTGACCGTCACAAGCAGCGTGTCGCGGTCGCAATCCGCCCGCATGCGGACGAGTTTCTGCGTATTGCCGGACGTTTCCCCTTTAGTCCAGAGGTTTTGCCGCGAGCGCGAAAAATAGGTCATGTTGCCCGTCGTGAAGGCTTTTTTGAGCGCGTCTTTGTTGCAATACGCGACCATCAACACCTGCCCGGCTTCGTCCTGCGTAATCGTCGGCATCAAATCCATCTTTTTCCAATCGAGGCATTCGATGAAGGCGTCGGTCAGATTGACTTTTCCTGTGTATAAGGCCATTCCAAGCTGCACGTCCGCGCCGATGTCCGCGATCTGCGTAATTTCGTCAAGCGTCGCCACGCCGCCCGCCGCCGTAATCAGGCGTTTCGTGCTGCGTTTCATCTCCCGAATCTGGTCGAAATTCGCGCCGGTCATCGTCCCTTCGCGCTCCACGCACGTAAACAGAAATTCCGACGCATACGGCTCTAACTGCTTCACGGCGTCAAACAGGGGAATGTCGGTCTGATGTTTCCAGCCGCGCGTCACGATTTTGCCGTCCCGCGCATCCACCGCGATGATAATGCGCGGCCGCCCGATTTGCCGGACAAGCTCTTGCAAAAAGGCGTGATTGATCTGGTTATTTTCAAACGCCGTCGAGCCGATAATGACCTTTTTCGCGCCGAGCGTAATGAATTCTTTGGCTTTTTCGACGCTGCGAATCCCACCGCCGACCCGGCATTCCGCCCGTTTGACCAGCGTTTTCATCATCTCGACATTTTCGCCTTTGCCCATCGCCGCGTCAAGGTCAATCACGGCGATTTCGCCGTATTTGTCGAATTCTGCGGCCAACGCCAGCGCGTCGTCGCGCTCCAACACTTTTTCGCTGCCCTGCCGCAACTGCACGACTTTGCCGCGCATAATGTCAATCGAAGCAATTACCATCGCACTACCACTCCTTGTTCGCGCATGTAGGTTTTGATTTGCGGGATCGTGTAATCCCCAAAATGCACAAGTGACGCCAACAGTACGGCATCCGCCTTGCCGAGCGTAATCGCTTCGACCATGTGCTGAATATTGCCCGCGCCGCCGGACGCAATGACTGGAATGCCCGCGAGTTCGGACACGCGGGCGTTCAATTCCAAATCGTAGCCCTGCTGCGTGCCATCCTGATCTATCGAATTGAGCAGAATCTCGCCCGCGCCGAGTTCTTCGCCGCGCTTCGCCCATTCAACGGCGTCAAGGCCGGAATCGTTGCGCCCGCCGTGCGTGAAGGCGTGCCACGCGCTGCCGACGCGCTTGGCGTCAATCGAAAGCACAATGCACTGCGCTCCGAAAATTTCCGCGCCTTCGGAGAGCAATTGCGGATTTTTAATGGCGGAGGTACACATCGCCACTTTATCCGCGCCAGCGAGCAGCAGGTTGCGCATGTCCTCAACGCTGCGAATGCCGCCGCCGACCGTGAGCGGAATAAAGACCTGCGCCGAGACTTGCCGCACCACGTCAATCAGCGTTTCGCGGCTTTTATAGGACGCGCCGATGTCCAAAAAAACGAGTTCATCCGCGCTTTGTTCATTGTAAAAGCGGGAGAGTTCGACCGGATCGCCCGCGTCGCGGATTTCTTGAAATTTGACGCCCTTGACAACGCGCCCGTCGTCCACGTCTAAACAGGGAATAATGCGTTTTGCTAACATGGTTTATATTCACCACAAAGGCACAAAGCGCACAAAGAATAAAAAACTTTTGTGAGCTTTGTGTCTTTGTGGTTTATTACACTGTTAAGGCCGTCTCCCGCATCAGATCATCTTCCGAATCATCAAGCAATTCCACGCCGCGTTCCATTGCATTTAATAAAAACGTCATGCGCGGCATGTTCAGCCATTGCGCCGCCATGCCGGATGAAATTTTGCCCTCGTTGAATAAGGCGAACGCGACATAGGTTTTCATCAGTTCGCTGAATGCTTCCGCCGTCGTATGGAGTTCTAAAAGCAGTTCGACGGGACATTGAATTCGAATCACGTTTTGCATACGTGTTTGTCCTACATAAATCAGCCGATATTGACCCAATTTTCCAGCAGTTTCAGGCCGACGCTGCCGCTTTTTTCGGGGTGAAATTGAACGGCATAGACGTTGCCGCGCTGAACCGCG
>CAZCGG010000018.1:15346-29664 GCA_964498135.1 uncultured Candidatus Moduliflexus sp.
GCCGCTTTTTTCGGGGTGAAATTGAACGGCATAGACGTTGCCGCGCTGAACCGCGGATGTGTAGGTGATGCCGTAATCGGTCTGGCCGATAATCATGGCGTGTTCGGGCGTGTCCACGTAAAAGCCGTGCAGAAAGTAGAAAAACGCCTGATTGTCAATGCCATGCCAAAGCGGCGACGCCTGCGCCTGCGCGACCTGATTCCAGCCGATCTGCGGGACTTTCCCCGCCTTGAATTGCGGCACGCGGCCGCGAAACACGCCCAAACCGGGCGAACTGCCGAATTCGTCGCTTTCTTCGAAAAGCATCTGCAAGCCGAGGCAAATCCCTAAAAACGGGCGATCCGCCTGCGCCCACGCCCGAATCGGCTCAAATAGTTGCTGTGTTTTTAATTTTTCGATAGCCGCATAAAACGCCCCGACGCCGGGCAGCACGAGCTTGTCAACGTCGCGCAGGTCTTCCGGCGAACGAACCAGCTTGCCGTCAATGCCGATATACGCGAAGGCTTTTTTCACCGAAAGCAAATTCCCCGCGCCATAATCAATAATGCCGATCATACCGACTCCTTGCGAATTTCCTGAAAAATAAATATTATCGAACGAATTACGCCCTACAATACAGGAGAAGCCGAAAGCGTCAAGGGAAAAGATGCGTGAATGACTCTGCTATTCGGCGGTTCGAAAACTTGACAAAAATTGGGATGGGAAAATATTATATTCATGCCGCAATTTTCGGAGAAGACGATGAAACGATTTCCTCAAATAACGCCGATGGACGGGCAATCCGCGCGCCTGCTGAAATATGTCGCGCTGGTGGAAGGCGGCCTGTTGCTGCTCGCCCTGATGTGGGCGTTTTTTCAGAAATTGCCGCTTCAAGCCGCGCTGAGGCCGACGCTGCCGGATTGCGCGCTTGGCGCGGGCGCGGGCGGAATTTTGCTTGCGGCAAATTATGCGGCGGTTGAATACGGCTCGCGCTGGAGCGCGGCGCTGCGGCGCATGAAAGCCTTGCTTGATGTTGAGATTATTCCGATGTTCCGAGCTATGCCCGTGACGGCGATGATTGTGATTGCCGCGCTGTCCGGCGCAGGCGAGGAACTTTTTTTTCGCGGCGCGTTGCAGGCGAATGTCGGCATTTGGATTGCCAGCCTGCTCTTTGGCGCGATGCACGTCTGGAAAAAAGACGCGCTGATTTACGGCGTGTATGCCGCCGCGATTGGCCTGATTTTCGGGGGATTATATCTTTGGCGCGGGAATTTGTGGACGCCAATGCTTGCCCATGCCGTCAATAATTTCGGCGCGCTGCTTTATTATGCGCATCACCGCGACGGCGCGCGGAAGGATGAAACGAATAGCGCGCAGGCGTTCGTTGAATTTCTCCGCATGCCGCCGCCAAAACTATGAAAACGACACGACAATTTTTCTGCCTGCTCTCCGCCGGATTGCTCCTGTTTTCCGGCTTGTCTGGCTGCGATTGGTTCAAAAAGAGCGTGCCGCCGAATGAACTGTTCGTCACGGCGGAAAACGCCCGAAAAGACGATCAAGTCGTCGAGGCCGCCGAAGCGTATGATCAATTGGTTCAGGATTCGCCCGATTCCGAGCTTGTGCCGGAGGCGCTGTATTATTCGGGGATTTCGAAATATACGCTCATGCTGCGCGCGCCGGGGAAGCAGGAATTTAAGAATAAGAAAGATGGGCTGTCCGAGATGAAAAAAACGCAGTACGCCGAGTGGCTCAAGTATCTCGATAAGCAGGACAAGGCGTTCACATATCTCGACGCCGTTGATAAATACGTGTATAATGGGACGGAATTTTCGGAATTGATGGAGCGTTTTCCGTCGAACAATCTTGTGGATGACGCCGCCTTTCAGTTGACGCGGCTGGAAATTCAGACCAAGCAGATGGCGAATGACTTGACGCTTGACGCGGCCGTGCAGTTGTATGCTGATTACGCGAAAAGCTATCCGCAAAGCCCATACCGCGAGAAAGCGGCGGAACATCTGTTGCAGCTTGCGAGCGATCAATCTGTCGCCGCCGCGAATTTGAAGGAAACGGCGGCGGCGTTTCGCGCCTTCGCGCAGGCCGCGCCGAATGTCAAAAACCTGAACGATGTCGCCTCAGCGTTGGCGATGACGTGCATTGCCGCAAAAGATCTGCCCAGCGCGGCGGCGCTGCTCGGCGTCCCCTCAGTCCTCGGCATTGGGACGGTCTTCACGGAGCAGACGAGTTTGAATATCCGCAGCGGGCCGGGAATGCAGCACCGCATTGTCGGCAAAGTGGATAAAGGGGCGCAACTCTTGCTGCTCGGCAAAACAGATATTTGGTATCAAGTCCGCCTGAAAGACGGCGTAATCGGCTACGCGCGCGGCGATTATATTCAAGTCGCGCCATAACAACGATCATATTTGGCAGCGCAGGCAGGAATGTCTGCTCCGCCATGCGAGAGGAATTATGCCATTTTTTTCATGGGATGAGAAATACAGCGTCAAGATCAAGCGGATTGACGAGCAGCACAAGCAATTATTCGCCACGTTCGAGGAGTTGGCGAATGCGATGACCGCCGGAACGACGAGAAATGCGTTGGGGAACGTTCTGGCGAATGTGTTGAAATACACGAACACGCATTTCACGCAGGAAGAACATCTCCTTAAAACGCACGAATATCCGGCGTATGAAAGCCATAAACGATTGCATGATGAGTTTATCAAGCAGATCAAAAACTATCAGGCCGAATTTGAGGCCGGAGCCGTGATGCCGGTGAAAATCAGCCTGTTTCTGCGCGATTGGCTGCTGAACCATATTCAGAAAATTGACCAGCAATACAGCACGTTTTTGACGGCCAAAGGGGTGAAATAACCCAAACGCGGCGTCAAAGGGGCGAAGTTAATGAACTCAATTGGAATTGTAGAAGCGAACGTCAGGTTTGCGCAAATTTTTGAACGAGTGCATGAAACCCGCGAACCGATTTTGATTACAAAGCAAGGCGTTCCGTTTGTTCGGATTGATCCGATTTTTTCGGAAACGCCTTCTTCTGATGTATGGGCGCAACGGAGGGCTTTTATCGAACGATACGGCGAAATATCGCCAGACTTTGAATTGCCGCCGAGAACAATAGTGAGTATAAAATGATTAAAATTCTTGGCATCGAAACATCATGCGACGATACCGCCGCCGCCGTTGTCGCGGACGGGCAGCAGATTCTTTCCAACGTGATTTCCTCGCAGAACGAATTTCATGGGAAATACGGCGGCATCGTGCCGGAAATCGCCTCGCGTCGGCATGTCGAACTGATTTTGTACGTGATTCAAGAGGCGCTTGACAAGGCGGAAACGAGCATGGAGCAGCTTGACGCCATTGCGGTCACGAATCGCCCCGGCCTCGTCGGATCGCTGCTGGTCGGGCTGTGCGCCGCGAAAACGCTCGCGTATTGCCATCAGAAGCCGTTCATCGGCGTGAATCATCTGTTGGGGCATGTCTATGCGAATTTTCTGAATCATCCCGACCTTGCCACGCCGCACATTTCGCTGACCGTTTCCGGCGGGCATACGCTGATTATGCGCGTCGCGTCGCCGACGCAGTATGAGATTCTCGGCTCGACGGTGGACGACGCGGTTGGGGAAGCCTACGATAAAGTCGCCAAATTTCTCGGACTCGGCTTTCCCGGCGGCCCGGTAATTGATCGCATGGCGAAAACCGGCAACCCAGACGCCATCGAATTTCCCAGCCCGCTTCTGCATTCCGGCGACGCGAATTTTAGTTTCAGCGGCCTGAAAACCGCCGTCACGCGCTACGTGAACGACGAACGCGCCGCAGGACGGGAGATCAATTATCCCGATGTCGTGGCGAGTTTTCAGAAAGCGGCCATTCGCGTGCTGATAAAAAAAGTCCTTGACGTCGCTCAAAAAGAGCATATTACTACATTAACGCTTTCCGGCGGCGTGGCCGCGAACAGCGCGCTGCGGGAAACGCTGATTCAGGAGGCGCAGCCGCGCGGCATCGCGGTCTCTTATCCGCCGTTGATTATGTGTACCGATAACGGCGCGATGATTGCGGGCGCGGCGTATCATCTGTATCAGCAGGGCGCGCGGAGCGATTGGCATCTCGGCGCGCACGCGAGCTTGTAGCGCAATGAGAACCGTTTTTTGATTTCGCGCCAAGGCGCAAAGACGCGAAGGTTGCTGTTTAAACATTCTTGGCGTCTTTGCGCCTTGGCGGGAGAAATTCAGATCACGAGTAAGAAGAAACTCAATTTCTTCAAGAACGTTAGTTTCTAAATTCAACAGCGAAGCGCGAACGTTCGCGCTTCCCATTTGCAAGGGAGGAAAGCGCATGAAAGTGTTCATCGTGTTTTACTCAATGTACGGCCATATTTACAACATGGCGGAAGCGGTGGCGCAGGGCGCGCGCGAAGTGGGCGGCGTTGACGTGGAATTGCGGCGCGTGCCGGAGACTTTGCCGCAAGACGTGCTGGAGAAAATGGGCGCGGTCGAGGCGCAGAAAGCCTTTGCGCATGTGCCGGTCGCCACAGTGGACGAATTGGCCTCCGCCGACGCAATTATTTTCGGCACGCCGACGCGCTTCGGCAACATGACCGGGCAGATGCGGCAATTCCTCGACGCGACCGGCCAACTCTGGGCAAAAGGCGCGTTAGTCGGCAAAGTCGGCAGCGTCTTCACCAGCACGGCCACGCAGCACGGCGGGCAGGAATCCACGCTGCTGTCATTTCATACGAATCTGCTGCATCACGGCATGGTCGTGGTCGGCCTGCCTTATGCGTTTCAAGGACAGATGCGGACAGATGAATTAACCGGCGGCTCGCCGTACGGCGCATCCACGATTGCGGGCGGGCGCGGCGAACGAATGCCGTCGGAAAATGAATTGGCGGGCGCGCGTTTTCAGGGGAAACATGTCGCCGCCATTGCCAAGAAACTCGCCGCGTAACTCCTGATAAAATTGCTCAAAATCACAGAGATGCGGGGGAGAGGGAAAAATATTTCTCTGCGTCCCTCGTGTCTCCGTGGTTTTTATAAAATTCGTAACATCCATAAATCAATCAGTCAAAAAGATAAAGAACACTGCCGAGCAGGTCGGCGCGTTGTGTTTCCTTTGGATGTAGCAGTTTCCATTTAGGGCGCAGCCAGTAAGCGATGCGGTTGTCTCCCTCATTCTTCAACCCCTCCACAAATGCGTCTTTTTTTGAGATTCGAATTGGTTTGTCTGTCATGCCCTGAATATTCGGATTGGAATAAAATTCCTTTTCTCGTAGCGGGCCAGCCGGGTGTTCTTCTTCGATTTCAAGAGACTTTCGACAACGCTCAAGCGCATTTCGAATAGCGTTTCTTAAACAAGCAAAGACATGGGTTGGGGGATTTTTGGGGTCAATATCTTCAGGAAGCAGAAATTGATGAAACACGGCATACGCGTAATGCAGATGCTTGCCGATTTCGCCATGCTCAGGGTGTTCCAGGGCATCTTCGAAATTTCGATGAATTCTGGACAACGTTTGGCAGATTGCCACCCGGCTCTGGCTGAGTTGTTCACATTTATTATTAACAAAGACAGTCGCTTCCGGCGTCAATGCCGCCCAAAAGCACAGTTCGTGCCAAAACCGCCAGAATGGCAGCGCTTCTGGATGCTCCGCAATCCAGCGAGGCTGCTCAAGACGCATCTCGTTGCGTGTTTCGGAAAAAGAGAGCCAGATATGCGCGTGAGGATCAATCTTCGGCACGTATTCTTCAGTGAACAGGGCGATCTCCGAGACTGGGCCAATCCATATCGGCAAACATGTTTCCGATTCTATATAGGTTCCATGCAGAATAATGTCGTGATCATGCGGAGCATCCGATGGCGGGGTGAGCGTCCAATGCCGTTGATATTCCTTGAGCGCGTCCTCGTTCTGACATGTGGCAAGTTTCCAGCAATACCACCCCATGAGATCAGCCATGTTGATTCTATTGCGCGAAGGCATGGCGGCGGACTTTCCGACAATATTTTCCCATAAGCGCGGCAAATCGGTTCGATCATCAGGCGTCTTGGGAGATGCGCTCCGCGCAGTCTTCTTCGAAGAGATCGGTTCTTCTTCAGGCGCGGTCTCGATAGGCTCGCGCTGCGCAATCTTCTCCGAAGAGATCGGCGCTTGAACCGCGCGCTCAGGCGCGGCGTGAGGCGGGGGCGTGTCATGGCGGAGAGGCGCGGAGGCTTGAGCATCTTTGAGCAAATACGCTTGCCGAGCGCGTCGAACTCGCTGCGAACATTCATTGTCACCGCCGTTCAAAATATCATACGCATCTTCAACGCTATGCAGCCACCCAGTCATGGCGCGTTCAAGTTCGCAGGCAAGGCGCGGATGCTGAGGCAGGGCGTTCAGCAATTCTTCTGTCAAGCGAATCACTGGCATCGGATCGAAATCGAATACGGAATCTGACATACATTCTCCCTCAATTTGATGCTCCGATTCCGTTCAGGATTAAATTTGAGGCGCATGACTCCTGAGCGGAAATCGGAGGAAATTCTGCGATTATTCTTCTCCTTTGAACGGATCGAAAATCGGCATTTTGCGATTTTCATTCACTGTCGGCTCGATGTGATAATTATGTTCCGGATCATCGAAATCTGGATCGTAGATGCTGTATTTCAGCAACGGCTCTTTTCCTAATTCGATGCTGATGCGCAATTTAGCGTAATCAGGGGTTTTCGGCGTGTAGTCGGGAAGGCTGAGATGCCACAGCAGCGTCGTATTATCAGCAGAACGGAAAAACACCTCTTTCATGAACGGAAGCGATATCGCATTCTTCTGACTCAGATCGATCTCCTGCGTTCCGGTTCCGGAGGAATAGGTGACGGTTGCCCCCGCCTTCCAGCGCAATGTTCCCTGTTGAGGTTGGTCGCACAACAGCGTGAGCGCGGCTTGCTTATCCTGCGGTTCCAATTCCTGATGGCGATAGCGGCTTTCGGCGCATCCTTCCGTATGCGTGTACATAAAGCAGTGCAACATCCGGTTATCGTCGAATTCCAGATAGAAAAGATACTGTTTCATGAACTCGTTCAACTGAGCCTCGCTGAGATGTTCGTTCGAATGATGCCTGCGAATCTCGTCGAACAGGTTAAATTGGAAATGATACTCCCCTTTCCCCAATTTCGCCTGATTGAGATTTTCACTCCGGTAACAGAGCACTACATTCATCGGAGCGAACATCTTTCTAGCAAACAGTCGGCTGTCGTCTTTTCGACGCAACGTCATCTGTTTGCCAGCTTCAAAGGCCGTCGCATCGCCTGTGCCGGATTTACAAAAAATATTGAACGGAATATAATTCCTCAAATTATCCGTATCGAAATCAAGATAATTGATTCCTGTTTTGAGAAGTTCGGTAATGCGCGGGTCGTTACGATCAACCTTGACGTTTTTGAAATAGCGCGGGAGGCATGCCCCGCGCGCGACGGCGAGTTTTGCGTCTTTTGCGTGAAAAATCAGATTCTCTCCATTATGCTTGAACGGCGCGGCGAGTTTTTTTTGCGATCCGCTGTCCTCGTCTTCGAATGGCTTGCTCAATACATCCAATGAAATCTCTTCGCGGATTAATCGCAATTGCGCGCTGCTTCCCGCTAAAATGACCTGATCAATATAATGCTCGATTTTCGGCTTGCCTGTTTTGTCATCTAACCCGATGCATAATTTTCTCGCCTTGACAAAGGTCTCTCGAATATCTTTTTTGACGACTCGCTCCATTTCCTCTGCGCTGACCTCGATATTCAGATCTCGATCAAGAAGCTGCAACGTATGATGCTCGACCAACGCAGCAAGAACAGTGCCGTCTGCTGCGGTCACGCTCGGCGCTCGGCCTCCTGGAGACTCTTCTTTCAATCGGCTTAATTCTTTTTTGATCTTTTCGGCTTCGTTCCAGAGATCGAAAAAGGCGGCTTGGCGTTCAGGGGCAGATTTGAACTCCGTCGGCACCAAAACGTTAATGTCATTTTTTACGGATTCATAGGCATGCTTATAGTCGTCGCTGTTTAGGCGAAACCATGCCGTGAATTTGTCGTCAACATTTTTCAAGACCTCTTCAATTTCAGGGGAAGGCCGCGTTTTCCGTTCGACGAGTTTTTCGGCCACCGTTTGAGCCAGCTTCGATTTCAGAATCCGAAACACGGCTAACGTGACATTATCTCCGGCAAAATCATCGCGTCCGGTCAAGCCGATAATCTTCGGCCTGATGATGAAATACCGCCCCGCGCCGGTTGCCGCCGGTAAAATATGGAGCGGCTCGATTTCGATCTCTACCAGCGCAATGTCGGTCGTGCCGCCGCCCATGTCATACACCATGATCTTTTGAAAAAACACCTCTTTATTCGCGCCATTGATTCGCCGGTGGCTGCGGGCGAGAAACCCATCAATTCCGGCAAACAGATCGGTAAAAAGTTCTCGCCAGATATAATACAGCGCGCCGGCCGTCGCTTCATCGAAACTCATATCAACATTACGCACCCCCATGCCGCGAATCATTTGACGCAGCATTTCCCGGCGCTGCTGAGAAAGGTTGGCAGGGTATGTCACGACAAGCTCATCGAGGCTAACTTTATGATGGCTGTTCGAAATTGATTGCTCCGTTTGCGTCAGCAGGTAATTGATGCCCAGCATGCAGATCGGATCATAGGTATCGTTGAAAATCGCAGGAGTTCGATCCACGAAATACGCGAGATCGCGCCTGCCGATCCACCGTTTTGCGCCGGTCACGAAGCCGTAATGAATGTCAGATTGTTGATCTTCGCGTTCTAACAGTGCCTTTTCGTCCTCTTCGTTTGGATGGTTCGCCGGTTTGCGCATGTCTTCTGCGATAGCGATTCCCATTTTGATGTCGGAATGAAACGGATCAATCGCGGGATATTTAGACGATGCCGTCTTTGCCAGTGATGTCTTTTTCATCAGCCTGTCCATGCGCATGGCCGAAGAAATTTTCCCCTCTTTATTATCCTTTTCCAACTCTGGCAGAAAAATTTGGGTATCTGCTTGGATATCTCGATCAATAATCTCATTCAAACATCTGATATAGTGCGCTGCCAAAATTTTCGCCGCATTATCATGCGCTCGGTCTTTCGTCTGTGCGTAGTCATGCCGGAGTTGCTGATAGCCGACAAGTCCCCATCTGACGAGCATCTGCGCTCGCATGCGATGGATTTTCAAGTCGCCCTCGGTTTGATGCAGGGTTTGGAAATATGCGCGAATCTCCCCAATCGTCGAGACCTGCCCTCCCGAATGCTCTCGCCAGATGATTTTCGCGCACTCGATAAACACGTCGCGCAACCGTTGATACGGCTTGTCTTCGAGTAACGCTCTGTCTTCAAGGGTCGTCATCAACTTATCCAGCGCGTCACGAAGCGCGTCGAATTGCAGAGGGGAAAGAAGCCTGTCAGGAAAAGTCGGCTGCCCTTTTTGCGGATCGAAATAGACGCATGCCGAATTGGTCGTGCCGAAATCCAGCGCGGCATGACCGCCAAAGGTCGCCACTTGTTTTAACAACATAGGGACTTCGCAGGTCAACGCTTCATTTCTCAAGGGTGACGGCGACAGGCTGACCTCTGTTCGAAAACGGTGTTTGCCTTGCGGAAGATTTTCGACGCGCTTGACCGGAATGCACAGCGTCGCCGCGTGTTGTCCCTGCCCCCCTTTTTCAGGCAGCAACTGAACATGATCGGTTGCGAAGGCATCCCGCAGCAAATCAAGCTGCTGCTGAGTCATCGAATCATCAGGGTGAATCTCAACAGAGACGTTGGCGGTCAACTGGTGAGGCGATGTTTTGAGATTGACGAATCGGCTTTGCGTGAAATCATACTCTAACCGGAGCGTGAGCATATCCGGCTGCTTGGGATGATTATTTATGATGAATGGCACATCACCTTGATAGGATAATTTTTCTGGCATGGGTATCACCTCTTCGACTGGCCGCCAGCGCAATTCGCTTCTGCGCGCCATCTGGTTATTCAGATAAATTTCCAGCATAAAATCATGATTGGTCTCTCTAAAATATGGGTGTCTGCGTAACGGGCCAAGCGAGATTCTCAGACTGAAACACTCGCCCGGTTGAAGATGAGGCCGCCTCCTTTTTAATCTGAACATCCTCAGCATGGCGTCAAAAACCATGTTGTTTTTAGTGGAATGGGAACGAGGAGGTTTTTGAAGTTGGGCATCAATTTGAGCTTGAATCGCCTCGCGCACATAATCCGCGTCAAGCACAGATCCAGCGTCAAAAAGAGGCAAGACATTAACCTCAAGCTGAATCTTCTCAAGCAAGACCTCCCGTTTTTCGTTATTTTCGAGGTCGATGTCAAACGCCCCTGCCGCATAAGGCGGAAGCAGCAACGTGATCTGATGTGGAATGCGAACGTTCATAGCGTGTCACGATTCTGAAAATGGCCTGACAGTCATGCTGCCAGCAGCGCATCCCAGACATTCAAAAGGGTTTGGGCGACCTCTTTGGCTTTCTTCTTCTGCGCCTTTTTGCTCAGTGTTGCTTCGTCCTGTTCGTCTTCGGGAATTTCTGCCAGTTGATCGAACAGATCATGCGGCTGCGCGAATCGTTCGAAATGATGGTTAAGCGACTGTTCTGGATCGTTTACTCGTTTGTCCATAAGCTGAGAAAATTCGTCGAAAAAGACCGACATGTAAAAGCCAAACTGATCTGTCATGCATCGCTGCAAGGTCAGGATCATCTGCCGTTGAATCTTCATCACTTCGAATGGCGACCATGTGAACGCGGCATATTCGTTGAACGGCGGTTTGTCATTTTCTCGCGCATTCGATGTCTCCTGCTGAATCCTCATCTCCTGTTCGCGCCGTTCCCGCAAACGCTTGCATAACGTCTCTTTCTCAGATCGCAGGCCGAAAAATTCGGAGAGCAGCCTTTTATCCGCCTCGCCGATGGAGACATTTTCAACGTAATCATTGAAGAGCCTGTTACGCAGTTCATCAAATGAAACGGCATGTCCATCAAAATGTAATGGCGTTTTTTCAAGATATTCAAGCGTATGGGCAACGGTCTCCTCAAGCTGCCTATCCGTCCAAGCATTCAGCGTCTTTCGCATCTCGGCATAGCGCGTTCCCAACGCTTTCAGCGTTGTCTGTTCCGGCAGAGCGATGCCTCGCAAGGGCTTCCAGAAATCGTCGCGGAGAACCGTGTCAAGTGCCTGACTTTGACATAACTCAAGCGGAGACTCATATTCAGGAGCGCGTTCCGAACCCTCCTCTTTTTTATGCTTCATCTCCACGCGAGTTCCCTGGCTGATCCATGTTTCGGTCAACTTTTTCATTTCATTCCACAATGCAATCAGTTTCGTCCGATGTTCCTGATGATCGATATTTTTTTGCGCGTCCGGATCATCCATCTCCAAATCCTCATCGCGTAATTTTTGAATAATCTCATCTTCGCCCTGTTCGATCATGCGACACAACGGAACGCGCGCGTCTTCGACAATCAGACGCGCCCCCTTTTCGCGCAGCGTGTCGCCGAGTGATGTTCGTAATTCTTCGATGCCGCCATCATTCAGATACTCCTCAATCGCATATTTCAGCCGCTCGCACTTCGCAATTTCATCTCGATTGTTTGCTTTATCTTTTTTTAATTCGGACAAGGCGCTCTTCACATCCCCCAGCAATTGCCCATAGATGCCTTTATTGTCTTCGTAGAAACGGCGAAATTTTTGGTCATCGCGCTCTAATTGGGTCGGATCGAGAGCCGCTGACGGCGAGATCAGATGGTATCGCCAATCTCCTTTCAAACGCAAATTTCCCAAAATGCGTTGATCGAACACATCGAATCCTTGTCTCACACCAGCCACATCTTCTTTGGAGAAAAAATCTCGCACCCTTTGCAGGGCTTTCCTCGGGGTTTTCGCGTCAAGATCATCTTCAGGAAATTCTTGAAGACCATAACGATAGGCATCGAAGAAGTTAATAATCGGAATGACGCGATCCGGCAGGTCAACATGATGCGTTTTAGCTTCAACAATCAGATTCATGAGCTCTTGAATATCCTCATCGTTCGGGAGGTCGGCTCGCAGAAAGAGCATGTTGGCATGCGCCGCATCCAACTCTTTCAAGCAGAGATAAACATCGCGCCGACTGCCGCTGTTTAATCCCGGAAAATCAAGGACAGAGAGCCGTTCGATTTCGCCCCATCCCCCCGGCAATGCCATCTCCTGAGTCAGAATGATGCGTTTATAGAGAGGAAATAACGCTCGCAACGCTTCTTGGCTGGCCTGCCCGCTCTCGCAATCTTGAGAGAATTGCTTGAAATTCTGAGGCGTCTGCTGCCAAAATGCGTCTGCCATGCGTTCCAACTCCTCAGGATGAAGCATGTCAACAGACCATTGCATCCCTAACATGGATACCGTTTTCAGGCGATTTTTGGCCTCTTCATCGTCAGGCGCATACGGAAGGGTTAACGTATAGGCCTGTTTGAATGCCGTATTTTCTTGATACTTCCCAAGATACCGATCAATCGCGATCAAAATAAAATAGAGATGCGCTAACCGTTTCAACGACCTTTGATCTGATGGTTTCTGCTGCTGCTGAGTCCATCGTTCCCGTAATACCTCTCTCACTTCTGAACGGAGGAACACGATTTTATCCCGTAAAAATCCTTCTTCCGGCGAGATGGCCGATAATTTCACCTTATCATTGCGTTGAAGCCATTCATAGTAATCGCGCAGCATGTGTTCCAACTCTGCCAGCGAAAATAAGACGCAGGTCATCCGATTGGCCGCATCGGCATGACCGGGCGGCACGATCTGGATTTCGACGACATTGCCAGATGTGGGGACATTTGAACTGGGAAGCATGCGCGGCTTTTTCAATAACGCGCAGAGCGTGACCGTTTTCCCAGAGCTAAACGTCCCAATCATCGAAATGCGAAACGGAGATTGACTTTTTTCAATGCTTTCGGCAAGCAGTTGTTCTGCTCGCTCGACGAATTCTTGGAGATGCGATTCTTCGAAATCGAGAAGCGTCAAAAATTTCCCGTCATTCTTGAGCATCGAAAGAAATTCCAATGACATGCGTGACGCGAGTTCCTGAACGTCGCGCGGTTTTTTCAGCTTTTTCTCAAGCATTTTGTTTGGCTGCGCTGCCATAAATACGCCTCCTTCAGTAATGGTAATGTGATGATTTAACAGTGGATACGAATCATAAAAAATTGATTTTCTCAGGTTCCCGATGGCTGCCGGATAAATCAATAAGAGGCATATCTGAGAACGAATCCGAATTTGAACGTGATCGCGCTAACTGTTCCGAAAGTTCGGCAATTTGCATGGTCGCTTTTTCCAGATTTGTCAAAATGTCGAGTTGCGTTCGGCTATACTGGCCCGTCACATTATTGATTTTTTGGGTAGAGTTGTGAATAGCAGCGGCGGCCTGTTCCATGATGTCAGCCAACATGTCAATATAGGCGTTGTGAGCTTTCGCAAGTTCTTTGCTGGAGGACGAGTATTGCAACGTCTGATTGATCTCCTGCAACGCAAGCTTTTCACTGGCGCAAGAGTGCTGCAACGTCTGTTTGATCTCCTGCATCGCACGTTCTTCGCTGTCGCAAGAGTGTCGCAATGTCTGTTTGATCTTCTGCAATTCGTCCATATAGTCCCTTTTTGATGGGCGGTTGTGATTTTCTATAGCATTTCCCAAAAAGTATCCGATAATGCTGGGAATGAGCGACGTTCCTGCTGCCGAAGCGAGATAATACGCGGCCTTATTTTCTTCAGCGTTCAAATAAAGCAAGGCGGCGGTCATGCCGAGAAGCGTATATAAATATCCTGCCGTTCGAATTGTCGCCCCTGCATATTCTACTTTTTCATCATCTATTATTTTTGTAAACGATGCGACGACGAGAGCGAGGAGATGAGGCAGACTAAAAAGAAGCTGGTGAGCTTTTACAAACATTCCTATATGAAGAAAAAGCGAAATTATCACCGATTCATTCGTCAGATTCAAATATGGCAACGATGGAAAGGCAAGCGTGGCAACAATCATGAAAAGCATGCCGAGAAGATAGATAACTGTAAACATGATCATCCTCCTTTTTTATGATTCTTTATCGAGAACCGAATACTCATAGAAAACCGAATACAGGTGAAATTTTACAAGAAAAATATTATTTTTTTTTACAATAACGCTTCTTCCGCATCTTTTTATTTTTTTTCTTGACAAAAACCTCTGCGTTTTTCTATAGAGCAGAGTGTCAAACATGACGCACGGGCCGCTAGCTCATTTGGTTAGAGCATCTGCCTTTTAAGCAGAGGGTATCTGGTTCGAGTCCAGAGCGGCTCATTTTCAGGGCGAA
>CAZCGG010000018.1:29764-32945 GCA_964498135.1 uncultured Candidatus Moduliflexus sp.
TGCCGCGAAAAAACTTGATTTTCTCCGCGCTTTGCAGTTGACAAGTCTGACCGCGTTTTCTAAAAATTTCTCAGGAGGCCGAACTGCGATGAATATCCGTGATTTTATTCAAGCCAAGACGCGCGGACGATATGATCAAATTACCGAAATGGCGCAGGAAGAGGGCGGTTTCGGGCGGCTGTACAAGGCGATTGACACCGAACGCCAGAACCGCGATGTCTGCGTCAAAGTCATTAAGCCGCACCTGAGCAAAGAACTCCAAATCAAGCTCTGGCACGAGGAAGTGCAGGCGTTGGAATTGTATCGCAACCGCTCCGGCATCGTGCATCTCGTCGAGAAGCAGTACGAATTTACGGACGATGACCCGTACTGGTTCCTCGTGATGGAATACGTGCATGGCAAGCGGCTTGGCGCGAGCAAATACCGCATTGACCTCGATGTCGAGGAAGATCAGGCGATTCGCATCGTCTTTCAGCTTTGTTCGGTGATTTACAGCATTCATCTGCGCGGCAAATATCATCAGGATATTTTCCCGGATAACGTCAAAATTCAGGGCGAAGACGTGATTCTGCTCGATCTCGGCGGCATGCGCGAAGCCGAGCGCCGCTCCGGCACGATTATTTTCGGCGGCGAGATGTATTCTCCGCCTGAAGTGTCGCCGACGCGCCTGCGCATGAAGCGTTTTCGCGCCCTGCGGAAGCAGAAAATGGGCAGCTTCGAATCCGCCGACATTTTCTCGATTGGCGCGATTTGCTATGAATTGGTGATGGGCGAGTCGTTTTTTGAAAACATCGAACAATCGAACCAGTTGAAAGAATATATTTACGACTATTACACGGATCCGGACACGCTGAAGCGGATGAAAAAGGAATATCAAGACGCCCTGAACGTCGCGCAGCGCCGGATTCAGCGATTTTCGCAGGCGCTGGAGCGGCTGGAAATCTTGCCGGATTTACGGGACGCGCTGACGCGCACGCTGGCGGTTCATCCGCAAAAACGCCCGAATATCGAGGAACTGCTGAACGCCTTTTTCCCGTGCATGCTGCAACGCGCCAAAGCCGCGCATGAGCGGGGGAATTGGGCGCAAACGCTGCTGTGGGTGCGCCATGTCGAGCAGCATTTCGATGAAATTCGCATCGAGCGCGCCTCCCAAGACGCGGATTTCGCGCAGAAAATGCAGACGCATCTCCTCGCGCATGCGCCGAGCTACGTGGAAACATGCCTGATTCGCGGGATTGCCCAATTTTATCAAGAACTCTTCGAGGCCGCGCAGCGCAATTTCTTGAAAACGCATGAAATTTTGGAATTATATCAAGACGGCTATTCGGCGGCGCAGCGCAATTCGTATCTGCTCAAAATCGCCAACAACGTCGCGGCCTGTTTGTATAAACGGCAGCAGCCGGCCGAGGCGCTCCATTTGTTGAAATCGCTTTCAACCGCTCAAGGGAAAGTTGGTCAAATCATTCATCAGAATGTGCAGGTCTGTTCGGTATAATCAACGGGGGGCTGTGGCGTGATCATGGCATACACAGAGGCGGCAAAACCAGCATATCGCTTTCGGAGCGCGGCGGAAACCGATCCCGGGCTGCGGAAAACGCTGAACGAAGATAGCTTCTGGAATCGTTCGGCGCAGATTGAGCCGGAGATTTTGGCGCAATTGGGGGCGATGTATGCGGTCGCGGATGGCGTGAGCGGCCATGCGGGCGGGGAAATCGCCAGCCGTATTGCGATTGACACGCTGCGCATGTATTATGTGTTGCCGCATGTGAACATTCCGCGCGAAGATCGCCTGCGCAACGTCTTTTTAGAGGCGCATCGGCGCATCGAAGAATACGCGAAAAAACATCCCGAATATCACGGCATGGGAACGACGATGACCGCGATGGCGCTGCATGACGGCCGGATGATGTACGCGCATGTCGGCGACAGCCGCTTGTACTTGATTCGTTCGGCCAGCCGCGACATCACGCAATTGACGAACGATCACACGTTAGTCAATCGCTATATCGCCGAAGGCAAGCTGACGCCGGAAGAAGCGGCGGAAGAAGATTCGAACGTGCTGGATCAGGCGTTGGGCTGCGTGCCGCGCGTGCGCGTTGAAACCGGCGGACGCGACGCGCTGGCGCCCGGCGATTTCTTGCTGCTCTGTTCGGACGGCTTGACGGATATGGTGTCTGACGCGAAGATTCGGGATATTGTTTTAGGCTCGCCGGGCATCGAAGATGCCTGTCATCGCCTGATTCTCAAGGCGAACCAACACGGCGGAAAAGATAACATCACGGTGGTGCTGGTGGCGATAGAACACGCGGCGCAGGATGGGACGGCATGATGCAAATAGTTCTGCTGATTGGGGTGATGCTGCTGGTGGGCGTTGTCGGCGGCGTGAGCGGCGTGGTCTGGCTGCGGCAGCGCGCACGATTTCTCGCGTTACGCGAATACAATCGAGGCGTGGCGCTGCTGGAAGCGGGGCAGACTTCGCCCGCGATTCAGGCGTTTCAGGCCGCGCTGCGCCGGCAGCCCGCCTTGCTTTCCGCCCGTTACGGCATGGGATTGGCGTATTTGAAAGACCGGCGATTTTTAGACGCGATCAAACTGCTGGAAGCCGTATTGCCGGAAAAGCCGAACGATGCGATGGTGTATTGCAATTTGGGGTGGGCGTATCTCAGTATCGGGCGTTTGGAAGATGCCCGCGTGACGCTGGAAAAGGGCGCGCGCATCAATGCGCGGGTGAAAGAACTCTATTTCAATTTGAGCCGCGTGTTCCGCGAAAAAGGGGATCGTGAACAGGCCATTCATTACTGCCGCCGCGCGTTGGAGATTGATCCCGCGTATCTTCAGGCGCAGAATGATTTGAATGAACTCGCCGAAATTCGTTACGATGCCGTGCTGAACATGGAACTGCTTCAGCAGGCATTGCAGCATTTCGACGACAACGATACGGATTTGATGATTCGGTTAGAACGAGGGGGCGCGTGATGGAACGTCAGAACGGACAGGATAAATACGAACCGATTATTTTGAATCTTGCGAAAACGCAAGAGGCGCGGCATCCGCGCAGCGTTTTCGCGCTGTTTGTGATGTCGGTGGCGTTATTGAGCGCAATCGGCGGCTTTGGCGCATGGTATCTGCGGACGCACCCGCCAAACGACTCGCGCGGCGGCAATCCGCCCGTCGTGACGGC
>CAZCGG010000018.1:33045-38147 GCA_964498135.1 uncultured Candidatus Moduliflexus sp.
ATTCCGACGGCCACGCCCGCCGCACAGCCGACGGCGACGCCAACCGCCGCGCCGCCGCGCCAAGCGAAAACGACGCCCGCCCAAGCCACGACGCCTGTTCCGACGCCGATTCCGGTTGCGAAAGGCCGCTTGACGCTCAATTCCGCGCCGAGCAACGCTGAAGTCAAACTGAATGGAAACACGATTGGCCGGACGCCGCTCACGGGCTACGAATTAGAGCCGGGCAATTACCCTGTCATCTTTGTGTTCGACGGTCAGACGCATCAGCAGACGCTCCGCGTCGCGGCCGGAGAAATCACCGAATACACCCATCGTTTCGAGGGATTCGGGGCGTTAAAGATTGACACCACAAGCTCCGGCTGCGACGTGACGGTCAATGGAAATTTTTACGGGAAATCGCCGGTATCGGTTGAAGGCTTGCCCGCCGGAATTTATACGATTGTTGTCAAAAAGACCGGTTTTCGGACAGTTGAGGAAACGGTCACGCTCAAGCAAGGAGAAGTGCGCGACCTGTTCATCACGGTCAAGCGGCTGAGTTCGCCTTCCGATAATTCCGCGCCGATTTTTACGCCGGATCGTCCTGTCCATCCGAGCGAACGGCAGCAGTAAGGCCGCAATAACCGACGCTGGCAGGATGAAATGTTCAAGAAAGGAAAATCTTGAGTTCATGTTAATAGCGTTCAAACTCTTCATCAAACGCGTCTTTTTTCTTCTCATCGAGTTCAAGATTATAGCGTCTATATTTTAGTGATCGGGGATTGACTTTGGCGCGTTCGGCCCCGTTCCCCGTATGAATTTCTTTCCCTGCTGTCACTTGCGGACGCTCATGATGAACCAGGTCTTTCGGGCGGAGCGTTCGTTCGCGGCGAGGAGGCGCTTGCTGCTCATCCACTGTTCCCTGGGCAATCGTTCCATTGGTCTTGAACGTTGCCATTCTTTCATGAAGCACGGACGATTGCTGCGCGAGTTGTTCCGCCGCAGAGGCCAATTCTTCAGCGACAAGCGCGTTTTGTTGGCTGACCGTATCCAATTGTTGAATGCCCGAGTTCACTTGAGCAGAGCCTTGATCTTGCTCTCTATTCGACGCGCTCACCTCTTGCACTAACGCGGCGGCGTGTTGAACCGCCGGAATCAAATTGAAGAGTTGATCTTTGGCGACTGTGATAATTGAGGCCGCCGATTCGGTCAGTTCAGTCATGTCCTTCGAAAGAGCATTGCTCCGATCCGCAAGCGCGCGCACTTCCGCCGCGACCACCGCAAACCCTTTCCCAAACTCTTGCGCCTTCGCCGCCTCAATGGTGGCATTCAGCGAAAGCAGGCGAGTCTGCGAGGCAATGTCTTGAATATTTGTAATCTTCTCGACCACCTTTTTGAGCGCTTTCACGGTTTTGGTGATCTTCTTGCCCACCTTCTTCGCATCCTTCGCGGCTTGCGTGACGATGTGTTCCGTTTCCTCCGCATTGTGCGCATTTTGACGGATATTCGCCGCCATCTCTTCCATCGCGGCCGAGATTTCTTCAGAGGCGGATGCCTGTTGCACGGCGCTTTCCGACATTTTTTCCGAACGTATCCGCAATTCATGGCTGCGAGAATTGATCTGATCGGCGGTTTCCGTGAGTTGGAAAATCAAGTCATTCCTTTCAGTAGAAGTTTTCTGCATTTCCAACCGATTAAATCCAAGCTCGCCCAGAAAGACGACGATTTCCACCAGAAACTCAAGTATCTGGCGGATTTGGGCTTTCGTAAACACAGGCACCACAGACAAGGCCTGAAGATAGGCGTCTTGATTAAATCCGTATTGCTCCGCTTGTTTGATGAAAAATTCTTTATCCGGCGGCTCAAACAAGAATTGCCCGGTAAAAAAATTGCCAACATGAGCGCCTTGAATAAGAATCGGGATCGCCACATCCACTAAACCATTCTGGCATTGATACACATTATAATGTTCCCCAGCGTGTAGCTGCCCGGCGAGCGCGGTATCGCTTTCGGTGCATTTCCGAGATGTTTCAGGGTGGACGCGGTGAAATTTCGTGCAGATGTCCTTCCATCCTGTGGCGACTAAGATGTTCCCTTCAAGATCAAGAATGGCCGTCACGACGCCCCCCGTAATCGTCGTAAACGCTTCCATCAATATTGTCAGTCTCTTAATATCAATCAATTCGGATAAGGTATATTCCATGAACCTTCCTCCTTTCGGTCATACCAGATGATGTGGTCGTGAATATCGGTTTCCGTTTGAAATATTTATCAGGCGGGCAGGGCATGCTGTCAATAAAAAGTCTGCGTTTTACCGCAGATTTCCGCGCAGTTTTCGCATAATCTCATTGACAAACTTCGCGCGCTCTTCAAAGAAGAAGCCGAATCGAGTGACATTTTCCGGCAACGAATACAGGAAATAGCCCGCTAATTGGACGGATCAGACAGAGCTTTTTTCAGCGCGAATCAGTGTCATCAGCCCAATCAGTGTTCTATTGCAACATCGAACTATGGAACAACGCGACTTTATTCGACAGCTTGACGTGAATGGCGCAACCTATCACATTTTCGACATCACGCGCTTAGAGCAGCAAGGCTTGGCAGACATTAAACGCCTGCCGTTTTCGATCAAAATTCTCGTGGAAAATTTGCTGCGCCATCTTGACGGGCGCGTCGTGAAAGCGGAAGACGTGCTGAATATCGCCCGTTGGCAGCCGAAATCCGCCGCGCCGGTCGAAATTCCGTATCATCCGGCGCGGGTGCTGATGCAGGATTTCACTGGCGTTCCGGCGGTCGTGGATTTGGCCGCAATGCGCGACGCCGTGCGGCAGCTTGGCGGCAATCCGGCGCAAATCAACCCGCTCGTGCCGGTCGAATTGATTGTGGATCATTCCGTGCAGATTGACTATTTCGGCACGGCGGACGCGCTGCGGAAAAACGTCGAGAAGGAATACGAGCGTAACACCGAACGCTATAAACTGCTGAAATGGGCGCAGGCGAATTTTGACAATTTCAAGGTCGTGCCGCCGAATTCCGGCATCTGCCATCAGGTCAACTTGGAGCATCTTGGCCGAGTCGTCATGACGGCGGAGCGCGGCGGGCGGCGGTTCGCGTTCCCGGATACGGTCGTCGGCACGGACTCGCATACGCCGATGATTAACGGCATCGGCGTCATGGGCTGGGGCGTCGGCGGCATCGAGGCCGAAGCGAACATGCTCGGTCAGCCCTATTACATGACGATTCCCGCCGTGATCGGCGTCCGCGTGGTCGGCGCGCTGCGGCCGGAAGTGACCGCGACTGACCTGCTACTGACCGTGACGCAGATGCTCCGCAAATACGGCGTCGTCGAAAAATTTGTGGAATATTTCGGCCCCGGCGTCGCCGCGCTGCCTGTGCCGGATCGCGCCATGATTGCGAACATGACGCCCGAATACGGCGCGACGCTTGACCTGTTTCCGGTGGATGACCGGACGCTCGACTATCTCCGCTTGACTGGGCGCGGCAGCAGCGTTGCCCTCGTTGAAGCCTACACGAAGGCGGTTGGGCTGTTCAACACGGGCGAATGCGCGCCGGAATATTCAGACGTGTTAGAACTTGATTTGTCGCAGATCGAGCCGTGCGTGGCCGGGCCGAAACGCCCGCAGGATCGCGTTTCGCTGGCGAACGTCAAGAGCGCGTTCCCGCAAACGCCGACGCCGCATCCGGTCGAATTGCACGGCAGGACGGCGCAAATCAGCGACGGCAGCGTGGTTATCGCCGCGATTACGTCTTGCACAAACACGTCGAATCCGGCGCTGCTCATCGGCACGGGCTTGCTGGCGAAAAAGGCGGTGGAGCGCGGCCTGCGCGTTCCGGCGCATGTTAAAACGTCGTTCGCGCCCGGCTCGAAAGTCGTGATTGACTATCTTGAAGACGCCCGCTTGATGCCGTATTTCGACGCGCTCGGCTTTCATCTGACGGCGTTCGGCTGTGCGACCTGCATCGGCAATAGCGGCGCGCTGCATCCGGCGATTGACAAGGCAATTGCGGAGCATGGTCTGAACGTTGCTGCCGCGCTCTCTGGCAACCGCAATTTCGAGGCGCGGGTGCATCAGGCCGTCAAATCGAATTACCTGATGTCGCCGATGCTCGTCGTCGCCTACGCATTAGCCGGACGCATGGACATTGACCTGACGACCGAGCCGCTTGCGCTTGATCCGAACGGCGAGCCGGTGTTTTTGCAAGACCTCTGGCCGACACCGCAGGAGATGGCGGATTTGGCGGCGCAATGCGTCAAACAGGAATTTTTCGAAACGGAATACGGCAAGATTTTCGACGGCGACGAGTTCTGGCACACGCTCGGCGCGGCGCAGGGCGCGACGTTCGCGTGGGATGCGGCCTCTACGTATATCAAACAGCCGCCGTATTTCACGCATTTGACGCCCGATCCGGCGCAACCGGCGGACATCGCGCAGGCGCGGGTGTTGGCGTTATTGGGCGATTCGATTACGACCGATCACATCTCTCCGGCGGGCGGCATTCGGGCGAATTATCCGGCGGGGCAGTATTTGCAAGCGCATGGCGTCGCGCCGGCGGATTTCAATTCTTACGGCTCGCGGCGCGGCAATCACGACATCATGATGCGCGGGACGTTCGGCAACGTGCGCCTGAAAAACCTGTTGGTTGCGCCGAAAGAGGGGAGTTTCACGCGCAAATTCCCGGACGGCGGCGAGATGTTCATCTATGACGCGGCGATGGCGTATCAGGCCGAAGGGACGCCGCTTATCGTCATCGGCGGCAAAGAATACGGCTCCGGCTCGTCGCGGGATTGGGCCGCGAAAGGCGTCAATCTGCTCGGCGTAAAGGCCGTTATCGCAGAATCTTACGAACGGATTCACCGCAGCAACCTCGTCGGCATGGGCGTCTTGCCGTGCGTGTTCAACGCGGGCGAGAATCCGCAGACGCTCGGCCTCGACGGCTCTGAAATGTATGCGATTTCCGGCATCGCTGACATTGCGCCGCGCAAAACGCTGCGCGTGACGGCGACGAAAGCGGACGGCGCGACGGTCAATTTCGAAGTGATTGCTCGGCTTGATACGGAGGTTGATGTCGAATATTTCCTGCATGGCGGTATTTTGCCCTACGTG
>CAZCGG010000019.1:0-32744 GCA_964498135.1 uncultured Candidatus Moduliflexus sp.
ACATCCATTTCTTCCTGAAGCAGCCGGAGTTCCTCGGCTTTTGAGCGCAGCCGGTAGCTTTTGCGATCCAAATCTTCGCGGATTTCCGCCAGCGCATGTTCCAAGCTTTTCAGGTCTTCTGACGCCGATTTCGGCTTGCGCTTTTTTTCAGCCGCCGGGCGTTCCGGCTCGGCAAAATGCCGGGCGGCTTTTCGCAGCCGGCGGATAAACAGGCTCGTGAACAGAAACGTCAGCGCAATCGTCAGCAGCGGCGGCGCGACCGGCAGCAGCAGCTTGAATTGGACAGATGCGCCATAGGCGACGCCGAGATAGGCGACGCTCAGCAGCAGCGCGAACAGCAATTTGACGACAAACCGGTTCGCGCCGAACAGCAGCCCTGCTAAAAAGCCGACGGCCAATACGATGCCGATAACAAACGGCGCGGCAATTTCGGTCAGAAAGTGGTTCGTCAAAATATTGTTCATGAAATTCGCCAACATGCCGATGAGCGGGTAGGCGTCTGAGACGGGCGTGCGCTGATTATCGCCGGAGCCGACGAGGACGATGGCGTCTTTGAAACGGCTCAGAACGTTGGCGAGCGCGGCGGGATTCGCTTGATTGACGAGAATGTCGCGCTCCATCGAAACCGGCTGAAATGGCGTAAGCCCCTCGCCCGTCCGGCTCATGGCGAAATCAATCAACATTTCGCCGTATTTGTTCACGGGAATATCGGTGAATTGCCCCTGCTCCCGCTCCATTTCGACATATTGGCCGGGATAAAAGGTCATGTCCACGCTCTCGATTTTGAGATAATCCATCGCCATCAGCAACGGCAGCGAGCCGTACCAATGCTCCTGATATTTCAAAAACAACGGAATGCGACGGAACACGCCGTCGCTGTCCGGCAGCGTGTTCACGAAGCCGATGCTGCGGGCGGTCGTCAGATAGCGCGGCGACGGGAGTTCGACGCGCTGCGCCTCGAAGACTTGCTGCGTCGTCTCGCTGATGTCCGTCAATTCCATGCGAAACGGCAAAATCTCCTGATTATCCGGCGCGGGCGTCGCTTGCTGCTGATCGAAGACGAACGAATAGCCATAATAGACGTTATGCGCCATAGACGCGACGTTGACCAACTCCTCGTTGACCGCCGCGTCAAAGCGGTAATTCAAGCCGATCACTTTCGGCATGAATTGCCCGTTATTTTCAACAGCCACCAGCCGGATAAAGGCGGCTAATTTGTCGCTTAAATTATTCACGTCATCCACTAACACGATTTGAATCGCTGGGGAAATCTCCTGCGACGGGGCAAACTTCATGCGATAATCAATCGCGCGCAATTCTTGCTGCTGGATATACGCGGAAATATACGGAATGCGTTCATAAAACGCAAAAAGAACCATTCCGGCAAACAGCAGTCCTGCTAAACTCGCAAAAAATCGTTTCATGAGTGCGAAATTCCCTGTCACGCGGACGCCTTGAACGCGTCGCACGAGATGGCCGTAACATGGCGATGAGTAAAATATTCCCTATCCACCAAAATCCGCGTCCTGAGAAATTGTCAAGACTTTATCCGCGCATCTTCGAAATGCGGCGGGAAGACTGACATCCGCGTCATTGAATCTCTGATAGAAAACTTGACAGAAACAGAAGTTGTCATGATAACGGCATTAGAGACGATTCACGATTTTTCCTTGACATATCTGCTTGTTCATTGTACCGTTACAAAGAGGGGCAACAGATGGGAAAGGCTGAGAGAACGCTGTTGCCGCGTATGACGGAAACGATAGAACCACAAGGGAGGAGGTCGTATGAGAAAGACCGTTGCAATGGTGTTAGCTGGCGGCGCGTTTGGTTCATTAGGCATTTTGTCCGTGCGCCGGGCAAAAGCGGCGATTCCGTTCGGGGGCATGTATCGCATTATTGATTTCGCCCTGAGCAATTTGACGAGTTCCGAGATTGAGCATGTGGGGATTTTGGCGCAATACCGCCCGGCGTCGTTGATTGACCATATCGGCGGCGGCGCGTCATGGGATTTGTATGGCTTGCGGCGCGTGGTCAAGATTCTTCCGCCGTTTAAAGGCGAGACCGACTCGGATTGGTACCGCGGCTCGGCGGACGCCGTGTATCAAAATTTCAACTTCATCCGCGATTATCAGCCGTCAGAAGTCATCATTCTCGCCGGAGAAAATATCTATTCCATGAACTACCAGCAGGTGCTGGCAGATCACCGCGAAAAACAGGCGGACTGCACGCTGGTGTGCAACCCTCTTCCAACGGCGAATCCGCATCGTTTCGGCATTTTAAGTCTGAATCAAGACGGACGGGTCGCGTCGTATCAGGAAAAGCCGCAGACGATTGCGGGCGACTATTATTCGGCGGGCATTTACGTCTTTAACACAGAGTATTTATTGAAGAAATTGACGGAAGACGCTGCGAATCATCAAAGCAAGCATAATTTTGCTGATGACATCATTCCGGCGATGCTGCGGGCAGGCGACCGCTTTTACGGCTACGTGTTCAAAGGCTATTGGGCGTATTGCGGCACGATTGACGAATATTGGCAGGCGAACATGCATCTGCTGGACGATTCAACCGATTTAGACCTCTGGAAATGGCAGATCCGCACGAATCTCGATGAGCATGACGTGACCGGCCATCAGCCGACGCTTTTTCTGTCGACCTCGCAAGTAAAGCGTTCAATGGTGTCGCCGGGCTGCAAAATTAGCGGCACTGTCGAAAACAGCATCCTTTCGCCCGGCGTCATCGTGGAAGAAGGCGCTATCGTGCGCGATTCGATTCTGTTTAATCAATGCGTCGTGAAAAAGGACGCCGTCGTGGATCATGTGATTTCCGATAAAAGCGTGGTGATCGGCGAAGGCGCGCAGATCGGCGTCGGCGACATGACTGCCGTTCCGAACGCCAATTTCCCAGAGATGTTTTTTTCAGGCGTGACGCAAGTGGGCAAGGAATCGAATATCGGCGCGCAGGCGCGCATCGGAAGAAACGTGCTGATCCATCCCGGAACGGTTGTGGAACAGGCGCGGCAGATTGAATCCGGCAGCACTCTTAAATAGGAGCATGCAGAAGTCATGGCGGAGGGAAGACCTGAACTTTCGAAAATCGAATTATATGGCGTCAGCGATCCGAACATTTCGGGACAACTTATTTTAGCCAAAGAAAAGGGGTTTTTCCGAGATGAAGGATTAGATGTCTCATATCGCCTGCTCTCTTCCGGCACGATTATGCCGGAAGAAATCATGAAAGCGAAAGAGAAGCCGTTTGCCTTTACGCAGACGCCGATCACCACCCTTGTGCTTCAGGAAAAAGGGATGGATGTCAAGATTGTCGCCCCATTAGCGGATATTTCCGGCACGCAGCAAATCGTAGTGCG
Source organism: uncultured Candidatus Moduliflexus sp. (assembly GCA_964498135.1). Lineage (GTDB taxonomy): Bacteria > Moduliflexota > Moduliflexia > Moduliflexales > Moduliflexaceae > Moduliflexus. The sequence goes on from CAZCGG010000019.1 coordinate 3,371, forward strand.
CACCGCCGCCAATATCCATGCGCCGGACGATTTGATTGGCAAAAAGATCGGCATGGCGAAGGGCGCGGCGGTCTATATCGCGATTCAGGGCATGGCGAAGGAATTCGGGCTTGATCTTTCCTCCGTCCAGTTCGTGCATCTGCTGCCCGCACAGCAATTAGAGGCGATGGAAAAAGGGGAAATTGACGCGATGGCCTGCTGGGAGCCTTGGACAAGCAAGGCCGAAGCCGTTGGCGGAACGTTCCTTTTTTCCGGCGCGCGCTCCGAAATCCCCGAAAATGAAGGCGACATCAACTGGCTGGTTGATCAAAGCGTGTTGATGACGTTTCGGGAAAATCTTGATAAATATCCCGAAACCGTGAAAGCCTTAATCCGCGCTTTCCGCACGGCGACGCGCTTCATCAACGAGCATCTCGAACAAGCCGCCAAAATCCTCGCCGAGCCGCTCGGCCTGAAAAAAGAAGAATTGATGCACATCCTCTCATTGAATAAATATTCAATGACGATGGATAACCTGTTTAAAATCGGCTTGCTCTCGTTTCGGGAACTGCTTTTCCAGAACGGCGTCATCACGACCACGCCGCCGGAAACCGACCTCTTTTCGCCCGCATTCCTGCGCCAAGTTGACCCAGGCCTCGTGCTGATTGAAGAGGGCGAAGCCGAAGAAGAAGACGAGGAATTGCAGGAATATCTTTCCATCTTTTTTGACGAAGTAGATGAAATCCTGCGAAAACTCGATAATGACGCCGTTTCGGTGGAAAGCAACCCGAATGATAAAGCCAAACTCAGGGCGATTACCGGTGCGTATCACACGCTGAAAGGCAACGCCGGATTTTTGGGGTTTGAAAAAATCACCGCAGCCGCCAAGCAGATCGAAGGGTACTTGAAAAGCCTGCTGGTCAACGAAGAGACGGTGATTTCGAAAGGCATCATTTCGCTGATTTATTATGCGAACGATTTGCTCAAGTCGTTGGTGGCGGATTACAAGCAGAATCGCAGCACGTCCATCGATATTTCCGGCTTGCAGCAGCGCATCGCGCAGCTGTCGCCGCAGATGGAAGAGCGCGTTGAGCAAGTCGCCGCGCCCGGAGACATCGAAATTTCGGGCTACGAAGCGTTAAAGCTGCGCGAGGCAAAAAAAAAAGGGAAAACGATTTACCGAGTTGACATCCAATTCGACGCCGAATGGAAAATGAAATCGGCGGGCGCGTTCATTATCGTCCGCAAACTCGGCCTTATCGGCGAAGTCGCCAAAGTCGTCCCGCCTATCGGCAGTAAAGAGCTAAAAGCCACCACCGAAGTTCATATTCTCTATGTGTCCGACGTGGATAAAAATCGCATCATCGAGATTGCGAGCGTCGCGGTCGTGGTTTCATCGGTCAATCTCTCCCCGTTCAGCGTCCCCGAAGTCCTTGTCGTGCAGAAAGATGAGCCGGATTATCTGAAAGAATTCGGCGCAAGCGAAGATTTCACGCTCGGCGACAAATCCAAAGCCCGCACCCTGCGCGTAGATTACAAAAAATTGGATGATATTATGAATATCATCGGCGAGCTGATTATCGGTGGTTCGACATTGGCGCGGGGCTTGAACGAAGTCCGCGACACGCTTGCGGCGACGCAGCAGCCGCTCAAGCCGATGGATCACCTGCAAAAAACCAGCGAAGGCATCCGCAAAAATCTGATCAACCTTCAGGAAAATATCATGAAGGTGCGCATGACGCCGATTGATGTCGTGTTCCGCAAATTCCCCCGCGTCGTGCGCGATTTGGCCTTAAAAGGCGGGAAAGACGTTCGGCTTGAAGTCTTAGGCGAAGACACTGACCTTGACAAAACGTTGGTGGACGTGATTAATGAGCCACTGTTTCATCTCATTAAAAACACGATAGATCACGGCATTGAGCCGCCGATGGTGCGTGAGCAATTGGGCAAATCGCCGAAAGGCACGATTCGCTTGATTTCTTTTCGGGAAGGCAATCAAATTGTGATTGTGGTTGAGGATGACGGGCGCGGTATTGATCTGGAAAAATACAAGCGGCAGGCGTATGAAAACGGCCTGATTCCAGCGGAAAAGCTTCAAAAAGTTTCCAAAGCCGACGCATTCAATCTGCTGTTCATGACGCCCTCCGGCTCGCCATCAGAAGGCGGCTCCGCCGAGCAGAGCGGCATGATGATTGTCCGCGACACCGTGCAGAATTTGAAAGGCTCTATCGAATTGGAAAGCAAATTAGGCGAAGGGACGATTTTTACGATCAAGCTGCCGTTGACGCTGGCGATTATTCAGGCGTTGGTGTTCGGCGTCGGCTCGCGGATGTTCGCCATTCCGCTTTCGACGGTCGTGGAAGCCATTCGGATCGCGCCGGAACAAATTTCCTATGTCGGAGACCGCGAAGTCTTTGAACTGCGGAATCTGGTCGTCAATCTCATCCGCCCGCATAAAATTCTCGGAATCCCAACGCTGCCGCCGATAGGCGAAAATCGGAAAATGTACGTCATCGTCGTCCGTTCGTCGGAGCGCAAAATCGTGGGCATTGTCGCGGATCAATTGATGGAAAAAGAAGAATTGGTGATTAAATCCTTAGATCATAACATCATGCGGTCGGACATCACCTCCAGCGCGTCCAAGCTCGGCGACGGCAAAGTCGTCTTGATTTTAGATGTTCCGGCCTTGATTCGGAGAGTGTTCGGGTAATCCGGCGTGACGAGGGGGAAAAGCCCATGCAATGGCAAGAAGTGTGCAACCACCCTGATTTGCAAAATTTACCGTTCAAAATCGAATTGAATGAGCGAGGGCAAATTGTCATGTCGCCGGTAAAAGTGTATCATTCCGCATATCAAGGGGAAATTGGACATTGGCTGCGCGCGTTGCTGAACGCCGGGAAAACATTGCCGGAATGCGCCATCAAAACCCGCAAAGGCACGAAAGTCGCTGACATGGCGTGGGTGTCTGGGGCGAGATTTCAGCAGATTAAGCAAGAAACCGAATGTTCGGTCGCGCCGGAAATTTGTGTTGAGGTCTTATCGTCTGCAAATTCGTCTGAAGAAATCCGCGAGAAGCGGACGCTCTATTTTGAATGCGGCGCGGAAGAAGTCTGGATTTGCACGAAACAGGGCAAAATGCGTTTTTTTAATCGCGCCGGACAATTGAAAGCCTCTCAACTTGTCCCTGATTTTCCTCAAAAAATCGAGCTATGACAGGATGGCATCATGCTGAAAAAAGATGGCACTCCGTTTACATTTTTAATTGTGGATGATTCCCGCTTTGCCCGCAGCAGCCTCGTGAAGCTCGTGCAGCAAATCGGCGGCGACGTGATTGGCGAAGCCGCGTCCGGCGCGGAAGCGCTCGAAATGCACGAACGGCTTGCGCCGGATGCCGTGACAATGGACTTGTCGCTGCCGGACGTGGACGGCATTATTCTTGTGCGGAAAATGATGACGGTCAACCCTAACACGCTGATTATCCTCAGCAGTGGCATTCCGCATGAAGAAGTCATTGAAGAAGCCCTGCGCGCCGGAGGAGAGCATTTTATTTCAAAACCGCTGGATGTGAATAAAGCCAAAAAAATTATCGAATGGGTGTTGCGCGTCTCGAACAAATAGATTTGAACCGCGAAAAGCTGTCAGACACTTTCAAGGTGTCTGACAGCGTTGTCTATCACCGCCATTGGATGGAAGATATGGAACAATTGCTGGAAAAATTGACGCAGGCGCATGCGGCAGGCCAACTGAGCGACATGGCGTATCAACACGCGAAAAAGTGGCTGACTGATTCGGAATATCAAGCGTATTGGGCGGAGATTTCCGCCATGATTGAGCAAGAGCGTTTCCGTGAAATCGAGGATAGTTTTTATGCGATCATTCCGTTCGGCACGGGCGGGCGGCGCGGCGCGTGCGGCGTCGGCACGAATCGCATCAACGCCCGCACCATCGGCGAATCGGCGCAAGGGCTGGCATCGTATATCGCAAAATTCGGCGACGCCGCCAAAGAGCGCGGCGTGGTCATCGCGTATGACACGCGCCTCACATCCCGGCAGTTCGCCGACGTGACGGCGCAAGTCTTGACCGGCAACGGCATTTTGACCTATCTATTCAAGGAATTCCGGTCAACGCCGGAACTTTCCTTCGCGGTCAGAACGCTGCGCACGATGGCGGGCGTGGTCATCAGCGCGAGCCATAATCCGCCGAGCGACAACGGGTTCAAAGTCTATTGGGAAGACGGCGGGCAAATCGTTGCGCCGCATGATCAGGCGATTATTCAAGAGGTGAACGCCGTGACGACGCTGCGCATGATGACGCTGAACGAGGCGCAGCGCGCAGGGTTGCTGCGATATATCGGCGACGAAATTGATATTCCTTACGTGCAGGCCGTCGCCGGGCTTTCGCTGCTTCCGAATCGCCACGTCAAAATCGTGTACAGCCCCCTGCATGGCGCGGGACAGACGTCGGTGCTGCCGGCGCTGCGGGCGGCGGGGTTCGCGGAAATTCATCTTGTCGAAGACCAGATGAGTCCTGACGGCGCGTTTCCGAACGTGGCCGATCATTTTCCGAACCCGGAAATTCCGGCGGCGTCGGAGCGGGCAATGGCGTTCGCCCGCGATAACAACGCCGATCTCGGCCTGACATCTGACCCGGACGCTGACCGCCTCGGCGTCTTTTGCAAGCACGTCTGCGACGGCAGTGCGGAGTGGGTGTTATTGAACGGGAATCAGGTCGGCGCGCTGCTGACTGATTTTATTTTGACAACGTTGCAGGAACAGGGACGGCTGCCGCAAAAAGGCGTGGTTGTGAAAACGCTCGTGACGACGGATTTAGTCAGTCGCATTGCCAAGAGTTTCGGCATGCTGACGGTTGAGCATTTGCTCGTCGGCTTTAAATATATCGCCGAAGTGATCCGCGATTTGCCGCCGGATCATGAGTTTGTGTTCGGCGCGGAAGAGAGCCTCGGCTATTTGCGCGGCACGTTCGTGCGCGATAAAGACGCCGCCTCCGCCGCGATTCTGATTGCCGAAATGGCGGCGGAACTCAAGGCGCAGGGGCAGACATTGGTTGATCATCTGAACGGTCTGTATCGAAAGCACGGCTATTTCCGCGAACGCCTGAAAAACGTCGCGGTTCCCGGCGCGGAAGGCACGGCGCGCGTTCGCCGGATGATGAAGGGGCTGCGCGAACAGCCGCCTTTGACGCTGGCGGGGAAGCCGGTGATTGAAGTGATTGATCGGCAATCCGGCGTCGCAATTGCCCCTGAAACCGGCAAAGTTATCCGACAAGTCGAAGGCGCGAAGGGGAACGTGCTGGTCTTTATTTTGTCGGAAAATCAGCATACCCGCGTGACGATTCGCCCATCCGGGACTGAGCCGAAAATCAAGTATTACGGCGCGATCCGGCACGAAGTGCCGGTCGGCCTCGCGGAAAAGGAATTTGCCGCATTGAAAGCGGAGGCGGACGCTCGGTTGGAAAGCTATGTGGACGCGCTCATCGCTGAAGCCGACAAGCGCGGCTGAAAAATCCGTTTGTCCTGAGCCTGTTGAAGGGCAGAAAGCGTCATTCGACAGGCTCGCTATGTAATGCATTATTCTGCGGTCATGCGTTCTTCGAATTGGAAAAATTCGATGATTTCTTCTAAGTTTTTGACTTGCGCGCTGAGCGCTGCCGCCCGCCGCGTGAGGTCGTCGGTTTTATACGCATGTTCTTGGATAATCTGGTCAAGCGTTTGAATCGCATGATTCACCTGCGCGGAGCCGATTTGCTGCTGATGACTGGCCGCGCTGATTTCCTGCACGAAATCCGCTGTCTTTTGGATTTCCGGGAGTAGTCCATGAAGCATGACGCTGGCGTGTTCCGTCACCGCCGCGCTGCCGCCGATCAATTCGTTGATTTCCGTCGCTGCCGTTTGACTCCGTTCCGCAAGCGCGCGGACTTCCGCCGCAACGACGGCAAAGCCTTTGCCCTGTTCTTCCGAGCGGGCGGCCTCGATGGTCGCGTTCAGCGAGAGCATTCGCGTTTGGCGGACGATGTGTTCAATCACGGAAATTTTTTTGGTGATTTCTTTCATCTTGCCGACGGTTTCCACGACGGCCTGTCCCGTTTTTTCCGCAATCTGCGCGGCGGCCTGCGCAATCTGCGCGACGGATTTGGCATTCTCCGCATTCTGGCTGATTGTCCCGACCATTTCTTGCATGGAACTGGACGCTTCTTGCGCCATGGACGCCTGCGTATTCAGGCTGTCGGAAATCTGCTGAAAATCGGACTGCATTTCTTGGCTGCTTGCGGCAACTTGATTCGAGACCGCTCGGACATGCTGAATGACTCGCTTGAGTTGGCCTGCCATTCCTTGAATCGCCTGCGTCAGCAAGCCGACTTCATCTTGCGCCGCGCGCTGCGGCGCTTCCGCGTCCAAATGTCCCGCGCTGATCTGCTGTGTCGTTTGAATTACGCGGAGCAGCGGTCGCGTGATGTTTCGCTTGGCCAACAGCAGCACCATCAGCACTTCGACGGCAACAATGCTGACGAGATTGATCATGAGCGTGTAGAGCGTCTGCCGAAATTGCTGGCGCAAGCCCGCGCGCGAAAAGGTTACGTCAATCGCGCCGATTTCTTTGCCATTGTATATGATCGGCTCGTGAAACTCCGCCGCGTCGGCATAGGGCGGCTGCTGGCCTGATTGCTGAACATCGCGCAGTTCCGCGCTGCCGGGGATTTTTCCAAGATACACATGCGTCAACTCTTTTTCGGAGATTTTGAGCGAGAGCAATTCGGGGTCGTCTAAATAGGAACGCGCGAGATATTGAAGCGGCTCAAGGTTCATGTAAAACAGAAATTCGCTGGAAAGTAAGGCGATCTGCTTGCTGATGCGCGCTTGGCGGGCGCGCAGCAGATTGGCAAATTCTCGTTCGCGCTGGCGCAATTCGATGCCGCCAAAACTTGCCATCACGATGACGAGAACCACCGCGATTTGTAGCGCAAATTTCGTACCGATGCTTTTCATCCGGCGACTCTCCTTAATATTGACGGGTGATTTTTTCAGATGTCAATCCCTATGCGCAGTGAGAATTTCTTATTTGACGGGGTGTTATGAAAATGGCAAGAAAAAAATGAGACATTTCATTGACAACGCATGTCTCTATGTGATGAAAAAGGAAATCTCTTGTTCTTTTTTCGCTTTTTCTTGACAACAATGCGTGACTTCTTCACAGCAAGACCGTATCAGCGTGATGCGGTTTTTCTTTCACAATGTATTGACGCGGCAGCTTGCGGCGAAGTGACGATTGTATTCACAGTTCATGTACGGAATGAAAAGGGGGCGGCACATTATGAAAAGAATGTTTCTGCTTGTTTGGGCAGCGGCAAACCTCATCAGCCTGATGCCGCTGCAAGGCTTGGCGGCGGAACATCAGGCGATTCATTTTGTCAGCGAAGCGTGGGAAGGCGTGACGAATGCAGACGGAACCGGCTTATGCTGGGAGCTCTTTCGGAAAATTTACGAACCGGGCATTCGCGTGGAATTCGAAATCATGCCGTATGCGCGAGCGACGAAACTCGTGCAGACCAAAGAAGCCGACGCTTCGGTCGGCGTATATTTGAACGAATTTGAGGATGCCTTATTCAGCAAATGGCATTATCTTCAGGATCGTGTGCTGGTGATTTTTAGAAAAGGAACGCTTGTCGCGTGGGACGGCGAAAAAAGCCTGAGCGGGAATCTCGGCTGGATACGCGGCTATGCCTTTGATCAATATTTGCGGACGAAGCCGCAATTTTTTGAAGTGGATCGCCGCGAAAGCGGTTTGAAAATGCTGGAGGCCGGGCGGCTGGATTTTTTCCTGGATACCGAAGAAGAACTGCTTGCCACCTTGAAACAAGGTATCATTAATCAAGAGGATTACCAAATTGAAACCGTTCTGAAATTAAACATCTATCTCGCCTTTGCTGAGAATGAGCGCGGACGCGAATTGCTCAAAATTTTTGATGACCGGATGGAAAAATTGGGCAAAAGCCGCGAACTTTTTCCGATTTACCAAAAATGGGGGTTTGAATCTGAATATCCGTTCGATGAACAATGATGAGGGAACATGCTGATTAATTCTACAAGCATAAGCGTTCGGTTCACGGCAGCGATGATCGGGATCATTTTTTTGATCATTGCCGCGTTTGTCGCGTTTTCCGTGGCGTATCAATTCCGCGTGCTGGAAAGGGAATTGCAGGATTCGCTGACGGTCGCAGCCGAGGTCGGCAACATCAGCCTGTCGACGCCATTATGGCAGATGAACGATGAGTTTATTGATCATTTCCTGCAAGCCCTGCTGTTAGATAAACGGCTGGTTTGGGCGAGCGTTCTCGTCAATGACGAGACGATTGCGCAGAAAGCGTCGGCTGAAACGGCGGGAAAATCGTGGGAATTTTTTCAAGCGAATGACGATTTTCAGACGCATTTCACCTCGATTGTCTATGAAGGGAAAATCATTGGGCAAATCCGCTTAGCGGCGTCGCGGCAAGTCATGAAGGTGAAGTTGAAGAACGCGATGAAATTCGTGATTGTGTTGGGCGGCGTCCTCTTTTTGGCGATTGCGCTGACGTCGATTGTCGTCACGCGGCAGCAAATCGTGCGGCCGTTGGCCGCGCTGATTCGGCTGGCCTCGAAAATTTCCGACGGCGAACTGGAGGAGGCGGCTAAAGAAAGCCTGTTTCGTGCGCCAGACAATGAATTGGGGCGGCTGACGAAAGAATTTTACCGCATGACAATGTCGCTGCAATCCATGTCGGCGGTGGCGACGCGCATTGCGTCGGGCGATTTAGAGCAGACGGTCGAGCCGCGCTCGCCGCAAGATGCGCTGGGAAATGCCTTTTCCCGCATGCTGGCGTATTTGCGGCAGATGGGGCGCGTGGCAAAAGCTATCGCGCAGGGCGATCTGCGCGAACAGGTGGAGGCGCGCGGCCAGGAAGATTGCATCGGGCAGGCGTTTTCAGCGATGACGCGCGGCCTCGCGCTGCTGATTACCACGATCCGCACCGGCGCGGAATATCTCACGTCAATTAGCAATGTCGTCTTGAATTCGTCGTCGAAAAGCACGCACATTCTTGAAGAAATCAGCCAGCAGGCGCAGGACACGTCCGTCGCCATGCACGATGTCAGCGCGAGCGGCCGCGAAGTCAACGCGAACATGCAGACGTTCACGTCCTCCGTGCAAGACACGATTCAGTTTATCGAACAGATGGGCATGTCAATTTCGCGCGTCGCCAACCATTCCAAGAAGCTTTCGCAATTCACCGACAACGCGACAACGACAATGACGCACGTGACCGCCTCGCTTGACCGGGTTGCGGCGCAAGCCAAGCAATCTCGCGCCTTATCGGAAACCACCATGCAAGACGCTGCGGTCGGCCATGATTCGGTCGCGCAGATGATTGTCAGCACGTCCGCGATGGCGCAGACGACGGAACACATTTCGCAGGTCATGCGCCGTTTGGGGACGCATTCCGGCGAAATTTCCAGCATCGTGGACGTGATTAACGAGGTCGCCGAACAGACCGCGCTGCTTGCGCTGAACGCCTCGATTATCGCGTCGCAGGCCGGATCGCATGGCAAAGGGTTTTCCATTGTGGCCGATGAAATCAAGGAACTCGCCGTGCGTGTGCGCGCGTCCACCAAAGAAATCACGAAAATCATCAAAGGTGTGCAGCAGGAAGTGGGCGTCGCCGCGAAAGCGATTCAGCAGGCGCAGGAAGAGATGCGGCGCGGCGTCGTATTGGCGGAAAAGGCGGATGTGGCGCTGCAAAAAATTCAGGAAAGCGCGGGCAATTCCGCGAAATTCGCTATCGAAATTGACACGCTGGTGGATGAGCAGGCGCGCGCTCAAACGCGCATGATTAGCGAAATCAGCGAGGTCTCCGGCATGACGCAGCAGATTGACGCGGCGATTGTCGAACAACAGACGCGCACGACCGATTTGGCGGTGATCATGGCGAGCTTGCAAGATTTGGAATCGCACGTGGCCGACGAAATCAAGGCGCAGCAGGATAAAACGTATCAAGTCACGGTGTCTATGGAGCGCGTGTTGTCGCTGGTGTATGACCATTCGCTGACCATTCATGAATTAGTCGCCTCAGCGAACGAATTGACGTTTCAGGCGGCGGAGTTGAAAGGGCATGTCGAAACCTTCCAACTGCCCGGCGAAGAGACGCTGAGCCGGAAGAAAACGGCGATCATTCCTCGCGCCAACGACGCCGAAAAGCGCGCGCCGTCGGCCTTAGATCGGCGGCTCGCCGGAAAAGAACAGCCGCCATCATGAACGCGATCACGAAAACCGCCATCAAAGCCTATTTATCGCAGCAGCCGCCGGAGCGTTTGATGGCCGATCTGCTGGAACTGTTCACGAAATTTCCGGCGGTGCAAGCCTATTATCAGGCTAAACTCAATCCGATTGACGACGCGCGGCTTGTCGAAAAATACAAAGCGATGATTTCGCGCGAATTTTTTGCGGACGGCGAAGGCGGGCAGGCGCGGCGGGCGGCGGCGCGGAAAGCGATTGCCGAATATAAAAGCGTGTCCGGCGATCCGGCGGGGCTGGCCGATTTGATGCTCTTTTTCGTCGAAACCGGCGTGGAACATGCGAAGACGTATGGCGAAATGGGCGAGTCGTTTTACAATGGTTTGGCAAGCATGTTTTACAAAGCGTTGCAACATCTCGCCAAACACGGATTGCAGGCGCAATTCGACGAGCGCTGCCGCAAAATCACGCGCGATGCGGCGGGCTGCCATTGGGGTTTTCAGGAAACCTTGACCGAATTGTATGACCGCGTCACGCAAGCAACATAGTTTTTGACGGAGAGAACATCATGCAGATGAAAAACGCCATCCGCGTTACGGCGGCGGTGATTATCGAACAGGGGCGCGTTCTGGCAACGCAGCGGCATGAGCGCGGCGCAATGGGCGGAAAATGGGAATTTCCCGGCGGGAAAATCGAGCCGGGCGAAACGCCGGAAGCCTGTTTGCGGCGCGAATTGCGCGAAGAACTCGGCGTGGAGGCGGACGTGCAGGAATTGTTCATGCGCACCGCCCACGCCTATCCGACGAAGAACGTTGAATTATTTGTGTTTAAAGCCGCCATCCGCGCAGGCTCGCCGGTCTTGCATGTGCATCAAGACGCCCGGTGGGTTTCGGCGGCGGAAATAGGCGGACTTGACTGGTTAGAAGCTGATCAACCGATTGTCGCCAAATTGGTAAAGGAGGAGCATGTCAATTGCGGTTGCGGTGAAAAAAGGGAATGAGATCGTGGTTGCGGCGGACACGCAGGACAGTTTCGGCGCAAATAAAGTGTCGTTCGATAATTATAGCTCGCGGAAAATCGTGACGATTGGCTCGTCGTATGTGGCGACGAGCGGCTGGGGCTTATACGAGGACATTCTCGAACATTATCTGGCGACAGAAGAAGAGGTCGCGCTGGAAACCAAGCCCCAAATTTTCGCGTTTTTCATGCAGTTCTGGAAAGAATTGCATGAGCGGTATAATTTCGTGAAAGACCAGAACAACGAGGAAGACGACTCGCCGTTCGGCGATTTGGATTCGACGTTTTTGATTGCGAACTCGAATGGCATTTTTTATGTCTCTTCGAACATGAGCGTCACGAAATTCGAGAAATATTTTGCCATCGGCTCCGGCGCGAATTTCAGCCTCGGCACGATGTTCGCCATGTACGACTTAAATTTTACGGCGGAGGAAATCGCCCGAAAATCGGTCGAATCGGCGATGGCGTTCAATATCTACTGCGGCGGCGAAATAGACCTGTTTCACGTCGCCTGCAAATAAGGACGTTCGGTTGAGACATAGAGAGGAACGCATGCTAAAAACAATATTTACATCACCTAAACTTGAATATTGGCGGGTATGGATACCCCAGCCAATTTTTAATGGATTAGTCGTTTTTATTGGAACGACTCTCTTCATTCTTATCTTTCATCTTCTCGCCAACCCTGCTGTCCCAACTTCGCGTGAGGCAGATGTATGGTCATTTCCTCTAACTATCCCTATAGTAGGAAGCATCGGCTATACTATCGTCTTGTACATATTTCGCGTGATGGCATGGCTTTCAGGGTATAGACCGTTCAAGATATCGAAGGCGTTCCAGAATGAACACGACATCAACCACTTTGAAGAATGCTTAAAAAAACGCATTCAAGAATATGGGTTTGAACTGTTCTGGGAACATCCTCAAAAAGGATTTATTGGCGTAAAAGGGATAGAACTTGTGAAAGAAGGAGGAGTCGCTTTTAATGAGAAAGCATTTCCAATACGATTGATCTATTTTAAGAAACCCTCCTCAAACGGAGCCAACCAGTTTACGGCAACCCTAAAAGCAGAAATTCGTTCTATTCCAGTTTGGGATACTGGTGAGGGAGAAGTGCTTCAGCAGCTTGGTCATGAATTATTGCGAGAGCTATAGCTAATAAAAAGAGCAACGAAAGATGACAGACGCACAATATGAAAAGCAGGAGCGTCAAATCTTGATTTGACGGCGAAATCAAGATTTCGCGCTCCTGTTTTACATGGGAAAAGCGCATGGCAAGAAAAGACGACATTATCCTGCGGGAATTGCAGCAATGGCGCGACGACGGCCTGATTGAGCGGGAATTGCACGAGACGCTGGCGGCGAAATATCAGCGCGCGTCGTGGGACATCAGCGTCATTATTCGCTGGGCGCTGATTCTCGGCGCGATTATGCTGGGAATCGGCTTGATGACGTTCTTTTTGACGATTATTCAATCTGAGGGAATGGTGGCGATTGTCCTGACGCTGCTGTGCGGCTTGAGCTACTATTTCGGCTTTTCGCTGATTTCCGGCGCATTGTATCCGAAAAGCGGCAACGCGCTGATTGCGGTCGCCTGCCTGCTGCTCTGCGGCGATATTTTCGTCATCGGCCATCTGTTTTCGACGGGCAGCGGGCATTGGCCGATTCTGCTGCTGATTGCGGCGGCCGTGTATTTCGCGGTCGCGTATCTGCATAAAAATACGCTGGTGCTGGTCTTTGGCCTGATTGCGCTGGCGACATGGTTTGGCACGGAATCGGGCTATGTTTCGGGCTGGGGCGCGTATTTTCTCGGCCTGAACTATCCGATGCGGTTCGCGCTCGTCAGCCCGGTCGTCGTGCTGATCGGCTATTTGCATACATCGCTGAACGTCAACGTGCCGGAATCGTTCGTCAAAGCCTACTACGCGGTCGGTTTGCTTTATATCAATTTGTCGTTGTGGATCATGTCCATTTTCGGCAACTACGGCGACATGGACATTTGGCGCGACGCGGGGAAAATCGAATTGCTCGCGTTTAGCCTGATTTGGGCGATGGCGGACGTGGCGATTTTCTTGATCGGCAGCCGCAGCCGGAATCGCATGTTCACCGGCTACGCGATTGTGTTTTTGATGTTGAATCTCTACACTCGCTATTTTGAATGGTTCTGGGATGAAATGCACAAGTCATTATTTTTTATCGTGTTAGGCGCAATTTCCATCGCGGTCGGCCTCTTTTTTGAACGGCGGATTAAAGCAAACGCGAAAAACCATTGACAAATTTTTTCCGGCAGAGTATATCTTGAGCGTGATGACGTTCATTGCGTCGAACTCGGCATGCCTGCCGGAGTTCGGCGAACTATCCTCCCTCGTTGCTGCGTGTCGCCGGATTCATTCAATGCCCGTTGAGTAATGCCGGGACGGATTGATGTGAATAGTGTAAAAGTCAAACCGCAAATCGCCTATGTTGCGCCAGCCCGCGCCGTCGTCAGCGTCGTCGCGCCGGCCCCCGTGTTTTGGAAAGACCTCAGTGTCATTGGCTGCCTTGTGAGCGGCATTCTGTTCGGGTGCATGGTGCTCGCCTTGTTAGCGCCCGAAAGCGGCATTCCGAAAGTGCGGAAAGTGCTGCATATTCAGGCGCAGTTAGCACGTGAAATCGAGCAGATTCGCGCCGAAAACACCCAACTGCTTACGGCCATTGACGCCATCCAAACCGATCCGTTTTGGCAGGAAAAGATCGCCAGAGAAGATTTGAACATGGCACTTCCCGGAGAAATCGTCTATAAATTCGCAGAATAACGCACATCCATGAAAAGACGCAAGAGGCAGGAGGCGCGAAAGAGCCGCATTTCCTGCCTTTTGCGTCTCTGCTGACCGTTGCAAACCACACAAATCAACGTAACGAGAACCGCCTTTGAGAACGGCCTGACGCTCCTCACCGTCGAAACGCATGACGTGCCGGTCGTGACCGCGACGATTTGGTACGGCGTCGGCTCGGCGCACGAGTCCGCCGGACAGACCGGCATCTCCCATTTTCTCGAACATTTGATGTTCAAAGGAACGCCCGCCAACGGGAAAGGGATGATTGATTTTTTGACCGCCTCGAATGGCGGTAACAATAACGCCGGGACGATTTTTGATTATACCATGTATTACTTTAATTTCTCGGCTGACCGGTGGGAATTAGCCCTGCAAATCGAGGCGGATCGCATGCGGCATTGCCTCTTCGATCCTGATGAATTCGAGGCCGAACGCGCCGTGATTCTCGAAGAACTCAAGCAGCAGCTTGATTCGCCCTGGGGACAATTGGCGATGCGGTTGGAATCTGCAATTTTCCCCGCGACGCACCCGTATCATCATCCCGTCATCGGCTGGCAGCAGGACGTTGAGCGCATTTCGCGCGACGACATGCTTGCGTATTACGCGACGCATTACGCGCCGAACAACGCCACGCTGATTATTGTCGGCGACGTGCAGACCGCCCGCGTCATCGAAGCCGTCCATCGGCATTTCGGCGAGATTCCGCCCGCCGCCGCCGCGCCGCCGCTTGCTGTTCCGGCCATGCCCCAGCAGGAACAACGGCTGACGCTCATGCAGGACAGCGGCGTGAAACGCCTGCAAATGGGGTATCATACCGTCAATTTGGCGCATCCCGACACGTTCGTGCTGGAGGCGATTGATTATCTGCTGAATCACGGCAAAACGTCGCGCCTGCACCAACGGCTGGTCGAGCAGGAGCAATTGGCCGTCTTTACGGACGTGTTGCACCATTCGCGCAAGCTGTCCGGCGTGTTTTACGTGCTGGCCGCGTTGCGTCCGGGCGTGTCGCCGGAGACGTTCGAGCGCGCGCTTGACGAGGAAATCGCCCGGCTGCAAACCGAGCCGGTGAGCGCGGAAGAATTGCAGAAAGTCAAAAACATGCTCGCCGCCGATTTTCTGTTCGACAAAGAGACGACTTCCGGCTTAGCCCACGCGCTTGGCGAATACGAAATTCTTGGCAGCTACGATTACTTTTTTGAGTATCCGCAGCGCATCGAGGCGCTGACCGCCGACGACATCATGCAGGCCGCGCAGACGTATTTGACGAAAGAGCGGCGCACCGTCGCGTGGGGCTTGCCGCAAGATCCGGAGCGGGAATGCGCCGAATTTGACGAGGAAGACGCCGCGCTGCCGCCGTGCGAGACGGACATGGTTTTCCATACGTCGCCCGAGCGTTTTGAGGAGATGATTCGGACGCATCCGCAGAAGAAAGTTGACGGCTCGCCGGAATTTTTTTCCGCGGATCCGCATCGCTTCCGGCATCATCGCTGGACGCTGCCGAACGGTTTGATCGTCTTGTTTTTGGAGCATCACCTGCTGCCGATTGTCACGATGGAGGCGTTCGTGGACGCGGGGCAAAAATACGAGAGCGACGCGCAGGCCGGAATCGCCGTGTTGACGGGGCAATTGCTGGAAGAAGGCACGACGACGCGCTCCGCCTTAGACATTGCGTTGGCGATTGAATCGGTCGGCGGCGTCCTTGAAGCGCAGAGCCAAGGCGTTTCCGCGCAAGTCTTGTCAAAAGATCTCGCGCTTGGCATGGATTTGCTGTCAGACGTGCTGATGCGCCCGATTTTCGACGCAGAGCAACTGAAGAAAAAACGCCAGCAGATTTTGAGCAGTTTGGAAGAGGACGAAGATAATCCGGCGGTGCTTGCGTACAACCTGTTCCGTGAATTCGTCTATGGCGTGCATCCGTATCATCGCCCGCGCAAAGGGTATAAACAGACCGTGCGCCGCCTGCGCCGCGCCGATCTGTTCGCCTATTATCAGACGTATTTCCGCCCGAACAACACGATTTTGGCGATTGTCGGCGACGCGGAACCGGCGGCGATTCATGACGCCGTGCGGCAGGCGTTTGACGCTTGGCCGTTTCAGGCGATTCCGCAGCCGCCCGCCGCGACGATTGCGCCGCCGGTCGGCTGCGTCCGCAAGCATTTTGCCAAAGACAAGGAGCAAGTGCATATCAATCTTGGGCATCTCGGCGTCACGCGCATGAACCCGGATTTCTACACGTTGTTTGCGATGGATCATATTTTAGGCACAGGCCCGGGCTTCACGGATCGGATTTCGCGGACGCTGCGCGATGAATTGGGATTCGCATACTCCGTTTCCGCGAACATTTCGCAGACGGCGGAGAAAGAGCCGGGCATGTTCGCGGCGTATATCGGCACGTCGCCGAAATATGCGGAACGAGCGATTGACGGCTTTCTCAAAGAAATTCGGACGATCCGGCGCGAGCCGGTGCTGCCGGAAGAGCTTGCGCTGGCGAAAAATTACATCACCGGCAGCTACGTGTTCAATTTCGAAACCAGCACGCAGTTGACGCGCTATTTGATCAATGTCGAGCGCTACCAGCTTGGCGAAGATTTCATCTGGCGCTTTCCGCAGATGATTGACCAGATTTCGGCGGAAGACATTCTGCGCGTCGCGCAACGGTATCTTGACGAAGAAAATTATTATATCGCCAGCGCCGGAAAATCGGCGGAATAACTGCGAGGTATGGAGTTTGAGGTCAGGCCTTTATAAGAGTCGTTTATGATATTGCCATGACGCACGTGTAGGATGAAAACAGGAGTGTCACATCTTGATTTGACGGCGAAATGGACATTTCGCACTCCTGATTGACATGGGAGGTAAAAATGGAAACGGTACGATTATCGGCTGATTTTGATTTTGTGATTCCCCCGACGGTTCGGAAGAGTCTGTCGTTATGTCCGGGACAGGATGTCCGTCTTATTCCTTATGACAATCGGATCGAGTTGATTCCTCTTAAACCGATGAACGCATTGCGCGGGTTTTTGAAAGGGATTGATACGACAATCGAACGGGAGCCTGATCGTCTATGAATATTGTGGATTCTTCTGGTTGGCTGGAATACTTTGCTGATGCGCCGAATTCCGATTTTTTTGCCCCCATTATTGAAAATGTCGCTGATTTACTCGTTCCATCAATCAGTTTATATGAAGTGTTCAAGCGAATTTATCAGCAACGCGGCGAAGAGCCAGCCTTAAAAGCCATTGCCGCAATGGCGCAAGGGAAAGTGATTGAGCTTGATGTGACGCTTGCTCTCAATGCCGCAAAACTTTCGGCGAATCGCAAATTGCCGATGGCAGACAGCATCATGCTTGCAACCGCGCAAGCGCATCATGCCATTCTATGGACACAAGATGCTGATTTCAAGGACATGGCAGGAGTTCGGTATATTCCTAAATATTCTTGATCTGTTCGCGTAACGATCTTTTTAGGCATATGCCAGTATTTTCTGAAAACGATGAGAAAAACTTTTATACGAATCATAACGATTATCATCGCATATTGCGGTGTTCTTATCATATCGGAACAGAATGCGTATAGCCTTTTTTGCGGAGAATGCGAAGAAGAAAACTGGCGATTGAATCAAGAAATAGAAATAAGAGAGGAACGAATCGCAAAATATCTGTCTCAGATTTCTGACCTGCAACGACAAATAGAGACGATAAGCGTTTATTTGGAAGAGGTCAGAAAACAAAAACAAGTGGCAGAGAATAGCCTGTCTGAAAGTCAAATCGCTGTTGGACAGCTTACCGAACAGTTAAATATGCTGAAAAATCATGGAAGCGATATTGAAGGTCGGCTTATAGATACGCAAAGTCAATTAGCTGATGTCGAAAAACAACTTCGGCAGGAAAAAGAGCAAAAGCAGCTTTATCAGAAACAATCGGAAGAGGCAAAAGCGCAATTTCAGGAGATGCAGACGCAATTCAACCAATCGCAAAATCGCTTGAATGTTGTGATTCGTGAGAAAGAAAATGCCCAACAAATGGCATTTGAGGCTCAGAAACAGTTCTACATTTCTCTCGCCGTTGCGATTGTTGGCGCAATTTCCATGCTGCTTACCGGAATAGGCATCGGGACGAAAGCGCGGCATGATTCCAAAACGCAACAGCGTCAACGTGAGGGGAGCGCATGAAGAACGAGGCAAAAACTACGTATTTGGTTCGAAGAGAAGAATCGTTTTTATCGTCATTGAAGCGGAAATTACAGATGGCGTTCATGCCTCCGACTCGCCTGCCTCTGCCGCAGATTGCTCCAGATATTGAAGAGCTTCCTCTGTTGGAACGGATTACCGAAACATTGCGATATGTTCTTTTCTCTATTGAATATAGTTTATCACCGAACGGCGGGCTTCGTCAATGGCTCAAAGTTAATCTTGCGTTTTTCTTGCTGCTTGGAATTCCGATTCTTATTTTTGCGCCGTTGTTTACGTTTTTCATGGTGCAATTCACCTCGATGACCGTCTATCTGTTTAAGAGCGTCATCAATATTTTGTTTAGCCTATTGGTTATAATTGTGACGGCTTCGCTCGCATTGGTAACGTATAAATTGGCGGTTTTTTTACGTGATAGAGAGCGTCAAACGCGAAAAAAACAACAAGAGGAATATGAACGCATCGAACAGGAAATTCGCCAAAAACGAGAAGAGGAATTGCGGCGATTTGAGGCGGAATCCCAAAAACGGCGTGAAGAAGAATACAGACGAATAGAAATGGAGGCGCAGAGACGACGCGAAGAAGAGCATTGCAGAATTGAGGCAGAAATTCGGAAGAAGCACGAAGCGGCGCAGCAAAAAATCAAAGAAGAGCAACAAGAAGAATTGGAACGTTTCAGACAGGATATTCATCAGCGACGAGAAGAAGAACAGCAGAGAATTGAGGCGGAACTTCAAAGAAAACAAGAGGAAGAACTACGCAAGTTCGACGCTGAACTTCAAGAGATGCGTGATGATGAACGGCAGAAATTTGTCAGGGAAGCTCGTCGAAAAATTTCGGAATGGCAAGCGCGTCTTCATATTTATGATCAGCAATGCGAGTCACCGATTGAGCAGCAATTTTGGAATATTGCAAAACATCGCCTTTTAGGCCTGCTTCCCCAATATGAGATTGGCCGTTATCGCGTTGATTTTGCGTTGCCCGATGAGCATCTTGTCATCGAATTAGATGGGCATGATTATCATAAAACGAAAGAGCAACGAACCACCGATGCAAAACGAGAACGCGATTTGAAAGAACTTGGTTGGTATGTGATACGTTTTACAGGAACAGAAATTTATCGTGATGTAGAAAAATGCGTCGAGCAAGTCGAACGGATTCTGTTTAACAAAAGGGACTGAAAATGCTTACAATTCAACTACCGACAGAATATGAAATGAAATTAACGCAAATCGCTCAGACTGAGCAGCAGTCGGCGGCTGAGATCATTCGTCAGGTGCTTGAGCGTTATTTTGCGGAATATCCGCGTCAAGCTTCAGCATATGAGCTTGGCGAGGATTTGTTCGATCAATATGGCAGCGGCAAAGGGAATCTTTCCGTTGAATATAAACGCCTTATCAAGAAGAAATTCCATGAAAAACACGCTTATTGACGCGGGGCCTCTGATTGCGTTGTTTGATAAAGATGATCGTTATCATGACATCATCAAACAATTTTTGCGCGGTTATGTCGGCAGGTTGGTAACAACGTGGCCTGTCATTACTGAAGCGTCCCATCTTCTTGATTTCAATGTGCGCGCTCAAATTGCCTTGTTGGAATGGCTGCACCGCGAAGCTATTCATATTGTTCATCTTGAAGGCGAACATATCAGGCGGCTGATTCAACTTGCTGAAAAATATGCCGATGTGCCGATGGCTTTCTGCTTGTGGTCGCTGAAATGATGGGTATTCAACATATTGTTACCATAGATTCGGATTATGCGATTTATCGAACCAAAAATAAACAGTGGCTAATCAATCTATTGGATATTGACGCGACGTTTCGTAAAACGTGATGAATAATACGGCATTTATGGAGAAATTTTTATGAACACGCAATGCAAGAAAATGTTCTGCTTCAGCGTGATGTTGCTTGTCTTGTCTTTCACGGGCGCGGCGGCGCAAGAGACGCTTGACATGTACGCGCCGCCGACGCCCTCGTCCATTCCGTTTCTGCTGGCGGCGCGGAAGCTCGACGGCGTGAAGGTGACGATTTTTTCGGATCATTCGCAGGCGCACACGCTTTTTCTGCGCGGCGACGCGCCGATGCTCGTGACCGGCCTGTCGGTCGGCGTGAACTTCTTCAAGCAGGGCGCGCCGGCGCGGATTGCGAACAGCACGGTCAGCGGCCTGACGTATCTCCTCACGCGAGGAAAGCCGGTCAGCAGTTTCAAGGAGCTTGTCGGCGCGGAAATTTATCTGCCGTTCGAAGGCTCGCCGATTGAAGAAGCGACGAAATTTTTGGCCGCGAAAGAAGGCGTGGCGTGGGGAACGGAGTTGACGCCGAAATACGCGCCGTTTCCGTCGGCGTTGGAATTGCTGAAGATCGGCAAAATCCGCGTGATCGCCCTGCCAGAGCCGTCTGCGACGATTGCCGCCGCGCAGAAAGACGTGTTCGTCTCGTTCGGCTACAAAGAAAAATGGGACGCGCTGACCGGCGGAACGGACGGCTATCCGCAAGTGGCGATGTTCGTCATGGCGGATTGGGCGGCGCAACACCGCGATCTGCTTGAGAAACTCCATCAAGAACTTGAACAGGCGATTCGGCTGGTTGCCGACGATCCGCAGCAGGCCGTCGCCCTCACAAAAGACGCCTTCGGATTTCCCGAACCGGCGCTGCTCGCGTCGCTCAAGCGCACGTCGTTTGCGCTGAAAACCGGCGACGCCCTGAAACAGGAAATTTTCGACTATTATCGTTTGATAGGCCAGCCGCTCGATGAAACGTGTGATCCCTTTTTTGAACTCGATTCGCGCTAATGTCGTCGCGTTTCTGCTGTTTCTCGCGGTGTGGGCGTTCGCGTCGCTCTGGTTTCCGGCGTATGTCGTGCCGTCGCCGGTGGCCGTGTTTCGGGAGGTCGGCGCGTACCTGAACGCCGATTTTGCGCGGCATCTCGGCGCGACGGTTGCGCGCGTCGCGCTGGGATTTCTCATCGCCGCCGCGCTCGGCATTCCGACGGCGATTGCCGCCGCGCTTCTGCGGAAATCGGCCTATCTGACAACGCTGATGAGCTTGTTTGAAGTGCTGCCCGGCATGATTGTCGGCATCATTTTCCTGCTCATGTTCGGCATCGGCGACGGCGTGCCGGTGGCGCTCGTCGCATTTTTGACGCTCCCGGCGATTGCCATCAACACCTCCGGCGCGATTGCCAAAAAGAACCGGCTGCTGGAAGATTATCTGCATTCCATCGGCGGAACGCGGCGGCACGTCATCCGCTACATTTACCTGCCGCTGCTCGCGCCCGCGTTGCAGAGCAATTTGACGATGGGCGTCAGCCTCGCCCTGAAAGTCGTCGTCTTGGGCGAATTTATCGGCTCGCAGGACGGCATCGGCTATCTGCTGAACGTGGCGAAAATGTATTTCAACATGCCCGCCGTTTTCTTCTATTTGACGGTCATTCTGCTGATCATGCTCCTCTTCCAGATCGCCGAGCAGCTGCTATTTGCCCTGGTTTTCGGCAAATATTTTTACCCTGAGTAATTCACCGCAGAGGCGCGGAGAACGCGGAGAATTTTTATTTTTCTCCGTGTTCTCCGTGCCTCTGCGGTGAAATAAACCTCATGCTGTCTGTGCGGAAATTGACGAAATCGTTCGGGGCGCGGCGCGTGATTGAAAATTTATCGTTCACGATTGCCGCCGGTGAGCGCGTGACGCTGTTCGCGCCGTCCGGCTCAGGGAAATCCACGCTGATCAATATCCTTTCGGGCGTGGCGCAGCCGGACGGCGGCGATTTCGCGCTTCGCGCCGGGCGGCCTGCGACGATTTTTCAAGAGCCGCGCCTCTTTCCGTTCATGACCGTGCGCGAAAATATCTTTTTCCCCTGCAAAATTCGGCGGGAAGCGGTGACAGGCGGCCTGCTCGAACGTTATCAGGCGTGGCTGCGCGTCTGCGAGCTTGACGGGCATGAGCAGCAATTTCCGTGCCAGCTTTCCGGCGGCATGAAGCAGAAAGCGGCGTTTATGCGCGGCATGATGACGATGCCCGATTTCGTCATGATGGACGAGCCGTTCAAATCCATTGACGTGGCCTCGAAAACCCGCATGATTCGGCATCTGCTGGACGAATATCCCGGCGTGACGCTGCTGCTCGTCACGCACAATCTCGACGAAATTCCACTGCTGACGACGACGCTGTTCGTCTTTGCACAGGCGCGTTTGGACGAATTTACGGCGCACGCCAACTTGCGCGCGCTTTCTGAGCGCGACATCGCCGCCAAAATTTTTCGTGAGTGATTATGATGTCAAAATCCCGTCTTGATGCGCTGCTGGCCGAACGCGGCCTGACTGAGAGCCGCGAGCAGGCGAAACGCTTGATTTTAGCCGGACTCGTCTTCGTCAACGAGCAGAAAATTGATAAAGCCGGAACAATGGTCGCGGAGGAGGCCGAGCTTCGCGTCGCCGGGCAGGAACACCCGTATGTCGGGCGCGGCGGCCTGAAATTGGAGAAGGCGCTGCGCGAATTTCAGCTTGATCCTGCCGGAAAAATCGTGATTGATGTCGGCGCATCTACCGGCGGCTTTACGGATTGCCTCTTGCAGCGCGGTGCGAAAAAAGTCTATGCGGTGGATGTCGGCTACGGCCAATTGGCGTGGAAATTGGTGAACGATCCGCGCGTCGTCAGCCGCGAGCGCGTGAATGTGCGTTATCTGTCTCCGGCGGATTTCGACGAACAAATGGACATGGCCGTGATTGACCTGTCGTTCATTTCGCTGACGAAAGTGCTTGCGCCGATTCGTGCGCTGCTGACACCGCAGGCGGATGTCGTCGCGCTCGTGAAGCCGCAATTTGAAGTCGGCAAGGGGGAAGTCGGCAAAGGCGGCATTGTGAAATCGCCGGAAAAACATCAGCAGGCGTTGGCGGCGGTGCGCGCATGCGCCGAATCGGTCGGCTTTGCCGCGCTCGGCGTGACGGAATCGCCGATTAAAGGCGCGAAAGGAAACGCGGAATTTTTGATGCATCTGCGCGTGAAGCGTTTGGAAGGCGAAACGCCTCAATCTCTCAAGGAAACTGAGGCGCGCGGCTGAGGTGGCTTCGAAACGAATGCGGCTCTCCGTTGCCGGAGAGCCGCATTAACGGTTTTAGTCTGCGTTCAGGTTTCTGAACCGGTATTTTTCTGACGGCTCTTCCTGTTTTGTCAGCAGATAAACCGAGAAGACTAACGAAATTACGAACAAGAATGTCAACATAATCTTTCCTCCTGTAAGGGTTAGCGATAATCTTCGGGTGACATTTCTTCCGGCGTCTCATTGCGCGGGAAATAATGCTCCATCATCACCAGAACGCCAGCGAACAGAAATAAGCCGCTCATGACGGAAATCAATGTGAACAGTGTTGACATAATGGATTCTCCTTGGAATTTGGACGGCGTGACGTTCGCGGCGCGTGCCGCAAGCCGTTGAACATCACCGTCTTGTTCCTTTTTTATATGTAACCCACTCGTGAAAGAGTCGTGGGAATTGTCTTTTTTACCTGACCTTGTTGTGTTTGTCTGATCAATTGCGTTGTTCGCAATCGCTTTAATCTATATCCAAGACTCGTGCCAACATGATCAACGCGGAAGAATTTCTCGGCGATTTGCCCAGCATGACGGCGAGACGGGGCGTTTTGGCCTCAGGCGTGATGTGCCCTGCCGAATGCTGGCCGTTTATGATAAATCGTAAATTTATGATATATCATAAATATCGACAGTGCGCTTGCCGCTTCTCTGAAAATCCATCATTGCAAGAAGAAAAGATTGACTCTTCGTCCTGCGTTCGTTATAAGGGTAAGAAAAGGTGTCTGACAGCTATCTCCATAACCTTTTCTGTTAATGCAACTATGAGGGAAGAACATGAAAATCGGAATCTGCTATTTTTCGGGAACGGGGAACACGGAAGCCGTGTGCAGTCTGTTTGAGCGCGAATTCACGGCGAGCGGGCATGAGGTTGAGGTCACGCGGATCGAAGACGCGCTGAAAGGGAACGCCAATTTCGATGTCCGCCGCTATGATCTGATTGGCATCGGAAATCCTGTCTATGGCTTCAGTTCGCCCGGTTTGGTGTACCGGTTCATCGAACAACTTCCCGTCACCAATACGCGGCGCGTCTTTATTTTTAAAACCGCCGCAGGCGTGGACGCCATCAATAACGGCGCGTCGAAACGAGCCATCGCGCTGCTGAAGCGCAGAGGGTATCAGGTGTTTTATGAAACGCTGCTCTGCATGGGATCGAACTGGCTGATCAAATATGACGACCGCTTGACCAAGCAACTGTATGCCGCCGCCGCGCGGAAAGTTCCGAAGCGCGCGGCAGAGATTCTGGCCGGGAAAACGTCGCTGATTCCGTGCGGCCTCATGACGAAAATTTGGGCGGTGGCGGTGGGATTTATGGAAGATGAGATTGGCGCGAAGCTCTGGGGGAAGACGCTATGCGCCACAAGCGATTGCGTCAAGTGTAATTTGTGCGTCAACAATTGTCCCTGTGGCAATATTCGGAATGAAGGCGGGCGCATCGTGTTTGGCTGGAAATGCAGCATGTGCATGCGCTGCGTGTATGCGTGTCCGAAACGCGCGATTACGTCGCGCTTCTTTCGCCCCATCATCGTGCGCGGCGGGTATGATATTCGCGCTATCATCAACAATCCCGCGATTGACGGCGATTTTGTCACGCCCGGCGAAACAGGAGCGCATCAACGCTTCGCGGAATATATTTTTCAGGAATGATATTATCTCAAGGATAGCTGTCAGACACCTTGAAGGTGCCTGACAACTCTGTTTTTTATCAATACAAATAAGCTCTAAGTTTCTGGAAAAAGGCACAGCGTATGCGTATCCGCGCAATCAGTTTAAAATGGCAATTAATCGCGATCTGCGTGTTCCTCGTCACCATTCCGGTCGTGACGCTCGGGATGTTGAGTTATCAGACCTTCAAACGCGAGATTTACACGTCGGTCGAACAAAAACTGCAAGAGCAGGTCTTGTTGATTTCGAATCACCTGAAAACGGCGATTGATCTCACGCAGGAGCGCGTCAACCATGACCTGAAATGGGCGCACGAGATGCTCTATTCAACCGGCGCGCCCGCGCTGGACGAACGGCAGCAGGTGACGCTCACCGTCACGCACCAAATCACGAAGGAACAACGCGCCGTTACGATTCCGATCTTGACATTTGGGGGAACGCCGGTCGCTGATATGATGCATGCGTCCACGCTGGTTGACCGCATTCAGGCGCAAGTCGGCGTCACGTCCACGATTTTTCAGGTCATTCCCGACGGGCTGCTTCGCGTTTCAACGAACGTGCTGGATGAAAAAGGCGCGCGCGCGGTGGATACGTATATTCCAACCGATTCCTCGATTTACCAGACCATCATGCGCGGCAAATCGTATTTCGGGCGCGCCTATGTCATCAAAGAATGGCATCAAACGGCGTATGAGCCGATTATAGACGCGCAAGGGAAAATTATCGGCGCGTTTTATGTCGGCGTGCCGGAAGCGCCGCAGAAAATTTTGGAAAATTTGGCGCAAATCGTTATCGGCAACACCGGCTACGTCACGATTCTCAACACGAATGGCGACTATATTCTTTCACGCAAGCGCGAGCGCGACGGCGAGAACATTCTTGAGGCGCACAATGCAAGCGGCAGGTTTTTCGTGCGCGATTGGGTAAAAAAAGCCCTGACGCTTCGCGCGGGCGAAACGTGCATAGATTATTATTCGTGGCAAAATGAGGATGAACGCCAAGAGCGCCTGAAAATCATCGCCTACACGTATTTTGCTGATTGGGGCTGGGTGATCGGCTCAACGTCGTATATTGACGATTTCATGGAGAGCGTCGCGCGAATTCGCGTCATGACGATCATCGTGTCGGCGGCCGCGATTGTGATGGGATCGGGCGCGGCGTACCTGTTCGCGGCGACGATTGCCCGCCACTTGGCGCGCCTCATGACCAGCATGGAAGAGGTCGCGCAGGGCAATCTTACGGCGGCGATCCAGACGACGCGGCGCGACGAAATCGGGACGTTGACCGTCACGTTGAAGCAAATGGTCGGCAAGCTCCGCGAAGTAGTCACGCATATTAAACAGGGCGCGAAGACCGTCGCGTCGGGCAGTCAGGACATTCGCAGCCGCGCGCATGACATTGCGCAGGGCGCGCAAGAGCAAGCGAGCGCGTCCACGCAAGTGTTTGCGACGATGGAGCAGATGGAAGCGGCGGTGCGGCGCAACGCCGAACATGCCAATCAGACCGGGCAGCTTGCCATGCAAGTGACGGAGGATGCCAGAGAAAGCGGGCAGGCCGTGATTGAAGTGCTGGATTCGATGCGCAAAATTACGAAAGAAATTTCCACCATTCGGGAGATCGCTCGACAGACCCGCATGTTATCGCTGAACGCGACGATTGAAGCGGCGCGCGTCGCCGAATCCGGCAAAGGCTTCGGCGTGGTCGCCGCCGAAGTCCGCGCCCTCGCGGAGCGCAGCCAGGGCGCGGCCGCCACGATTACGGAGGTGACGGAAAGCATCGTCACGCTCGCCGAAAGCGCCGGAGAGCGGCTTATCAGCCTGATTCCGCGCATTCAAGAAACCTCCGATTTGATTCAGGAAATGAGTCAGGCGAACAGCCGCCAGCAGGAAAACATCGCGCAGGTGAACGGCGCGTTGCAACAGTTGGATCGCGTGATTCAGGAAAATGCGCTGATGGGCGGGGCGTTGGCGGAAATTGCCGAAGAATTGGCGCGGCAGGCGCATGAATTGCAAAGCATTGTCGAGGTGTTTGCGCTTCCCGATGGCGCGGCGGATGATGGCACGTCGCAAACAACAGCCCCTCCAAGCGCGTGACACGCTTGGAGGGGCTGCCTCAGACCTTAGAAGTCGTCGTCGTCTTCCTGAATAATCGAAATCACTTCCCGTTTAATCTTGCTGCGCGTGTATTTTCCCCGTTTTTCGCTCTCCTTTTTCGAGAGAATCACCGGCATCACTTTTTTCTTCATGCGCTCCGGTTTCCGCCGTTTTCGTCGTAATAAGGCTTTTTTCATCGCGTCACCCTCCTTGAAAAA
This sequence comes from uncultured Candidatus Moduliflexus sp., assembly GCA_964498135.1. Taxonomy (GTDB): domain Bacteria; phylum Moduliflexota; class Moduliflexia; order Moduliflexales; family Moduliflexaceae; genus Moduliflexus. The sequence continues at coordinate 30,716 of CAZCGG010000019.1, forward strand.
AGTTCTCATCGAAGGTTGTGGTTCGATAAGTTTGCTGCGGCTGTACGTTACATAATAAGTTGAACCCGGCAAAAGTCAAGAGATGGCATGCAAGGAATGTTTCAAACGCGATATTTTGACGGAAAAAATCATCGCGGTTCCCGGCATTGCCATGTCAATCAGGATAGACGGCGGGAGGGGCATCTGGTTGAATCGGCCTGTTCAGGATTGATCGTTGAGATGCGAAAACAGGTCGGAAATCAGGCGTTTAACGGATGCGGGAATGAGCGCGTTTGCGCGCAGATGGGCGGCGTCTCGCGCCGAAAGGGCGCGCAGCAGCGTTTTGGCCGTTTCCGCATCGGTGTTCGGATTCGCCAGCAGCGCGAACGCGATCCTGATTTGCGCCGTCAATTGGGCGTTCCGACCGATAAACGCCAGCACGTCTTCCGGCGTGTGTTTCCACCGGCAGATGTTGACAATGATGTCGCTGTTGGCGTGAAATTTCCCCACAAGGCTCGCCAAAAATGACGACAAATTGACCGGCATCCGGTCAAGCAGTTTCAGCACGTCCCCGGACGACGCTTCAATCACCGCGATTTTCTCCGCTAATGCGAGATCTTGAAAAATGCGCTGAATCTCGTCTTTCGCGCGAATGCGGACTTCGGCGATGACGCTTTTTTTGTAAAAAATTTTCGAAAGATCGGTGATGTTCAGGACGCTCAGCAATTCGACGGCATCTTTGAGCAATGTCTGCGAATTGAACAAAATCGCCATGCGGATTGGATACAGCCCGCGCCATTTGTGATGATGCGCGATGAGCGAGAGAATTTCCGACACGTGCGTCGTCTGCGCGATGACCAGCACGTCGTCGGCGGTGATGTTCGGGTTATTCAGCAGCGCTTCGGCAATGCGGATGTGATTGTCATATAAAAAATCTTGGATGTCCTCGCTGGACGCCAAACGCGCCGTTGTCACGCGCTGGCCGAGCGAAATGCCTTCTTTCGCAAGCTTCGTGGCGGTTTGGGCAATCGCTTTTTCCTCAAGCGATTTGCGCCGTTTTTCCGCCGTCCGGCGCTCGCGCATCAGAATCTCTTCCATCAATTCCGCGAGAAAATCCTCATCAATCAACGGATGCAGGCGGTTGTGATTCTGGAGGTCTTCGAGAATCGGCTCAATCGCCGCATACGGCAATTGGTCGAATTGCGCGGCAAGCTCGGCGATGCGCTCGAATAAGTCGCGGTAGCGCGTGACGAGAAAGTTTTCCCGCAGCGCGGCGGGAATTTGGGCGAAGAGCGGCGGAATCTGTTCGGTTTGGCCGTTGCGGTAAAAAATTAGGCTGAGATTGATGCGGCCTTCCAGAAAATCGGGCATCACGCGGAGCAACTGCGTATAAAGCTCAATGCTTTTCGCCGATTGCCCGGAACGCGCCAATTCATGCGTCTGCCAGCAGAAATCCTGCTTCGCCAAGCCCAATAGAGGCGAATCTGACGCCTGCGGCAGGACATTTTTCCAATACATCAGCGCGAGCGCGTTATTGCCGCCGCTCTGCTGATATATAGCTCGAAATGCCTGCTGCGCCGTTGTTTCCGCGTCTTCGTCCGCAAATTCGCGCCGGGAGGTCTGCGCGAGATGCGCAACTTTGACGCGCAATTTTTCCAACGCCGGAGAAACGGGTTCGTCGCTCTCCGCGTGAACAAGGCGGCGGCATTCGTCGAGAATGAACGGCTGAATCGGCGCGTCTTCCGGCAGCAAGTGCAGCGCGCTTTCCCAATACGACACCGCGAGCGCGACATTGCCGCTCTGCTCGTGGGCGAGCGCTTGGCTCATCTGCTGAAATAATTCGTGTCGTTTGCGTGGCATGTTTGTTAATTCAGTTGCGCCGTCAATTCGCGCAGCAACTCCTGCAATTCCGTTTCCGGTTTGCTGACGAGTTCCTCCAGCGCGTTGACCGGCAGGCGCAGAAAGCGCTGCGTCGCCCGAATTTCTCCGATCAGTTCGCCTTTATTCACGCCCTCTTTCAGTCCTTCTTTCAGTCCTTCTTGCTTCCCTT
>CAZCGG010000019.1:32844-38066 GCA_964498135.1 uncultured Candidatus Moduliflexus sp.
TCGCCTTTATTCACGCCCTCTTTCAGTCCTTCTTTCAGTCCTTCTTGCTTCCCTTCTTTCAATCCTTCTTTCAGTCCTTCTTGCTTCCCTTCTTTCAATCCTTCTTTCAGTCCTTCTTGCTTCCCTTTTTTTAAACCGGCTTTTCTCCCTTTTTCGATTCCTTCTCTGATGCCTTCCTTGAGTCCCATTTGGAAGACTTCTTGACCGGCAACGGTTTTTTCAAGCGGCGTAAGTTGCAGCATAGCGACAATCTCCTTCATGTTCAAGTCAGGAAAGCGTTGCAGAAGCAGATATTCCAGCAACTCCTGAAGGGTGTGTAATTTTTCGTCTGAGACGTTCAGCGAGCGCAATTCGGCATCCCATTCTCGAATATGCGCAAACACTTCATCTTTGCGCGTGACGGTGAACGGCTTTAAAACGGTCAACACTCCTGCTCGTTCGCCGAGACGCGCTAAACAGTCAATCACATTCGCCCGAATCAATTGCGACGGCGGCGCGCTCGTCAACATCGGCTGCCCGGGATCAAACGCTTCATCTAAAAACAGCGCAATGGCGATGAACGGAACAGTCTCGTCGTTTTGCTCATAATAGGTGCTGATTTCCCGAAACAGCCGCCAATAGATTTTTGGATCAGGATAGCCCTGAATTTCCAGAAAAATGCGCGGCCCCGCGCCATCAAGACGGCGGCAGAAGCCGTCAAACCGCTTTTCGGTGGATTTGACCGCCAGACTTTCAAAAATATATTCGCCGTCAAGGTCTAATTGCACCAAGCGAAACAAACTGCGCGGATCGAAGGTGAACAGTTCATAAAATAGTTGATCGGTTTTCATGGGTTGACGGTAATTATGGCCGAAATCAGGCGTAATGATTCGTGACCGTCACGATTTCGGCTTCGCTGTGAACGATAATAAAAATAGCTCGATATTTTCGATCTATCCTGAAAGAATAGATTCGCAACGCCTTTGGTTCTAACACTTCCACATTCAAAGAAGGATGCTCAGTATTCTCTTCGAATAATTGCTGCGCTTTGACAAATTTCTTCTCTAACTGATGGCGTCGGAGATATTCAACAAGCTCTGGTTTCAACGGCTTAATCTTCATGGCGTTCGGCATACACTGACGATGTTTTCAGTCCCTCGTGAATTTCTCGCAGCAATTCGGCATGATACCCCGACTTCGCAAGCTGCTCCATGACGACAGGCATCGGCTTTGTTTGGTCGAATTCTTCAAGGCGCGGCGTCTCTTTTTTGATGACCACCTCAATATTTTGGGAGAGCAGATCGCGCAGAATCGCCAAAAATTTCTGGTCAATCTCTTGGAGAGTCACATTCAAAATCGCTTGCATCGTTTTCCTCACATGTTATTGAGCGCGCTGTCAGACACGTTGAATGTGTCTGACAGCGTGCTGTTTACCGCAGATACGGCGCGGCGTGCGCTTGACAGAGCCAGAGATAATGGCCTTCCGGCGTCAGCACCGGCTTCAAGCCGCCCCACTGCTGCGACGGGTCTTTTTCGTCGAGCAATTTGCGCAACGCCCGCAGCGCGGCGCCCTCGATCCGCTCCTCGAAATGCTCGCCGACGCGCTCCGCCAACGCCAAATACCGATCCTCGTCAATGTCCGGCAATTTGTCAACCAGCGTTTCCATCAACTTCAGGTCGTCTTTGAACGCGGCCTCAAAATCGGGCGGAAGCCACGCGAGCAGTTGACCGGCGAGCGGCTTGACGTATTTGAGCATCTTGACGAGTTTCCGCGCATACGGCGCGATCTCTCTCAGCCATTCCGCCGGTTGCGCGATTTCATACAGGCCGCCTTTTTCCGTCGGATGCCAGCAGCCGGGGGCTTGACAATACAATTTCAGATAGAGCGTCTCGCCCACAATCGCCCGTTGCAGGCCGCGTTCATGATATTTGCCCAACACGAATACATTCGGGCATCGGACATCAAGCTGCGCCTGCTCGCGGCGATAGGCGTTGAGAAATTCGCGCTGCGTCAATTCGCGCAACTCTTTCAACTCGCGCAGTTGCTCGTCATGCTGCGCGGTCATCGTGTTCTCCAGCGCGTCAATGCGCTGCAAGACCGCATTTTGCGTCTGCACATGCAGCCCGAACAGCAATTCCGACACCGAGACGTTTTCCATCGCCACCGGACATTCGATCTCCAATTTCGGCGGGACGCGCTCGATGCGGGTTTGCAAATGCCGATAATCGAAGGCATGACTGCACGGCTGCCCGTCATGCCCCGGACACGGCATCAGCCGCTCGATGTGCAAGCCGGGAAAGCGGCGCAGCGTGACCTCGATGCCGTCTTTCAGCAGCGTGAAAAAATTCTGCGGATGCGGCCCGCGCGCGGTCAATTCGAGATAGCGATGGTGCGGAAACGCCTGCACAAGGGCGAGATGCCGCTTTTCGTCATCCGCGAAAACCGCGCCGCTGCGCCAATGCGTGTGCGTGGTGAAGCGGTGCGTCCGGGCGATGAACCAGGTCGGAATGCCGGACGGCAGCGTGTTGAGTTCGAAGCGCATGGCGATTTCGCGGCAGTTCGGCTGCGCTTTTAGGCTATCCCATTGCGCCCTGTAATCAGGCGGATCGAGCGGCAGGCGTTCGACGACGAGGCTGACTTCGCGGTTTTCCAACGTGCGATACGACAGGTCGAATTTTTCCATCAATCGCAGGAAATGCTCCTGCATCTCCGGGTCAAGATCGCGCCACAACGCCTGTTTCTGCTCGCGGGTAAACTCGCCGTCGCGGCGCTGGACATCCTCGCAATCCAGCACTTTGTAAATGTACTCCGTCACCCATTGCGGCTTCAGCACCACGAGATCGCTCAATTCCTCGTCTTCCTGAAAATAGAGAATGTCGCCCAATTCATGCAGCCAGCGCGCCAACACCGCGCCGCTCGACACCTTTTGCCGCGTCATCAAATCGAACAGTTGCGCGGGCGTGATATGCTTTTCGGGGCGGGCGCGAAGCTCGGCGACGGCGTTGAGCCAGTTCGTCGGCCACTTTTCGCCCATGAGCGGCAGCGTCGCGGCCTGCGCGGCGACCGCCTTTTTCAACGTCGCCACGCCGTCGCCGGTTTTGTTGCTGACGCGCCAGCTTCCGGCGATCTGCGGATATTTCGCTTGCAACTCCGCGAGCGGCAGTTCGGCCTCGCGTTCGTCCGTGTGCGTGGCGACGAGCAGCACCGGCGATTGCGGGGCGCGGGCTTGAATCTGGTCGAGCCAGTAGTAGAGTTTGCCCTGTTCATGGCCGAGTCGCGCATTCCAGAGCAGCACGAACAGAGCGCGGTTCGTGAGGAAAAACTGGTGCGTGGCGTGGTAAATCTCCTGGCCGCCGAAATCCCACGCATTCAGGCGCATGGTGACGCCCGTTTCGGACGGGTGCGGCAGGTCGAGCGGCTCAATCGCAATGCCGCGCGTCGTGTCCAGGCCGTCGAGATACGGCTGGCCTTGCAACACCCGCAGCAGCGACGTTTTGCCGACGCCGCCTTCGCCGACCAGCACCATTTTCGCAAGCCATTGCGCTTGACAGCCTTGCGCCTGCTCGCGCAAATAGGCGAGAATGCCTTTTGTTCCCAGCGTGATAATTTCCGGTGGCGGGGTTTTAAGCGGATTCTTTTCAACACGCAAATCCTCTAACTTTGTCAGTTGTACAAGTTCTAAAGGGAGCGCAGTCAACTGATTGCCTCTAAGATCAAGCTTCGTCAGTTTCGTCAGCGTAAAGAGTTCCGACGGCAGCGCGGTCAATTGATTATCGTCGATCCAAAACATTGTTAACTTCGCCAAACGATATATTTCCAATGGGATTGTTGTTAATTGTTTCCCGCCTAAACTAAGCTCTGTCAAATTCGTCAAAGAAAAAATTTCAAACGGAAACGTCGTCGGATTTCCATATAAAAAAAGGCTCGTTAAATTTGCCAAAGTAAAGAGTTGTAATGGAAGTGTAGTCAATTGATTGCCGCCGAGAGCAAGCGTTTCCAAATGTATTAATCTACCAATATCCGACGACAGTTCAGTCAAATGATTGTGACTCAGGCTAAGTTGCGTCAGGTTCGTAAGAGTGAAGAGTTCTAAAGGGAGAGTAGTCAACTGATTATAGCTAGCCCAAAGCGTTGTCAAATTCGTTAGGCGCCCGATCTCTTTGGGGAGTTCGGTTAATTGAGTGTTGCTGAGACTAAGCCACGTCAAGTTCATCAGATTACCTATTTCCGGCGGAAGCTTAGTTAAACTATTTCTTTCTGGTTTGTCTTTAGTTCCGTGTTCTTTCCAACCAAGTTTTAGTGTTTTTAATCGTGTTAATTTCCCGATTTCTGGCGGCAGCGCGGTTAGTTGTTGATCGCGCAAATCAAGCTCTTCCCAGCCTTCGGCGGCGGCCTGTTCAATAAGTTGTAATAATTCCTGTTGCGTCATGGCGTTCTCCTCACGCTTGTCCCGGAGGGACATTCGCGGATAGCCCGCCCATTTATGGGCGGGGAAACGGACGGAAATCGAAATGTCTGCCATCTTTCCCGCCGATAAATCGGCGGGCTATTCGCGGGCGTCCCTCCGGGACGATGTATTATGGCGTATCAATCGTTAAACGCCTTCAAGGTGTTTGACAGTTTTGTTATCAACGATCTGCGTGATTGGCAAACGGCGGAGATGTTCGATTTCGATGCCATCGTCAAGCTCTTCCCAATAGATCGCAAAGCCGCCGGGTTCAAGCGACCACTTCGCGCGTTGTTCCGGCGTGGCGTCCAATAGCCAGCGCAGCCATTCGATGCTGCCATACGGAATCCGCATGAGGCGCCCGTTCTGAAGCGTAATAACAAGCATGTCAGCGATAAATTCCACATGTTTGGCTCTCAGCCGTCGAGTTCTCTGAACGGCTCGCTTCCGTACCGTAGCAGATTTAGTTAAAGTATTCATTCCACACCTCTAAAAGCTCTTCTTGATACTGTTTGGTCAATTTGATAATACGGTTCAAGGCTGCGCGATTATATCCATGATTATATTCGACAGAAATCGATGTCAACCAAATTTTTGCGACATGCTCCCCTTGAATGACATGAACATGCGGCGGTTCACCGCGATCAGAAGAATAAAAACGAAATTTGAATCCGTCAATATTGACTGTTGGCATGTTGATATATCCGTTGCTGTAAACCGTTGTTTATGCGCGTTCCCGGCGGGCTTCGATAAGTTTCCGCGCCACGTCTCTGGCGATTTCCAGCGTCTCCGCGA
>CAZCGG010000020.1:0-2238 GCA_964498135.1 uncultured Candidatus Moduliflexus sp.
CGTCGCGTTTACGGGCGAACAGCAGGATATTCCCGCGCTGCTCGCGGCGATAGATATTCTGGTCTCCTGCTCGCGCATCGAAGGGCTGTCGAACGCGATTATGGAAGGCATGGCGGCGGGCAAGGCGATTATTGCGACGAATATTGACGGCACGCCCGAACTCGTGCGGCACGAAGAGACGGGGCTGCTGATTCCGCCGGGCGATCCGGCGCAGCTTGCCGCCGCCGCGCTGCGCCTGCTGCATGATCCGGCGCTGCGCCGTCGGCTCGGCGACGCCGCGCGGGAACGGGCGAAAACGCTTTTCCAGATGGACAAAATGATTCAACAAACGGAAGCATTCTATGAACGCTGCTTCCGGCAAGCGCAGAGTGAAGGATAACTCACGTGACGCAACGTCTCAGCCATTCCCCTCTTGGGAGGGGCAGGGGTGGGTGGCAACCTTTCCAGCGTCTTCGCGTCAGTAACCCCCCCCACCCCTCCCAAGAGGGGAGTTCACGGTCATCGCATCAAGACATGTTTCGTTCGCCCTGAGCTTGTCAAATGGCGGTCTTTTGCGTATCAGTTCTGACATATTTTTTATTCTTCAGTAAATTCCATTGACAAGAGCATCTTTTTCAGGGTATATTTTTTCTACGTATTTTTGCGTGCGCACAGGGCGTTCATGAACGCAGGCCGCTTGCCTGCTCAGGCTTCCTCATCGGTTAGATGAACTATTATGGCACACACCAGCATTCTTGTCGTTGAAGATGAAATTATTGTCGCTGAAAATATTCGCAGCAAATTAGAACGCTTGGGGTATGTCGTGCCGGAAATCGTCTCGTCCGGCGATCAGGCGATTCAAAAAGCCATCAAGCATCAAGTGAATTTGGTGTTGATGGACATTGAACTGGAAGGAAAAATTGATGGCATCGAGGCGGCGCGGCATCTGCGCCTGCTCTATGACGTGCCGATTATTTATCTGACCGCGTATGCCGATGAAAAGACGCTGCAACGGGCGAAATTAGCCGAGCCGTTCGGGTATCTGATTAAGCCGTTTCAAACGAGAGAACTGCACAGCAGCATTGAGATGGCGATTTACCGGCATCAGTTGGAACGCCTGCTGAAAGACAGCGAAGAACGCTACCGGCGCTTGATTGCCGCCGTCACGGATTACATGTACACTGTGCGCGTTCAGAACGGGCGTCCGCTTGATACGGAGCATAGCGCGACCTGCGTGGCCGTGACGGGCTACACGCAAGAAGAATTCAAGCAAAATCCGCATCTATGGATTCAGATGGTGCATGAGGATGACTGCCATGTCGTCATCGAAAGCTCGGAACGCCTGCTAGAAGGAAAGCAAGTCGAGCCGTTCGACCACCGCATTCTGCGCAAAGACGGGAAAATTCGCTGGGTGCGCAACACCTCCGTGATTCATCATGACAAACAAGGCCAAGTCATTTCTTATGACGGCTTGGTGCAGGACATTACAGAGCGGAAAGAGAGCGAATTGACGCTGAAAGCCGAGCAGGAATCTTTAGCCCGGCGCATCGAAGAGCGCACGGCGGAACTCCAGCGCGCGAACGCCGAACTTGCCCGCGCCTCGCGGATGAAAGATGAATTTCTCGCCATGATGAGCCACGAATTCCGCACGCCGCTGCATACGATCCTCGGCATGACTGAGGCGATTCAGGAAGAAGTCTTCGGCGAACTGACGCAAAAACAGCGCGACGCCCTCATGAGCATTGAAGAAAGCGGCCGCCACCTCTTGACGTTAATCCGCGATATTTTAGATTTAGCCAAAATCGGCGCGGGCAAGCTGGAATTGCTGATTTCGCCGGTGCAGCTTGAGGAAGTGTGTCAGGCGAGCCTTCGCTTTATCAAGCAGGAAGCCCTGAAAAAACGCCTGCGCGTGTCGTTTGATTTTAGCTCGACGATCACGACGATTGACGCGGATGAGCGCCGGTTAAAGCAAATTCTCGTCAATCTGCTCAGCAACGCCGTCAAATTCACGACGGACGGCGGCAAGGTCGGGCTGATTGTCGGCTCGTCCGCGCAGACGCAGCAAGTCTTTTTCACGGTGTGGGATTCCGGCATCGGCATCGCGCAGGAAGACCTCGAACGCTTATTTCAGCCGTTCGTGCAATTGGACGGGACATTTACCCGGCGGCATCCCGGCACGGGCTTGGGCTTGTCGCTCGTGTCGCGCATGGTGGAAATGCACGGCGGGAAAATCGAGGTGGTCAGCGAGGTCAGCAAGGG